>CBCSOX010000019.1:0-24339 GCA_965141735.1 uncultured Oscillospiraceae bacterium | reverse complement strand
GGCGCTCGAGGAAGCCGCAGACTGCGGGATTACCCTCGATTTTACCATTGGCCAGGGTTGGCCGGTCAAAACACCAGCGGTCTCCGATCCGGACGATGTGCGCAGCGAGCAGGGATTGTTTTATAAAAACGTCGCCTTCACCGCAACAGAGGAGCAAATGACCTATCAAACAGATCGCCTCCCCTTCCCCGATGAACAATTTGAAGCCGATCGGCGCTACGAACTGGTCGCCGTCACTGCGGCCAAACAGGTCGACGGAACATATGACCCCGAGAGTGTGAGGGATATCACCAGCTCTGTGATCGGGTTAGAGACATCTTCGGATGTTTCGGGTGCAAGCCTGAGCTGGACAGCTCCGGAAACAGGAGATTGGACACTCTTTTATCTGTACCGTCAGGGAATATCAGCAAAAGGCAACACATCCCCGGTGATCGACCACTTCAGCAAGCAGGCAACCGAGGCGGTGACAGGATACTGGGACAGCGCTTTGATGGCGGGAGAGCTCGCGTCCCTTTACGAAAACAACGGGGGGAGTATCTTTTGTGATTCCCTCGAACTCGGTCAAAAGGATAAGGACCAGTCCGCTTTTTGGAGTAAAAATCTGCTCGAAGAATTCAAGCTGCGGCGCGGTTATGACCTGACGCCCTATCTGCCGGCTATTTTCATCTCGGGGTATTACCCCTACTATTCTCATCAAAAAGAGACAGATGCACAGCCGGATTTTGATTTTGGATCAGCAGGCAGCCAGGTGCGGGAGGATTTTTACAAAACGCTCACTGAACTGTTCACTGAAAACCATGTCTCAGTCATTCGCGACTGGGCAAATTCCCACAACATGCAGCTTCGCTACCAGGTGTACGGTGCATGCATGGAGGTCACCGAGCCGAGTCTGGCAACTGATATTGTGGAAACCGAGTCGTGGGGACACAAAGACACACTGGATATGTACCGGACGCAGAGCGGTGTGGTGCACATGAACGGAAGCGGGCTGTACTCCACCGAGTCCGCGGCTGTCATCAGCCTCGCCTGGGCGCAGACCTGGACCGGTTCACACCGCGCTGGAAGCGGAAAGAACGGTCCCTACTGGTCAGACGACGGCAGCAACTACGTGTATACCGAAAACGGAAACGAGGATGCGGGTCTTCTGTACCACTACAACCGCCAGCTCGCGACCGGGGTCAACCGGATTGTCATGCACGGCTTTTCCTACAAAAGCAGCATGATGCAGTCCTGGCCGGGCGACTCGTTCATGAGTATGGGCAATTTTCCGAACGAATGGGATGACAAAACCCCGATGTGGGAACACATTGATCAGATGACCGATTATCTCTCCCGCGTACAGTACGTGATGCAGAAGGGACAGGCGGACATCGATCTCGCGGTGTACCGCAACTACAACTATGAGGGATACCAAGCGTTTGACTGGACGCTCAATGAGATCGAAAAGGCGGGTTATACCTACGATTTTACCTCTCCCGCACTACTAGACCTGGATCATGCGGTGGTGACGGAACAGGATGGACGCATGGTGCTCGCAGCGGACGGCCCTTCCTACAAAGCGCTCATTTTAGACCAACGCAATTTTACCGGTGAAGGCGGCGGAACAGTTGCGTCGAGTATGCCGGTGGATACGGCGGAAAAAATACTCGGATTTGCACAGGCTGGACTTCCTGTTGTCATCATCGGTGAGGCGCCAAGCCTGACCGGGACATTCAGCGGCTCGCAGCAGGGGATGCTCGAACAGCAGCAGCGGCTTGCCTCTGTCATGCAGCAGCTCAAACAGCTTCCCACAGTCGCTGTCGCCGACTCCCGTCAGGGAATCACTGAGGCGCTTGTGCAGAAAAAGGTTGTCCCTGACACAGCAAAAGAGGAACCCTCGGCCTTACTCTCCTTCCACCGCACCGACAGCGATGCAGATTACTATTACCTTTACAATTCAGACTTGAACAACCCGATTTCTCAAAAAGTCTCTTTAAAAGGAGAGGGACGGCCTTATCTGCTCGATCCCTGGTCGGGCGAGATCACCCCGGTTGCTCAATACACCCAACAGGATGGCTGTACCACCCTGTCAGTTGACCTGCACCCCAACAGCAATCTGCTCATCGCACTCGCTGAGGATGGATGGAACGACAACACCCCGAAACACCATATCACCGACACCACGGCTGACCAGGCGATTTTTGATGGGGATTCCCTCGCCCTGCGCGCTGCCCGTGCAGGAGAATACACCGCTTCCTTTGACAACGGTCTGTCCGCAAGCGTGAAGATAGAAGAGGCCCCGCAGCCGTTTACCCTTGACCGCTGGACGATGACACTCTCCTCTTGGTCACAGGGAGACACCCCTCTTGATACGTTAAAAACAGAACTTGGCCCCTACGAACTCGACGGCCTCAAACCGTGGAACGAGTTGGAGGGATTGCAGGATGCCGCTGGCGTTGCGACCTATACAACAACATTTGATCTCGACGAAGGATGGGATACCGGCTTAGGCGCAGAGATTGATTTTGGCCGGGTCTCAGATACGATGCAGCTGACAGTCAACGGTCTCTCCATCCCCAATAGTGACCAACTCTCGAACCATGTGGATATTGGCCGCTATTTACAGGCGGGCAAAAACACTGTCACAGTGCAGGTGACCTCCAATCTGGCCAATGTGAAATCAAACTATACTCAGGAATTCGGCTTGATCGGCCCTGTCACCGTCACCCCTTACCGCCAGGTCTCTCTGCGCGTTCCCCAGGTCGATAAAGGCATCCTGGAAAAAGTAATCAATTATGCGCAGCAACAGGCGGATTCTCCTGCCTTTGACCAGGTTATCCCTGATGTGCAGAAATCCTTTGCATCAGCGCTGCAACAGGCAAAAGAAGTGTACAGCGATGACAATGCGGCGCAGCAAAAAGTCGATCTCGCCTGGCAGACCCTGATGACTGAAATTCACAAACTCGGCTTTGTGCGGGGGGATAAGACATCACTGAAACTTCTCATTCAAACAGCTGAGGAGTTTCAGGCTGACATCAGTCGGTACACGCCGGCAACCGCAGCCCCTTTTACCGAGATGCTCAATGCGGCCAAAGGCGTCTACAACGACGCGAATGCGATGCAGGGCGACGTTTCTGCAGCTGAAAGCAACTTGCTCCAGGCAATGCTCAATCTCCGGTATCAAGCGGATAAATCCATCCTGGAAGGAGTGCTCTCGCAGGCTGCAAAAATCGACCGTTCCCTTTATATTTCAGAAAGCGTGCAGGCCTTTGATGCTGCAAAAGATTTGGCAGAACTGGCTTTCAGCAACCCCGATGCAACACAGTCAGAAGTGGATGTCTCGGCAAAAGCGCTGCAGCAAGCGATTGACGGACTGCAAGCTGTCAACCTTCCAGGTCGGCAAACAGGGGTGCAGGGGGACAACACCTTGGGAACTGGAAGCGGCAATGTAAAAACGGGGGATGCATCCGTTGCAGTTGTCTTTTCTCTGCTCGCCCTTGCAGGCGCTGGATTGTTTCTCGTCAGAAAGAAAAAATAAGGCTTTCCCCCTTGAAAAAAATAAAATATAGAAATCAAAAGAGCCCAACAAACTAGGTTGGGCTCTTTTCTTGTGATGGAAATCACCGGCTCTGCCGATGGGGGCGCAGCCGGGCTTGACTCATTCTGTTCAGTTAGGATTAAGACAATGGTTTATTTTACGGCAGAGAGTTTGTTGCACAGGGTGTACAGATTGGATCCGCAGGGTTGCAAAGGATCGCGTAATACCCACAGGAATGCGGGGACAACTCTGAGAAAACACAAGGGACCGCACTGCTGGACAGAAAGCGGTCAAGCGAATCCACTATCCGCTCTCCCCGCAAAGCTTCCTTGCCTACAATCCGGTCAGGCGTCCGATGTTGCACTTTTTTAATCATTCCGGTAAGTCTTGCGGTATTGCGCGGGTGTGACGTGGAAATACTCCCTGAAAGATCGTTCAAAGGAGCTTCTGTGGGAATAGCCGACCAGCTCTGAGAGATCGCTCAGCGGAATATCCGTCTTGGTCAGATAGCGGCAGGCGAGCTGCAACCGGTAGCTTTGCAGCAGCTGCCGGAATGATTTTCCTGTCTCTCTTTGAATAAAGCTGCTGATCGAGCGGACAGAGTAATGAAATTCTTCCGCCAGTTTTTCAATGGTAACAGTTTGACAATTTGTGTTGATATAGGAAAGAAGAGAAGAAATATCAATGCTGCTGTTGTGCTGCAGAGAGGTGTGAGACAGACGGTTGGTATAGCAGCACGCGAGGTCAGACAAAAGGCAGATCAGATAAGACGTCAGCGTTTTTTGACAGAACATGTTGTTCCTCTGGTACTCATGCAGCATGAGTACCACAATCCAAGGGCTCACCGTCATCTGTTCTTTTTTAAACACCACATATTTCTGGTTGCTTTTGGGATTGTACAGGGCATCGATAAAAAATCCGGTAATCAAGTCGTTGTCCTCTGACATGCTGAGAAACGTCTGGTCAAACAGCTTTTTGCGGATGAGGACGTTGATAATTACATCCCCGTCGTCGGGCGTCTGCACACAGTGAATCGCTTTCGGGGAATAAAGCCCAATGTCCCCTTGGTGGAAAGTTACCGGGGTATCTTCAATGGTGCAGATACAGGTTCCGGAATACACATAAAAAAGCTCGAAAAACTCGTGGTTGTGCATGTCCTTTTGCCGTCCACACAAATTGTATGCTTTATCAAAGTCAGTGATTTGCTCCACAGCGACAAGAATGGTCTGGTCAGAATGAAAATACCGGCTTTCCAGAAAAGTATGGTAGCGGATTCCCTGATAAACACGCTCTTTGGGATCATAAGGAGGCGTTTTGGAGAAAAACGGGAACTCACTTGTCCGGTGCTGGTCAACATACTGCTGTATTTGATTGAGTAACTGCTCCACTGCTTCCCCTCCCCGCTTGCCGAAAATGCTATAGGATCTTTGCTGGTAATGAGCTATCCATTTGGTTGTAACTATTGTATAATACAAACATCGACATGTCAATGGAAATAGCTACAAACCACAAGAATGCCCTGATCAGGTGAGTTTTGAGAGAATGAGAGGAAAGAAAATGAGGAATCGCGTGAAAAAAGGAGCTGTCGTCCTATTGGCAATCCTGATGATGGGGAGCACGGGCTCTGTATGGGCGTCTTCTGCAGAAAAAGAAGCAGAGACACAGACCAGTCCATTCTTACAGGAATTTCAAAATCCCTCTGGACAAAACCGCCCGAAAACCAGATGGTGGATCCCAGGCTCCCATATGACAAAAGCGGAAATCGAGGCTGAAATCAAATCCATGTCGGATGCTGGGTTTGGAGGAGCAGAAGTTGTCCCTGTCTCTTCGGGCGGAAAGGATGGGAGCTCGATTGACTGGGGAACGCAACAGTGGAATGAAATGATTCGTCATATGCTGCAGGTGGCGGGAAAGTACGACTTTACCATTGATTTTACCATGACTCCTGCCTGGCCCTTGGCGCTTCCGTCCATTCAGAACTTAGATGACCCCAAGTCGGGCGCTCAGATGGAGCTTGACGGCAACCACGTGGACGGAATCACCAAAGAAAACCCCTATCGCGGCAAGGTGCCGGTCGCAAAAGAACTCGACGCCGGCACCCCGGTTCTAATGGCCGTCACAGTGGCGAAATACGCGGAGAAAGAAAACGCTGTTTTGGATTATGATTCTGCCAAAACCTTGGATTTGGAAACACAGGTCGTGCACAACAGTGAGGACCCAACCGACTATACAGTGGAGTTTACGCCGGAAGAGGAGGGGGAATATGTCCTGTTCGGCTGGTGGCAGCACCCTTCTGGAAACCGGACCTATGACAATTACCAGGTTGATCACTTTGGGGAAGGCGGCGCCCAGGCAATCATTGACTATTGGGAAAACAATCTGCTCCCCTATTACGGGGATGATTTTCAAAATGCTTCCGCACTGTTTATCGATTCCCTGGAATTCCAAACCCATCTGGATTGGACCATCGGCCTGCTCGATGATTTCAAACAGTTTAAAAACTATGATTTTTCCTCCTATTTGCCCGCTGTATACGACACCGATTCCCTGGGCAATCAGTCGGCAAACCCTCAGCCGGATTTTCAGTTCAACCGCAACAACGACGCCCTGAAAAATGATTTTAGGGACACGCTGACCCAGCTCTACATTGAAAACCACCTCAATCCCCTATCGGAGTTTTGCGACAAACACGGGGTGCAGCTGCGCTACCAAACCTCCTACGGAAAGAGCTTGGAGCTTGCGCAGACGGCCATGTATGTGGACATCCCCGAAACCGAAACACTCTACAGCGCTGATGTCATCGACTTTTATCGCCTCCAGTCCGGCGCAGCCCACATGGCGGACAAACAGATTTATTCCATTGAAGCTTCCCCAGAGGGAATGCTGCACCTGAATTTAGGCGGCCACGAAATCCATGTCCCGCAGGGGAACGGGGAGGACAGCCCGGGCAACTACCAGCAGACCTGGGACAGCCAGATGTGGCATGTGCAGCGCGCCTTCGCGGGCGGTGTCAACCAGATCGTCTTTCACGGATACTCCTACAACGGCCAGTATGAAGGGGAAGGCAACGAAAACGGCTATGTACAGGGCACCAAGTGGCCTGGCTTCGAGGGATTTGGCGTTGACTCCTGGTCCAACAGCTGGGGAGAACGCCTGCCCAGCTGGCAGCACGCGAGAAACTACACCGACTCTATTGCCCGAAATCAATACATCCTGCGCCAAGGCGAAGCAAAAGTCGATTTGGCAATCTATGAGCATGAATATTGGAACGTGGGAAGGTCAGACATTTACCAGGACGACAATCAGTTGCAGCAGCAGGGTTTTACCTATGATTTCATCAGTCCCTCAGCGCTGTCACTCGAAAGCGCGACGGTTCGCAACGGAAGGCTGGATGAATCCGGGCCCGCCTACAAAGCGCTGATTTTAAATCAGCAGCAAACGCTGACAACCCCCGCGGCAACCCAAATTTTGAGCTACGCCCAAAAGGGACTCCCCATTGTCATCGTCGGAGAATCCCCCTCTGCGGATGCTTTTGGCGACAACACCGACATCGCCGGCATGATGCAAGAACTCGTCACCTATCCCTCTGTCAAGCAGGTGGCGGACACCGACTCGGTTCCCCAGGCTTTGCGGCAGCTCGGAATTACCGCGGATGCATCGTATAAAGAGCAAAGCTGTATTGTAAATGTCCATCGCCGTACAGACACCACTGATTTCTACTATTTGTACAACGAAGGCAATGCGAAAAATTATCCGGCAGCCAAAGAAATTCAGCCGGTCACCACTGAAGTCACGTTGCAGGGATCAGGCACCCCCTACTTTCTGAACAGCTGGACAGGGGAGGCAACCCCGGTCAGCCAGTATACCCGGTCAGCCAATACTGTGACGATTCCTGTAACCATTGCCGGAAACGACTCTGTTACGATCGCATTGACCGAGGAAGATTGGGGACAAAACGATCTGCCTCATGTGATAAAGGGAAATTTAAGCACAGAATACAACGAGCACAACCAGCTCGTTGCAAAATCCTTTGAATCGGGCACAGAAACACTGACCTTAAGCAATCAAAACACTGTGACGGTAACCACCAGTCAGGTCGCCCAGCCCATCACGCTTTCGGAATGGGATCTGTCGGTTGAAAGCTGGACAGAGGGAGAAACACCTACCGAGACAAACAAAACCATTCTTCAGGTTGGAACCATCGATGGACTCAAACCGTGGAATAAAATTCCGGGTTTGGAGAAGGTATCCGGAATCGGAAGATATACGACAACAGTTTCCCTGGAGCAGGGCTGGGAACAGGGCAGCGGGGCGCTGATCCGTTTAGGGGACGTAGTGGACAGCTATCAGATAGAAGTGAATGGAAACGTCGTACCTGCAAGCCAGATCAACACCACCATTGACATTGGAAAATACCTGGAAGCTGGTGAAAATACCATCACCGTAGAGGTGGCCTCCACCCTGCTCAACGCTGTTTTGGACGCCCATGCATTGGATGGACGCAACCCGGATGAATACGGCATGATGGGCCCGGTGGTACTGACCCCATACCGTGTGACCGAGATTGCCCTGCAGGACAAGCAAATCTTAAACACCGTGATTGCGTACGCAAAACAGCAACTGGCAGATCCGGCGTTTGACCAGGTCATTTTGTCTGTACAACAGTCCTTCCGAGAAACTCTGAAAAACGCGCAAACAGTCGCGGACAATCCAGCGGCAGCCCAGCAAGAAGTGGATCAAGCATGGCAGGCTTTGCTCAGCGAAATTCACAAGCTGGGATTTGTCAAAGGGGACATTCGCTCGTTGGAAACGCTCGTACAAGCGGCGGAGAGCTATGACTTAAATCAATTCGTCGAAAAAGGGCAGGCAGAATTCATCCAAGCGCTGGATACGGCTCAAAAATTGATCAGTGAAAAAGACAATGCTATGCAACAGGAGATCCAGCAAACGGGTGAAAAACTGCTCAATGCAATGCTGAATCTTCGCCTGAAAGCGGATAAATCCCTTCTTCAGTCCGCACTGGAGAATGCCGCGGGAGTGGACATTTCACTCTATACTGCCGAGAGTGTAACCTCCTTTTATGCGGCAAAGGACGCAGCAAAAGCGGCGTTTGATCATCCGAATGCCACCCAAATGGAGGTCGACAATGCTGTTGAAGAGCTGCAAATTGCGATTTGTGGATTAAAACCCATGGTCCCTGTATCGAACACCGATTTGCAAGGGAATGACAATGTGACAGCGAGCGGGCGCAATGCAAAAACCGGGGAAACAGCTCCCTTTGCTGGGATTGTAGGTTTGACTTTGGCCGGTGCGGCAGTAGTTTTCTTGAGAAAACGCTCAAAGCAATAAAACGATATTCACATAAAAAAGATGATAGAAAAGAGCCATGCACGGTTGAACAAGTTGCATGGCTCTTTTCTTCATACAAAAAGGAGTGACAGTGACTGTCATTCCCCAAAAAATTTACGCAATTATCCTCCGGTTGAAAACACCGTTCTATGCCGGCTGATGCTGCCGCCGGTACTCGGAAGGAGAAATGCCAAATTCTCTTTTAAAAATTCGAAAGAGGTTGTTCGTACTGCTATAGCCCACAATACCGTTAATTGCTTCAATTGGCAAAGTGGAGTTTGCCAAGTAATTGCAGGCATTTTTCAGCTTATGGTCGTAAATTATTTGTGAGAATGTTCTTTTGGTATGCTGGCGGATGAACGATGAGAGATATTTCGGCGAATAGTGGAAGGCTTCTGCCACCGACTCCAGGGTTGCGGTTGCATAATGAACTCGAAGATGTTCCAAGATACCTGTGATCTGATTGGAGCACGCCGGCTCTTTTATCTGTGAAACACTCGTGTAATTACGCGCAAGATGGGCGAACAGGTCAGTCAATTTTGCGACAAGGACCTGTTCAAAAAACGGTTTGCGTTCAAAAAACTCCGAAACAATCTGCTGGATGATATCAGAAATCTCGGATGTGACGGCAAAGGCCAAATAGGTATTCTTATGCGTGCCGTAAATCGAATCGAGAAAAAAGTGAAAGAGAACGCTGTTTCCACCCAGCAGCTGCAAAAAGGTATGCTCCACAATTTTAGGTGAGAGCATGATGTTAATCGCTATATCAGAATACTCCTGCGATAACAGGGTGTGGAGCGCAAAGGGATTTAAAAACAAAAGAGTCTGCTCTGTCTGCTCAATTGTTTTGCCTTCAAATACATTGGAAAAATTTCCTGAATAAACATAAACTATTTCAAAAAAGTCGTGGTTGTGAAGAATTGCATGCTCTGGGGCAGGCTTATGCCACTCCTCGACAATCGAGTGCACAAGCGGCTCATGGTGAAAGGAGACGTTAAAATCAGGATTCTGGTGGAACAAATCCTCCTTTTTGAACGTTCGCCATGTGGATTTCGAACTTTGTTCTTCCGAAAAGACCCTTGTAAACGACTGAGGTGAAATTTCCTGTCCTGCGAGTTCAAGGTATCGGTCCATGTCAAATCTCATCGTTTTTCCCCTCCTGCTTTTCATTATACAATTCAATCAAAATTTCGTCAACACATAAGCTCCATTTGTAAATCATGACCCAATGCAATGCGCAATCATACCCAGTGCAATGTTGCTAGAATGAATTCTATGCTAAAATACAGTTGCGCAAGCACAAACCAATTGGATCAGAGAGGATGAAGAAAAGATGAAAGTCAAAAAATTAAGCAGGGTGCTCGCCCTGCTCCTGTCCGCCGCTATGGCAGCCACCTGCCTGGGCAGTCTGCCAGTCACCGCACAGACAGAAACAGACGGCGGGATCGTCAGCCTGTTTCAGAACCCCGACGTCCACGCAAAGGGGATGTTCCGCTACTGGCTGCCCGATGCCGCTACCACGCGGGAACAACTCACCAAAGAGCTCACCGAGATCTATGAAGCAGGGTTTGGAGGGGTGGAAATCGCCCATGTCCCCTACGCGAAAAATGACAGCGACGACATCGGGGAGTACGGCTGGGGCTCCGAGCAGTGGCGGCAAACTCTCATCGATGTGTATGAAATCGCCGCAGAATTACCGGGGGAGTTTAAGGTGGATGTGACGATCAACAGCGCTTGGCCGGTCGCGCTCAACACAATTGACCCCAACGACGAGGAGGCCTCGCAGGAAATCCAGTACGCCTACACCAAGCTGCACAGCGGCAGCGAAACGGTTGGCCTCCCGCTGCCTGCACAGAAACTCGCAGTCGACACGGGTTCCTCCTTTATCTTCAACAACCGCTATGAAGCCGCGACAATCGCACAGGTCCAGAGCGTTACAGAGGAAGGGGTCGTGCTTGATTTCGATTCCGTCAAAGATGTCAGTGCCTATACCTCTGAAACTGGAAAAACGACCCCAGCCGGCATCCCGGATGAGACAGACAGTTACACAGCCCAGCTCTATGCAGACGCCGGACTGTCGATCAACACCTCCGAATGGGGTGCACGTGCCAAACTCCAGGATGTGCAGCAGTATTATGAAACTGACCTTTCAAAGGTCAGCGAACTCGCGGGCTACTCTTCCGAAGGGGAAGAATTGCAGGAAGGCGACTGGGTTCTCTTTGGTTTCTACCGCCGGGGCACGGGAGAGACCCTCTTGAAATTCGCAAAAATATTCCCCATCGCCGCCTCCATGCCCAACGTAGCGGTCGTCACAGATGAGTTCAGCACCTTGGCCTCCAATGCGCTGACGGGTTATTGGGAGGAAAATATTCTCAATGAACAATTGACTTCCCTCATGCAGGCACAGGGAGGGGATTTCTTTGAGGATTCCCTAGAAAACGTGTGCAGCACAAAATTTTGGAACCAGAATATGATTGATTCGGTGCAGCGCTATCTCGACTATGACATCACCCCCTATCTGCCGTTTGTCATGAGCGCGACGGCACAGGGGACAAAATTTGTTTCCAGCGAGGGGGATCAGGACCGGTTTGCCGCGGATATTGACAAAACCCTCAACGAGCTTTATCTCAACGAGCACGTCGCCCAACTGCAGAGCTGGGCCAAAAACACCCTCAACATGGGCTACCGCGCACAGGCCTATTCGACCAGCGGATTCTATCTCGACGTGGGCCTCGCCGCTGCAAATCTCGACGTTGCGGAAGGAGAATCCCTCGCGTTCGGCACCTCCTATGACCACTTCCGCGCGGTTGCCGGCGGCGTGCACATGAGCGGAAAGACCTATCTGTCGGATGAAGCGCTTGCAGACGCCGGAAAAGCCTACGCCCTTGACTGGACGGATGCCACCCGCACCATCAACAACAACTTTGCAGCAGGAGTCAACCGCCTGATTATTCACGGATCCCCTTATGCGAATACCGAAAATATAAACGACCCGGTGCACGGCGACAAGGACTTCTGGCCCGGCTGGCACGCATTCCCTCTGGTTGCTGGCGCGTGGGGAAGCCGCCAGCCCTATTGGAAAAAGGTGGATATCCTCTCCGACTACATCGCGCGCTCCCAGGCCATTCTTCAAAACGGAACCCCTAAAATGGATGTCGCCATTTTTGACACTGACGGCTACCGGACACAAACGCCGGACGGCGCAGGACAAAACGAACAGGATCAGTCCAAGTATACCGGACTGCTCGACAACGGTTACAGCTATGATTTTCTCACCCCCGGTCTGCTGACCTATGACAGCGCAACCGTCACCAACAAACGACTGAATGAGTCGGGGCCTGCCTACAAGGCGCTCGTCGTCAACAACCTCCCCGCCATCTCGCTCGAAAGTGCCGACGCACTGCTCACGTTTGCTGAGGCCGGTCTGCCGATTGTCCTCTGCGGCCAGCTGCCGTCCGCCGTTTTTGGCAGCGACGCATCTCTCACAGGCTCAGGTGTGACCGGCACGGATGAGCAAATCCGTAGCAAAATGGAGCAACTTCTCTCCTACGAGACGGTCGGACAGGTGGATACCCAGCAACAGGTGGTCTCCTGGATGCAGCAAAACGGAATCACCCCCTATGCCTCCTACCAAGCTCCGATGGTGCGCACCATCCTGCGTCAGGACAGCGATGGCACCAACTATTATTTCCTCTACAACAACAGTGGGGAGGGTGTAACTCTCAATGTAACCTTGCAAGGCAGCGGCACCCCTTACCTGCTCGACGCTTGGACTGGAGAAATTACCCCGGCAGCGGCATATGCCCAGCGCGACAACGCCGTTGAGACAACGCTCGCCCTTCAGGACGGACAGGCTGTCTTTGTTGCAATCGCCTCGGATCAGACGGCATTTGGTGAAACCAAGGAATTCCACGTAGTCAGCTCGGACGGAACGACTGCCTATGAGGACGGAGCAATTGTGCTGCGCGCTGAAGCAGCGGGAAGCTACAAAACGGTATTTTCCGACGGGCTCAGCACCACAACCGATCTTCAGGAAATCGGAGATCCGATTCCGCTCAACAGCTGGAATCTCTACCTCGAAAGCTGGGGACCGGATGAGGAGGCAAATCAAACAGACCTGACTGTTTCCAAAAAAACCACAGTATCGTTTGAAAACATTCCACTCATCCTGTGGGAAAACCTTCCCGCAACCGCCGAACAGCTCGCTGAGCTGGGGGTGGAGAGCATGCAGAACGTCATCGGAATCGGAACCTATTCCACAGAGTTTACCCTTCCGCAGAATTGGGAAAACACCCAGGGCTATCAGCTCAACTTCTCTCACAATACCGATATGATCACGGGAATTACCGTCAATGGCCGTCCGCTTCCCCCAGTCGACCAGTCGGCAGATTCGGTGGATATCGGCCGTTATCTGCAGTCCGGCTCCAACACCATCTCGGTGGAACTGACCTCAACTATGATCAACCGCGTGCTCTATGAAAATCCTGGCTCGCAGTACAGTGGAAGCCAAAACAAATCCTTCGGCCTGCTGGATACCCAGCTGGTTCCCTATATGCAGGTTGTGATTCGCACGGGCGAGGAACAGCTTGCGGACAAAACAATTCTCACCGCAGTGCTCGCTTATGCAAAAGACCGCTATGCGTCAGAGGAATATGAAAACGCCATCGAGCAGGTGCAGAAAAGCTATCTTGAAGCACTGGAACATGCCCGGATGGTAAACGCTGAGCTGCATGCAAAACAGGATGCTGTGGATCAGGCGTGGAAAGACCTCTTGACAGAAATCCATAAACTTGGATTTGTGCGCGGCGATAAGACAACTCTGGGTCAATTGATTGAAACAGCGGAGGAATTCTTGAAAACAATAGACCGTTACACCCCTGTGACAGCCGAACCGTTTTCTGCGGCGCTGTCAGCGGCAAAAGACACCTACAGCGACCCGAACGCACTGGCTGCTGACGTTGCCGACGCGGAACAGACGCTGCTTGAAGTCATGATGAACCTCCGCTATCGGGCGGATAAAAGCGTACTCCAAGCTGTGCTCGCAGAAGCTTCTGCGGTCAATGCAGACGCTTATACAACTCAAAGCATGGAATTGTTTAACGCTGCGAACCAATCCGCCAAAACAGTGAACGACAACCCCAATGCGACACAGACAGAGGTAACCGACGCGGCCAAGGCACTGAACGATGCGATACGCAATCTTGTGCCGGTTGATTCCTCCACTCCTTCTCCCGACATGCGGGGAGACCAGACAGTGACAAGTGCAGGCAGCAATGCAAAAACAGGCGATGCAACGCCGGCGGCTGGTATTGTTTTAGCCCTTCTGCTGGCATCCGCTGCGGCGATCACCTCTCAGAAAAAGAGATAAAGCTTATCCCCCGATACTATTCTGAACATAAGGCAATCGCCCGGAAGACGTTTCTTCCGGGCGATTGCCTTGTCCAAAAGATTCACACTATTTTGTCAATACGATGAATGACTCCAGTTTCAAATCGTCGTTACAGACCAGGATTCTCGAAAAACGTGCGCCTTTTTTAATCGGCGGCACAGGTGATGCGGGCGTTCCACTTAATGATGTAATCGTATACAGTCTCAGCGTGAGAAAAGCAGGATGTTGCAGGGATTGCTGCTTGCCATACCGTCCCTCGATTCCAGGATACCCCTCTCTAGAGCGGATATCAGTCGATCAGTGGGGGGGCCAGGTCCTACGGCCTGCCCTCACGTCAAGGATCGCGATCCTTTATAGGAAGCTCTTTGATCCTGCTTTTCGTTACATGAGTGTTCCCGTTCATGAACTCTTTGTCCATCGCTGGAAACACCACAGAATATGCTTTTACTGCAAGGGCAGCTCGGAATAAAAGATTGCTCCCCCGGGAAACTGGCCATTGACTTGCAGGATGTCTTCACATTCCGTCTATCACACCAGGTCATCTTTCAGAGCACGAAAATCGGGTCAGTGCATTTCCCCCACCTGTTGATAAAATCTATCGTTTTGGTCTGTTGCCGACAGCGTAAGGATTGCGATAAAACCTGTCTCCTCGTCAAAACTCCCTCCATTTTACGTTCCGAACCGCTTTATTTTGAGTCCAAGGTCTGTGCGGTTCAGCGTCCAGCCAATTCTGCTATTTTTTCTTCGACTTGTCTGTCACATTACCCGTTCAGTGCAAGCCATAAAACAGCAGCCTGCTTTTGTAGGAAGAAAAAGCAGGCTGCTGTTTGTATGTAAGACCTAAAGAGAAGGGATGAAACGATTCAGCATGAATTTATTTGCGTTTTTTACGGTTCAGGACCACCGCTGCTCCTGCAAGTAACGCTGCAACTGCCATTGCAGAAACTGGTGAAGCTTCGCCAGTTTTGGCCGAGGCAGATGCTCCTGTGATGTTTCCGTCACCGTCCACACTCAGCTTTGCGGGAGTTCCATCTAAAAGCGTAAGCCCTGCAACCGCTTTGTTTAAATCACTCAGCACCTGATCAACAAACGGCTGATCCTCTTGGCTCAGGCTTTCGTCCGCTGCCGTCTCCTCCGCTTTTTGCAGCGCCGCGTTCAAAGCCAGAATACTCTCGGGGGTATAGCCGCTGAGATCGAGCGCCTTTACCTGTCCAATTACTTGATTGAGAATCTCTTTATCTGCTTTGTAGCGCAGGTTGAGCACTGCTGTGAGCAGAGCATCCATTGCTTCATTGACAGCGTCCTGCGTCGCGTTGTTGTCTGCAAGGACTGCATTTGCAGCATCACGCGCGGTTTCAAATGCATCCCAGCCAACTGCGTAGTTGTTTTCATCATACTCCAGGGTACTGTTGACCAATGTCTGAAGGGCAGTTTTGTCTCCCCGTTTGGTCAGTGCTTCCGCTGCGGCCACAAGGGCGTCATTGACAGCGTCCACTTCGCTTTGTACTGCATCGTGATTGTCGATCATCGCTTTGGCAGCAGCCAGCGCGGCAATGAAGTTTGCCTTGGCGTCATCGTCGATGTAGAGCCCGAGGTCGATGTTGCTGTAGAGTTCGTAATTTTCAATTAAAGCGCTCTTGTCGCCCTGCATAAGGCCGAGTTTGTGAATCTCTGTCATCAGGTGAATCCACGCTGCGTCCACTTCTTTTTGGGTGTAGGAGGATTTTTCCGAGACTTCCCGTGCGTATTCCAGGGCTGCCAGGAAGCTTTCCTGAACACTCGAAATGGCATTGTGATATTCATCGCTTGTGTAGAGCTCCTCCGCTTTCTCGAGAACCTTGTTGAGGATCGTCTTGTCGGCATCGGTTACAACCGACTCCCGGATGACTGTGACAGTGGTGGATTGTGTAACAAGGGTTCCCTCGGTGACAACGTCGAGACGGAGTTTGTTCTCGCCTTCCTGAAGCATGTAAGCTCCGGTTTCCGGATTGACTTCAATACCGGTGTGATCGATCTCGATTGTGCCGAGCCCTTTGACGGTTCCTTCGAGGGTAAATTCGGTGACGTCGTTGGGAACCCGGACGGTGTAATCCCGTACCTCCGGATCAAAGGCCGGTTTCAGAGTGCCGCTGCTCACGGTCAGGCCGGAGAGGGTCGCTGGGGTCGGGACGCCCCACAATTCAAATTCATGGATTCTCGCTGCAGTGAGATAGGATGCTTGGCCAGGCTGAACCGGATCGTCTACAACCAGACGGATATAGCGGGCTGTAAAGGTGTCAACCTCGCGTTCCATCACGGTTGCGGTGTTGTCCGTCACCTTGTCCACATCGACCCAGGTTTCACCATCGTCGCTCTTTTGCAGGGTGCATCCGCGGGTGTTCAAGCCTGTACTCTCCGCGATGCCCGCGCTGACAACCACCCAGCGGCTGATGTCGTATTCAGCGCCCAGATCGAGCTTGAGCCAGTTGCCTTTTCCGTCGAAGCACCATTTTGTGGAGGTCGCGCCGTCAACTGCTTTCGACGGCTCTTCATTGCGGTTGTTTCCAGGGGCAGTCGCCTCTTTGTTTAAGGCGACATTCTTGGGCTGATAAGGAACTACCTTGATAGAGCAGTTTGCTGTGAACTGTCCGTCCGCTGTTGTCACGGTAATATCAGTTTCGCCTTGCGAAACAGCTGTGACGGTGCCGTCGCTGCTTACCGTTGCAATGCTTTCATCACCGGTTGCCCAGGTGATGGCTTTGTTGGTCGCGTTTGCGGGCAGGACAGTTGCGTAAAGGTTGGAACTGTGGTTGATCTCAAGCTCGATTGATGTTTTGTCGAGCTTAACGCCTGTCACCAATACCGGTACGGCTGTCACTTCGCAGGTTGCGCTGTGCTTGCCATCCGCTGTCGTCGCTGTGATCGTCGCGCTGCCGACTCCCACTGCTGTCACTACTCCGCTGATTCCAACTGCCGCTACGTTCTCGTCGCTCGAACTCCACACCACCGTCTTGTTCGTCGCGCCTTCCGGCAGCACTGTCGCGTTCAGCCGTGCGCTGCTTCCTACGTCAATCGTCAGGCTCTCTTTGTCAATTGCGATTCCTTCCGCTGCCACTGGCTCGGTTCCGTACAGCTCAAATCCGCTGATCCGGGCTCCTCCCGCGTTGTCCTGCGTCGCTGTCTTGATGTACAGACGCACATACTGCGCTGTAAACGTCGGCACGTTGCGGTTGTTCATATCCATCTGGTTGCCGTTTACTGCGTCCACATCCGTCCAGTTCACTCCGTCGTCGCTCTTTTGCAGCACGAAGTCTCTTGGGATGTAGTTTCTGTCTTCTGTTCCCGGTGCTTTCACAACCCAACGGCTGATGTCGTACTGTTTTCCAAGGTCGACTGCCAGCCACTGGCCGCCCATGCTGTTGTCTGTCAGGTCTGCCCAGTAGGTCGCGTCGTCGTTGTCAACTGCTTTCGCCGCCTCGGCAGAGGTTTCGTTCGAACCAGTCGCTGTTTTGTTCAGCGCCACGTTGCTCAGTGTGCCTGCCGAACCTTCGGTGAATTCGAGATTTCCGTTGAGGGTGTAGCTCGCTCCCGCCACTGTCGGGAAGGACAGGGTCTTGTCCCCATAGCGCAGGTTGCAGACGCTGCCCGAGTTCGATGTGATTGTCACGCTTGTCAGCTTGCCATCTGCCCAGCTCTGGTCCACTTCAAAGTTGCCGCGGGCCCGCAGTCCGTTTGCGTGACCGTCGCTCCAACGCGCAGGAATTGCAGGCAGAAGCTGAATTTCGTCGTTCTGGCTCTGCATCAGCATCTCTGCGATGCCCGAGGTAAAGCCGAAGTTTCCGTCAATCTGGAACGGAGGATGCGCGTCCCACAGGTTGTCGTACAGTCGTCCGTTGTTGTTCACCGGTGAGATCAGGAGTTTGACGAGGTTGTATGCGTGCTCCCCGTCTTCCATTCTCGCCCAGCAGTTGAGCTTCCAAGCCTCTGACCAGCCCGTTCCCTCGTCGCCGCGCGCGTTCAGGGTTGTCGCTGCCGCTTCATAGAGTTCCGGGGTGCTGCGCAGCCCGATCATGTTGCCGGGGAACAGGTTGTACAGGTGCGAAATGTGGCGGTGCTGTTCCCTTGGGTTGTCCCAGTCGTACGCCCATTCCTGAATCTGTCCCCAGCTTCCGATCTGGTCCGGTCGGATCATGGTCACTTTGTCCTCCAGAGTGGAACGCAGCTCCGCGTCCACATTGAGGTCTTCGGATGCGTTGATCACATTCTGGAACAACTCTCTGCTGATTCCGTTGTCCATTGTCACCGAGTAGCTGGTATATGCTCCCTGCCCTGCGCTGTTTCCAGGCGCATTGAGTTCGGGTGAGTTGCTGGGCACCACGACTTGGTAGTTCTGACCGTTGATCTCTTTTTCCCGCATCAGTTCGTTCAGAAAGTCCGCGCTCCCCTTCACCACCGGATAGATCTCGCTCAGGTAATCCGGGTCCTGGTTGAAGTTGTATGCGTCAAAGAGCTGGTTGGAGATCCATGCCCCGCCTACCGGCCACATGCCCCACGCTCCGTCGATCGGGCCTGTCCGATTCCACAGGTCGGTGTTGTGGTTCACCGTCCAGCCCTTTTCGATTCCAAAGGTATTTCTCGCTGTGTAGTTTCCCGCCTCGGACAGCGCTTTTGCCTTCTCCACAAACGGCTCGAAGCACTCTTCCAGGTTGGTCGTCAGCGCCGGCCAGTAGTTCATTTCGTAGTTGATGTTCGTTGTGTATTTGCAGTCCCATGCAGGGTTGCGGAACTTGTTCCAGATTCCCTGCAGGTTCATCGGCTGACTGTCACGGGAGCCGCAGATCATCAGATACCGTCCGTACTGGAACAGCACTTCCACCATATTCGGGTCCTGCGTGTCTTTAAACTCTCGGATTCTCTGCGCCATCGGTTTGTCGTTTTCCTTCCCGTCGCCCAGGTCTACGTCAACCCGTCCGAACAGTTCGCGGTAATCCGCCTCAAAGTTCTCGTACAGCTCGTCGTAGCTCTTCGCGCTCGCCTTTGCAATGTCTTCCTTCGCAAGCGCTTCCTGGTCGGTGTCGCAGGTTTCGTAATCGGTGAAGTTGGTCCGGATCGCTGTCAGGATCACCACCGAGTCCGCGTCTTTGACCGTCAGGCTGTCTTTCCCCGCCGATACGCTTCCGTTGGTGTTCAGAATCTTGGTTCTCGCCTGGAACCACACTGCAAACGGAACTCCAGCACCGTTGTCTCCGTGTCCGTCCATCACAAGTGTGTCTGTTCCTTCACTTTCCACTGTGTACTGCCCGCTCAAAGAGCAGCCGTACTGTGCGGTCAGCGAGACCGCTCCCGGTGTGTCGCTGCTGATTTTAGTCACCAGCACCTGGTCCGGGTAGCTGACGAACGATTCCCGGCGGTAGGTTTTCCCGTCATGGGTGTACTCGCTCGAGACAACGCCTGTGTTCATGTCCAGCTGCCGAGAGTAGTTGCTCACCTCGTTGTGGCCGAACTTGAGGTCCAGGTTGCCCACCGACTGGTATTTGGCCTCTCCTCCGCCGATCATATTGCTGCTGATGAACGAATCCGCCTCTTTGAACCGGTCGTTGAGCAGCAGTTCCTGCGCCTGCGCCAGCTTGTCCGCTGCCCCGGCCTTGTCGTTTTTGCCCGGGCCCCCGCTCCAGAACGTCGCTTCATTCAGGTCGAACCGCTCATCCGGGTAGTTGCCATACACCATTGCACCGATGCGGCCATTGCCGATTGGTAGCGCTTTGTAGAACGACTCGTTGTTGTCGTAGGCGTTGCCCGAGAAGTTGGTGCCCGCCATGGTGTCGTAGCGCAGCTTGAGGGTTTCGTTGTAGCCTGCTTGCGCTATTTTTGCCGCTTCTGGCGCCGCTAGGGCGACTGTGTTGAGCAATGTCGCACAGCTCGTCGCTAGCAGGGCGCAGGACGTCAAAACCGCACACAGTTTCTTTCCTAACCTGGCTCTGTTTTTCATTTCTTTTCCTCCTTTATTTTCTCACAGAATTTCTTGCGGATTACACAAAGATGGATTCCACCCCCTTTTTTCCATATTTGAATCTGTCACCTCATCTTCGATCAGATTTTCATCTGCCACCGTTGATTCTGTTTTCTGCAGCACCTTGCTCAGAACAATAGGATGCGTTTTAATGCAAATCCGCTCGCGCCAAGCGCCTCCTGCTGTCATGCACAAGATCATGAACGGCGTTTTCTATGGCTCCAGATTGCTGTTAAACCTGTGAATAAAAGTATTGCCACAACTGCGGCAACCGGTGTCGCTTCTCCTGTTCTCGCAGACCCGGTTGTCTGATTCAGATTGTGGTCCCCAAAGGATACATTCCGCCCGAGCGTTCCCCCTGTTTTTCCTTGCTCGGTTAGATGATTCATTGCTTCTTGGAGTGAAGCCGCAACGCGGTCTACTTCCGGTTGGTCGTCTTCGGATAAATTCAAATTGAGCAGCGTATAATTTGCCCTTGCGAGGGCATTTTGGAACACCACAATGCTCATCGCGTCATAGCCGCTCATATCAATCTCCTCGGCTCGTTCAACGAGTGACTGAAGAATACTCTTGTCCGCCCTGAAACGCAGGTCGAGCATCGCGCCGAGCAGTGCGGATTCCGAACGTGAAACCTCGTCCTGCAGTGCGTTGCCGTCCTCCACAACCGATTTTGCGCTCGTCAATGCTGTTGTGAAGGGCGAAGCAGTGAACGGGGTATATTGATCGATTTGCGCGTTAAAAGTCTCCGCCAATGCAATCAGCTCGTTGAGCGACGTTTTGTCCCCCTGGACAAATCCGAGCTTATGGATCTCTGTCATCAGTGTCTTCCACGCCTGATCAACCGTATTTTGATCCGAACCGGGGTCCGCATAGGCTTCTCGGGCGGATACAAGCGCTTGAGTAAATGTGGCTTGTACGTCTGTAATGACATGGCTGAATGCATCAGATGCATATTGTTCTTCTGCATATGTAAGAACTTTTTCGAGAATCGTCTTATCCGTGTTTTCAGAAACAGCACTCTGAGAGAAAGCGACCGTGACCGTATCCCCGGCCTTTAGGCTCAGCTGAATTTCCTTTCCAGCCTTGATCACAGCGTCCGCGCCTTCCACAGTTGCGGATTTCCACGGAATTCCCGAGGTGAGGGTGATTTGCTGGTCAATATCCGATCTGATTTTCACATGTGCTGTCCCGGAATTCAAATCCCAGTTCAGCTCTTCCACTTCGGCGCGGGTTCTTGCCATGAGGCCGTTCATCGAACCCGTGTTCCATTGCTCAGGCAGAGAGGGTAAAATCTGAATTTCGCCGGTGTTTGAGAATAACAGCGACTCGTTGACGACGCCAACCAGTCCAATCGACGTATCGGTGCAGTAGGTGCCGCTTCCCCGGTTGGTGTTGTGGTCGGTGACCATGGACGAGTAGTAAATATCGCTGGAAAGAATTGTGTACAGCGAATCGTAAACCTGCTGGTCGTCTTTTAGGCGGGCCGCGGTCAAAGCGTAGTGCATCCATCCGTGTCCTGTGGTCTTCTCACCGCCTGAATTCAAGCGGTTCCGGTTGGCGAGCGCCTGTTCCGCTGCAAGAGCCAGCTTCTCGTCGTGCTGCGTTTCATATGCGGGCCAGGCCACGTACATGTGGCTGATATGGCGGTGCCTGTTTTCTTCCATATAAATCGGTGTCGCCCACTCGCGCAGCGCGCCGCCGCCGCCATACCAGGTCTCTTCCGCTTCGCCGCTTCCCGGTTCTCCGTCGTATTGATATTCCGGCAGTAAATTTTTAAGATTTTCCCACTTTTGAATCGCTTGTTCTGAACCGGCTCTGCCCACAGCTTTTTCCATTTCAATGGTCATGGACAACCCGTCCTTAGCGGCGGCGATATCCATCGTGGCGTTCATGGTGGTCGCATGGTTCCAGGTGTATCCCCCATCTGCACGAGGCCCATTTTCCGGAGAATACGAGGGAGTGATCATATATTTTTCTCCCGCTTGGACATCCAATTGGGTCTTCCCTTTTTCATAATGCGGGTTGCCCTCAGCGTCCATATAGTATTCCGGGGTCATCAGCTGTTCCCAGAAATTCGCCTGTTTGGTCAGCAAGGGGAGCAGGATGTCCTGTTCCAAATCCAACCATCCCCTCTGCATCAGAGCATCCACCTGTTCGTCAGAGAGTCCTCCGTCTTCCACGCCCAAGGCCTGTTTAACCCGGTATAAATCAATTTTGTCTGTAATTTGAATTTGCTGGTTGCCGTAACACTGCCAGTACTCATAGATAGGGAGCAGCAGCCAGCTCGCGCCCGCGTTCCAGTACTGGAACGGATACTGCCAGTCGGATTCGATGCCAATCGAGCTGTCGCCATCCGTGTTGACCGATGGCTGAATCGCATCGTGCATCCGGTGGCTGTTGTAGGCGTTTTCCATCCAATCATCCAACTGCCGAAGAATGAAGTTGATATACCCGATTGGCGTGTCTTTCAGATTTCCAGTATTCATGGGGGAAACCTGTATATTGACATTCGCATCCATCGTGTAAATGCCTCTCCAGCCGTTATTCCATTCTCCAGTCCACATACCGCCCAAGCGCGATGTGCTGTAGCCTGAGCAGCACAACTCTACATAGCGGCCTGTATAATACGCGCGCTCCATGAGTGCGTCGTTGATCTTTTTGTCTCCCTTCTGCGTTTGCAGCAGAGACTCTGTGGAGGCGGAGACATCCTCTGGTTTGGCGTTGAGGCTGAAGGACACGGCGTTAAACTGGTCTCCATGCAGCTTGGCATGGGGTGCCAGCGCCTGTTCATACGAGAACACCCCGTCCTGGGTGTAGCGATCCACAACCTGTGCGATGTCCTGATTGAGCTGGTCGAGCAAATCGAACTGCGTCTTTTCCGCAAACGCATCGAATGTGCACATATCCCAAGTGCGGTCGGTTTTTTCGATAATATAGACCGCGTCCGCATCTGTAATTTTAATTCTCGGGTCTGTGTCTTCACCGACATTCTGAGAATCTCTGGATGTCATTGTATTTGTAATTTTTTCCTTGGTGCCTCCGACTACGACAACCTGGGCGGTGCCGACATATCCGCCATCCTTGAGTTCGCCTTTTGCGTACTCTCCATTGCCCGGGTACTTTCCGATTAAGGCAATAAAATCTGCCTGATCGTCCACCACTTTTTTATACTGCATATTCGTCGGGTCGCCATAGAACCGCTGAATTTGAGAGAGGTTGTCCAGAGAAATTTCCATGTTGACCTTCGCTCCGGTGGACGACTGCTTGATTTGCGTGATGGTCACATCGTCTTCGCGGGAGGTAAACGTCCTTCTTTCCCAGGCGCCCTGGGGATTGACATAGGATACGCCCACCTCGGCCGTTTCAAAATCCGTAAAGCGTTCATACCCGATATAGTCGTTCCCTTTCCCCATGGAATCGGCCAAGTTCAGGCGAAGCTGGGGGCCCGGATGAAACGCGTAGAAAAATCCGCGCGGATTTTTCGGAATATTGTCCTGCAAGCTCACAACAGACTGCCGGTTGGCTTCCAGCTCGCTGTAAAAATCGGGGTTTTCGCGGGAAGAGGTGGACGGCATGAGCAAATACATATTCTGATAGATCAACGTGTCGCTGTAAGGGTAACCGGCGTTGATCACTCCATTGTGACCATTTCCGCTGACCATGCCCTCGCGCCACTCCCTGTCGCTGGTCACGCCGGGTACATTACAGGGCAATGTGTTTGAAACAATCTTTGTCGTCGTGGCGCTGCTTGTGGTATCCTGGCTCATCATATAGACTTCGTCCGCGGTCAACGCGCGTTCGTAAATCGTAAATCCTGAAAGCTTTCCGGAAAAAGCGGGATCATCCGCCCAGATCGAACGCCCAATAAAGCCAATGCAATCGTCCTTGTCGAGCGTGCCGTCGGCGATGAGCTGCTGAAGCTGAAAGGAATGGTTGAGCCGGCCAATTTCCTCGCCGTTTAAATACAGCACCACCAGCCCGTCCTCATAAAAGACAGTGGTTAGATTGTTGTAGGCATCGGGGACGATGTTTATGCTACCGTCCCCTCCGATTTTCACAACGCTGTTCTGATCGGCGACGAGTTCGAGAAGGATT
>CBCSOX010000018.1:0-25148 GCA_965141735.1 uncultured Oscillospiraceae bacterium | reverse complement strand
TTTCCTAAAAACACTCAAAAAGGTCCGTCTGCGCGACATTAACTTTAAGCTGCTCAAAGTGATGCTGGTGTACTGCATCCCCCTTGCGATCAACCAGGGGGTATACTGGATCAACACCCGCGCCAACACGGTGATCATCACCCAGAACCTCGGCGCCGACCAGACCGGTATTTACTCGGCCTCCTTCAAACTGACTTCCCTGATCTTGCTCGTTGTCACAATGTTTAACCTCGCCTGGCAGGAATACACCTTTGCGATCAGCCACGACCATGACCGCTCTAAAAAATACAACATCGTGCTCGACGATTTCATCCGGTTCATCGGCTGCGGCATGCTCATGCTGCTTCCCGTGACCAATGTGCTCTTTGATCTGATGATCGGGCCAAAATACGCGGCGGGCAAGGTCATCATTCCGCTCGCCTATCTCGGCACCGTCGTCGACTCCCTCGCCAATTTTATCGGTTCGATCATGTGCGCGGAAAACAAGATGAAATCGATGCTCTACTCGATGATCGCCGGCGCGGTGATCACCGTTGGGTTTATGGAACTGACGATTCACACAATTGGTCTCCAGTCAGCCAACATCGCGATGATTCTCTGCTTCCTCGTGGTCATCGTCATCCGAACCTTGAGCGTGCGCAGGATTGTGAAGCTCAAATACAACTACAAGTTCCTCCTGCCCTATCTGGTGGTTTACGTCATCGCCTCCTATGTCTTCCAGAATTATGGGCCGCTGGTCAACTTTATCTTCGCCTTTGCCGTCGCGGGTTACTGCCTGTTCGTGCTGCGGGACATCATCAAGGATTTCCTTGTGATGGCCAAGAAAAAGATCGGAAAGGCTGAATAGAAAGGAGCGGGACAGGCCGTGAAATTGTTCCTGAAGAGGTTTGAAAAAACCTATCTGTTTCTCATCAAAGCGCTGCTGATCGCCAGCCTGTTTGCCACCTTCTTTGGCTTTTACATGCAGATGCTGCCGCAGCTTGAGGGGATCAACCGGACGTCAGTAGTTTCGTTTGTGACCTTTTTGCTCTCAATCATTCTCTTTATACGGATTTACGGCGGGTTTTCGATTGGGGAGCGCAAGAGCCGGCCCATTGTCAACACAATGTTTCTCGCAACTCTGATGGCGGACTTCATCACCTTTGTCATCACCTACATTATGGGCATCAGCACGGTGCACTACCACGACTATCTTACTGGACAGACCGCACTGCCCGGCCCTCCCCCGGGCCGGTTCAGCGACTTTATCGGATTTTACTTTACCGAGCGCGTCCTCCCCGGCCTGGGGCTGCTCGTCATCGTCCTGCTCGTGCAGGTGCTTTTGCTCAATGTGTTTACTTACTTCGGGAATTTTGTCTATTTTAAGGTCAATGACCCGCGCAGGGCGCTGATTGTCTACCACGATGAAAATGAAATCCCAAATTTGCTGCTTAAAATCAGCAAGTACCGCAAGCAGTGGGTGGTGAATCGGCTGATCCAGTACGACGACCCGGCGGTACGCAAAGAAATTGTCGCAAACGAGGCGGTCTTTTTTGCCGACGTCCCCAAGAACGAGCGCTCCCAGCTGGTGGAGTACTGCTACAAGCACAACAAAGACATTTTTGTCTGTCCAGATGTTTCGGACATTATCCTCAACCATGCGGATCATTTGATGCTCGACGACACGACGGTATTTGCCTCCACTACCCGGGGCATGAGCTTTGAGCAGCTTGTGATCAAGCGGCTGTGCGACATCCTGTTCTCGGTCGTTTTTATCCTGGTCACCTCGCCGATTATGATTGTCGTCTCGATTGCGATCAAGGCGTACGATCATGGGCCGGTGCTCTACAAGCAAAAGCGGCTGACCAAAGGGGGACGGGAATTTAACGTCCTCAAATTCCGCTCGATGATTGTGGACGCGGAGAAACAAACCGGCGCGATGCTCAGTACCGAAAACGACAGCCGGATCACCCCGGTCGGCAAGTGGATCCGCCGCTTTCGGGTGGATGAGCTGCCCCAGCTGTTCAACATATTAAAAGGGGACAACACCGACGTCGGCCCCCGGCCGGAGCGGCTTGAAATTGCGGAGGAGTACGAAAAGGACCTCCCCGAGTTCCGCTACCGGCTCAAGGTGCAGGCGGGGCTCACAGGTCTTGCGCAGATCATGAGCAAGTACAACACAGCGCCAAAGGACAAGCTGGCGCTTGACCTGGTGTACATTGAACAGTATTCCATCTGGCTTGACATTAAACTAATGCTTCAGACACTGGTTGTCTTTGTCAAGTCGGACAGCACCGAGGGGGTGCACGAGGAGGAAGAGGCCCCCGAACTGCCAGAGAACGAAAACGAAGAATGAGAATGCGCGCCATTTTGTTAGATGCTCGAACAAAATGGCGCGCATTTACCACTTTTCGCTAGAATACAGCTGTTTTCACAGCGAGATCTTGTAGGGTATTTTTTCACCCAGTTTTGCGAAAACACTATACATCATCCGCCAAAAAATGATATAATAAGACCGAACGCATTTTTTACAGAAACAACAAGATTCGTTTAAAAACAAGTCTGTGGAGGATGGATATGGACTTTTTTAGTGTCATAGCAGTATTCGGGGGACTGGCGCTGTTCCTATATGGAATGCACGAAATGAGCGCGGGGCTCGAAAAATTTTCCGGCGGCGCGCTGGAAAAAACGCTGGAGAAATTTACTAGCAACATCTTCAAAGGGGTACTGCTCGGCTTCCTGGTCACCGCAATGATTCAAAGTTCGTCTGCAACGACGGTTCTCGTCGTCGGCTTGGTCAATGCCGGGCTGCTCAAGCTCAAACAAGCGGTCGGTATCCTGATGGGCGCGAACATCGGGACCACTGTCACCGGGCAGATTACCCGGCTCATCGACCTGGACGCGGGCGGCAATCCTATCATTCAGTTCTTCAAGCCCGACACCCTCGCCCCAGTTGTAGCAGTCGTGGGCATTGTGCTCATTATGTTCTGCAAAAGCAAAAATAAAAAGGTGATCGGCCAGATCGCCATGGGCTTTGGCGTGCTGTTCACCGGGCTTCTCAACATGTCGAGCGCGGTCGAACCGCTCAAGGACTCCCCATTTTTTATGGAGGTTCTCGCAAAATTTTCCCAGTGGCCGATTCTCGGTCTGCTCGCGGGTGTCATCATCACCGCAGTCATCCAAAGCTCCTCGGCGTCGGTCGGTATGCTGCAGGCGCTCAGTTCGACCGGGGCGCTCACCTTTGCCTCCACTTATCCCATTATCCTGGGTCAGAACATCGGCACCTGTGTCACCTCGCTGATCTCAAGCTTTGGGGCCAACAAAAACGCCAAGCGAACCGCTGCGGTCCACATCTATTTTAATATCATTGGAACCGTGGTGTTCCTCATCGCGATGAACATCCTCAACGCCTGCCATGTGTTCGACGCGATTTGGAATCTGCCCCTCTCAAGCGGAGGCATCGCCAACTTCCACACCGTTTTCAACATCGTGACCACACTGCTGCTGCTCCCCTTCGCAGGACTGCTTGAAAAACTCGCAGTGCTCACCATACGGGACAAAAAGACCGCCGACGAAGACGAAGAAGAGGATGACAACATCGGGCTCGAGGTACTCGACGAGCGTTTTCTCGTTTCGCCGACACTGGCACTCAACCAGTGCAAAACAACAGTGGAAGCGATGGCAAAGCTTGCGCGCAAAAACTTCCGCAACGCAGTCAAGCTGTTTGATAAGTATGAACAGAAAAAAATCGACCGCATTCAGGAGCGGGAAGACAAGATCGACCGGATGGAGGACAGCCTTGGCAACTACCTCGTCAAACTCGCGGACTGCGAGCTGACCGATGAGGACAGCAAGGAGGTCACCTATCTGCTTCACCTTATTTCAGAGTTTGAGCGGATCGGTGACTATTCGATCAACATCGTCGAGCAGGCGATGGAGCTTCAGGACAAAAAGCTCAGCTTTTCCGAGAGCGCGAAGCAGGAGCTCAAGACCATTGCCGATGCGGTGGAAGAAATCATTTCGCTGTCTTACGATACCTTCCGGGAGAACGATCTGTCCATCGCCAAAAAGATCGAACCGCTTGAGGAGACGATCGACGAGATGGAGGACATACTCAAATCCCGCCATGTCGAACGCCTGCGGGACGGCAGGTGCTCTGTGGACACCGGCATTGTTTTTCTCGACCTGCTGGTCAATCTCGAGCGAATTTCCGACCACTGTTCCAATATCGCGGTGTACACTGTGAGCAACAACTACGGTAAAGAATCCATCAACCACCATGAATACATCCGCAAGCTGCACCAGAACAGCGACGCGGGCTATGTCGACGCAATGCATTTTTACCACGACAAATATACCGTGCTCATTGAAAACCCGGAGCCGGCGCCGGCCGCTTCCGCGCAGTGAACAAATCCAAATGATGTCTGACCTAGGTCCTGCACCTCAACCAGGTGTAGGACCTTTTTTATTTGAAAGAAACAGCCGGATCATTGTTCCGTCCTCGCTTGACCTGAGAAAAGGGGGCGAACGAAAAACCGCTTGTATGAAACAACGCAATCGTGTCGGCAGGCGTCGGGGAATGGATTGGATGACAGGCAGGTTCCCGACTGGGTCTGTGCCCGGATTGTATCCAGTGCATGGGACGGGAACCGTTGGGGGACAGGAACGGTGCTGCGAGGGTGGTAGATCATTGGAAGGAATAGAGGCATCTGAGGGTTTCGTTAGAGCCCCAGCAATTTCAGCAGGGACATGGGTAAAGAAGAGTCCAGTTTGGAGTCGTGTCAAACGACACAAATTGCTGACTGCAATTTATGAATTTGTTCAACCTAGCTGAAAAAAGGGAAAAATATAAAGAACTTATTACAATTTGACGATATCAATTGCACTTGTAAATTCCGGCATGTTATAATATAGGAAACACGAGGGGGTGACGAAATGAATACAAAACTGGAATTTCTCAATGTCACAAAACAGCCAGATCTAGAGGAAATTTCCTTTTGCATACAGCAGGGGGAAGTCGTGGGGGCAGTGAATTGCCCGTTCGTTCTGCGGCTCGCAGCCGGCCTTGTCTTTCCGGAGGCGGGAGAGATTCTGTTGAATCAGTTTGATCTGCGCCGCAGCTTTTCGCAGGCGATGCAGACAGTTGGGGTTGTCGCTGGCGCAGGGGTCTACCCTCATCTGTCTGGGATGCAGCAGCTGCGGCTCGCGGCCCGGATGTACGGCGATATCCGTGAGGAAAGGATAGTGCAAGTCGCAGAGCAGCTGTCGCTGACCGAACTGCTCCCTCGCCGCACCCGAAAATATAATCAAGACGCTTGCTGGCGGCTCACCCTGGCTCAAGCACTGCTGCATCAACCCGACTTGCTACTCATCCAACTGCCCGACGAGCAGATTCCGCTGCTGCAAGAGCTCCTTCCCCTGTGGAGGGAGGAGGGAAAGACAGTTTTGCTCTCGGGCTGTTCTCAGGTCGCATCACTCTGCGACCGCATTCTTCCACTGGGGGAGCAAGTAACCAGAGAACAGTCGGAACAAAAGCCAGCGGGGCCGATTCACTACTTTTTCGATGTCGACCAGCCGATTCAAGCGCTTTATGCGCTGGAACAGGAATTTCCGGATGTCTGGTTTGCAGGCAACCTGCTTGAACTCAACATTTCGGAGGAGCAGTCCGAGCGGGTGTCTGAAATCCTCTACCAGCGGGGAATTGAGGTGTTGGACGTGACAGCGCGGGAGGTGTGACCATGAAGAGGCTGTGGTCTTTAACCCGGAGGGAGCTGCTCGTCCAGCTCAGCCGCCGGGGGATTTTGATCGCTGTGGCTGTGCTGGTGCTCTGCTCGGGGCTTGTTCCGGCTGTCATCAAGCAGCTTGATCCCGCGTATACCAAGGTATCCTGGTGGGATGCCGATAACGATGCATATTTGCACAAAAAGATGGACGAGGCAATTGCGCTGGAAAAGGAGAGCGGCGTTTCCCCCATACAGCAGCAACTGCTCGATGCCTACCAGCAAACCGTTGAGCAAATGCTTGCCACTGCAAAGGAATGCAAGATCACCACATCCGAACAAATTAAGAGCGGGAATTGGGCTACAAATTTGAGAAGCTGCTATGGATACCAGCTTAAGGACGCAGTTGCAAGTCTGGGTATCCCAGAGAAGGAAATGAGCGAGTATGAGATATCGAGTTATTATGATACGGTGTTTTACAACAATGCTTTTCTCTATTATCCCCATTATACTGAGGAAATCGAGGAATCCTTATATCTGGAGGACCGGCAGCGCAACGAGGAGTTTCTCGCTTCGCTCGACGGACCAGTGGACCGGAAAGAAAACGCACTGAAAATACTTGCACAGGTAAAGAATGCGTATCAAAAGCAGGTTGATCTGGGCAATATTGACCCTGCTTATCGAGCGGCAATCGAGCCTCAAATCGCATACCTCGAGCGCGCCTGTCAAACCGGTGCCTATGACCCTGCCCGTTGGGATTATGCGCTGCTATGGAATTACGGTTTGGAATCGCTCCGGTTTCAGCTGGATGAGCTGAAACAGCAGGAGGCGACTGAGTTGTACCGCCCGGTCAAAGGGAATTACACCGATCCCAAGACAGGAGAAATTACCGAGCAAATTGAACTGCTCCCCTTTGAGGAATACATGACTTTTCATGAAAAGATACTTCAGGCAAAGCAATTGGAGTATGAGCTGCTCGACTACGCGACCACCCATAACGCCCGGCCAATGGAGGACTACGAGAGTGTGACGGGCAAAAATGACCCCCGCCGGCTCGCGGCAGGGCTTCTCCCCTATCTGCTGGTGGTTGCAGCGGCGGTGGGGGTGTTTACTGCCCTCAGTGTGGGGCGGGAATACACCCTGGGGACAATGAGCGGTCAGCTGACCCGCAGGGCGTCCCGGGAACAGCTGCTGCTCGCAAAACTTTTGAGCGGGGCTGTCTTTGCAGTTGTTCTGATCGCACTGTGTGCCCTTGTCTGTTGCACTGTGGCGGGAATCCTCTGCGGTCCGGGAGAGCTGTTCACTGGAGTGATCTACCGCATCGGGAATTCGTTTCACCAGATACCCTTTCCACTGTGGTACGCGCTCCAGTGCGGGGGGATGCTCTGCATTGCGCTTTTTGTGAGTTCTGTGAGCTGTTTCGCCTCGCTGCTGCTGCGACGGATGTCAGCCGGTGTGGCAGTGTCCTGTCTGATCTGCGCATTGATTGGTGTTTGGGCATACTACCCGGGCTATCAGTTCGAGCAGCGCAGCTATCAGCAGCTGGATTATACCAGCCTGATGCTGTCCAGCCATGTGGACGACTTTCAGACAACATTTGATTGGTTTGGGACCTTTGAACGGATGGTGCGGCAGCTTGCGCTCAACTGGAGTACTTTGCTGGCTGTTCTGGGCGCCGCAGCCCTCATCGCCGCGGCGCTGTGGATTTTCCACAACCAAGAGGTTTGTGATCCATCTCAAACAGCGAAGGGGGAAACAACGTGAGCAAGTTTCTGCGGATCACAGGAGGGGAGCTATTTAAACTGCTTCGCTGCCGCAGCGTAATTGTCCTGACAATCTGCCTGCTGTTGCTCTCAGCGGCTGTCCCCCTTTTCTCCCGGTTGGCCTTGCCGCCGAATTCCATGCTAGGGCCGGGATTCAACATCCAGTCTGAGTACGACCTCCTCATCCAGGAGCTGGATGGGTGCAACCGGACAGACATGAATGCATTTGAGGCTCAATTTTTTGACCTCTATCGGCAGCAGCTTGAGGAGATGTACGAAATCTACCGCAAGCAGGGAGTTTCCCCCACGACAAGCTTGCAGACAGCAGATGGGATGCAGACGTATCCTGCATCCATGGTGTTCAGCTTTCGGTTCAGCGAAAAGGTGTGGGAGATCAATCGGGGAGAGCGGTCAGATGCTGAGCTATACGGGCTTCTAGAACAAATGTCTTTGCACACCCTGTTTTACTATCCCAGCAATTATTACGATGAACTTTATGAAAGTGATATGCGAGAGCTCTCTCAGATGTTGGAGCAGGGCTACGATCCCGAACAGCTTCTTCGGAAACAGATCGTTTCTCTTCGGAAGAATATTGAGAGCTGTAAGCAGCAGGGAGATACAGAGGAGGCGGAGTCCCTCCAGTATAAACTAGAGCAAAAGGAGTACCGCCTGAGGGTGGGGGGATACCTGCCGAACAGCTGGAAAAGCACGGCCTGCGATCAGCTCGAGGGATATCGCGCGGGCCTTATTCGAATGGAACGGGAAAAGAATCGCGGTGCTGGGAACGAGGATTTTTTTAATTCTGATTTGGATGAAAAGGAGCAGGAAGAGCGCTCTCGTTCCATTGACACAATGCTGCTGGAATTCCGCAGGCAGGTGAGCAACCTCGAATGCGCAATCGAGCGGGATATGCCGCCCACACAGTATGTCAACCTGCGGCAGGCAACCCGGAGGCAAATGGGGGATTTTCTTCCCCTGCTGCTCGGAATCGCCGCCTGTGCGTCGGTATTCGGCGCGCTGTCCATGGGGATAGAGCGCCCAGGTGCTCTGGAAGGACTGCTCTGCCGGCGCACAACCAGGACAATGGTTGCTTGTTCCAAATTGGTCAGCTGCGGCATCGCGAGCACCGGTTTGGTAGCCGTCTGCACGCTTGTGGCCTCGCTGGGGTTTGCTCTGTTTTTTGGCACAGAGGATCTCGGCAATGGGTGTGCGGTCTATCTTTTGGGGAACTCCCATATGATTCCGTTTGGCGTGTGGTATGCAGTTGTTGTACTGCAGTTGCTTTGCGTGGTTTGGCTCTGTGTGGCGGCTGCCTTTTTTGCCTCCGCGATTACCCGTAAGATTAGGGTGGGGGGTCTTTTTCGGACTCGCTGCGGCAGGCTGTACGACGGTCGGGTTGATACTCCCTGCGCTCTGGATGGAGTACCAGAACTACTTGGGAATGAGCTATACCACAGGGGAAGTCACAACAATACTGTTGTTTTTCCTGAGGAACATTACCCAGGTGCTCACCAATCAGGTTCAGCTTGGCTTGCAGGCGTTTGCTTTTCTTGTGGCAGCATTGCTGCTGGCAGCCGGTTCGCTCATCTTATTCAGAAGGAAATCTATGTATAAATAAACTGAATATTGCTTAATTTTAAATATTTTCCAAAAAATTACTTGACAAATTAGCAACTATCAGGTAAAATATAGATGTTCCCAAAGAACGTCGTTGATCAGTTACACAATGAGGGCACTCTGTTTTACAGGGTGCCTTTATTGTTTTTGTTCCCATTCACGAAATAAAATTTCCGGCTCTACCGGTGGAAGGGGAAATAGGTTTCAACGAAAGGATTCTCAAAGGGAAACGAGCTTTTGCAAACCAAAAGCATCATCACTAGCGTTTTAAATTCCTATCAGTCCTGATAGCCAGCGAATTGCGGATTGCCGTGGGTGTGGCGCAATAATTCTACTCATCCCCCTGGAGCAGCGAAACCAGTCACTAGCCCTTTGAGCCTGGGAAAACTACCCGTTCCCGGGTGGTGGAGTGCATCAATTCCGCTTTGACTGACTCAGATGCCAGCAAATATAAAAAAATGCGGCCTTCCCTGAATTGAGAACAGGGAAAGCCGCGTACAGAGCGAATGATTGGTTGGTGTGCTCATACTGTGAGAGAATTCTAGTTTACCGGTTGTTCCACGGGTTGTTTTTCATTTTTTGGCGAAAATTATTGCGCGTTTTGCGGTATTGAAAATAGTACTTGATTTTGCTGATAAAAGTCGGGCCGAAAAAGAGAAAGTAGTTTGCAATCGCCACAAGCGCGGCAATTTTTGCGGGGAGCGGGGAGACGATTATTGTGATGAGAAAGAGCACCGCGTCGAGCAGGCCGAGCCACTTGACCTTGATGGGGATAAAAAAGAAGAGGAGAACCTGGTGGTCCGGGAAGAGGGTTGCAAAGGCAAAGAACAGCGAAAGGTTGAGAAAAACTGCCGTTCCCGCGCCGGTGAACAACCCGGCGATGATGGTGCCGATCATCCCGATGAGATAGTAGAGGGTAAAGCGGAAGGATCCCCAGGCCGATTCGAGGCTGGAGCCGACAAAATAGTAAAAATAGAGGACAAAGGCGAGCCAGATCGGAGAGGTTTCCGGAGGGATAAAGACAAAGGTAATCAGCCGCCACACCTGCCCATGCATAACCGCATCCGGATTGAGGGAAAGGTAGCTGCTGAATGTGACGCCGCCCTTGGCAAACAGTAAGATATCGAACAAAAAGACAATGAGATTTCCGATCACAATGTAGAGCATGAGATTGGGTACGCCAATCCTGCCAAATTTCCGTTCCAGCTTGTTGAGCCAATTCATACAAATTTGTCCCCTTTTGATCAAATTGATATTATTATAGCACACAATTGATGGACAAACAAGAAACAGTTGATGAATAGCATATGTATGGAAATTTTTGTATAACTTGCAGCATAACCGTCCATACTACCAGCATACAATACAGCGAGGAGCAAAAGCGCCAACGCTGAGTGTACATAGCTGAAATGGAGGTTGTCTTATGGAATCAATTTTGAAATTCGCCTGCTCCCTTCCGGTCATCGGCGCAAGGGTCAGCGGAAAGCGCGACAAACACCAGCTCCTTCAGGAACTAGAGGATATACAATACAGGCTCACCGCCGCGCGCAATGCGTTCGACATGCTGACCGATGCGGATTTGATCGAATCCTGCATTTATCAGATGGAATCCCTTGAGGTAAAATACAATTTCCTCATCAAACAGGCGCGCGGCCTTGGGCTCAAGCACAGCGAACTTGTCTGTGATGAGGAGAGGATCGATTATGCCGATGTTCGCAGCGTGGAGCATTGTGGCGGTCATGGGAATCGCCATGTTCTGGTATTACAAAAGCACAGCAAAACCGTTTAAAAATGCATTTTTGGGTTCGGTCAGCGGCCTTGCGGCACTGGCCGCCGTCAATTATTTGACAACCGGGCTGCTGACAGTCAATTACTTGACCCTGGCCTGTGCCGCTGTTGTGGGCATTCCCGGAGTTGCGGCAACAGTACTGCTCAATCTGTTTGTCCAATAAAATCCCCCTTTGTAGCACTTTTGGCCATTCAATTCCTTTGGCCGGCTTTGTGTGAATGCCTGTGGGGAATGACCCAATGCAGCGGGTCAGTTTGAAACAGGGCAGCTTTAGTGGGACGCCATGCGCCCCGCACATAGCTGCGAAACATCTTCACAAAACCGCGCCACTGGGTTTGACACTGGTTGCATTGTTGACATGGAGCGGGAAATGCGGTATACTGAATCAAGCGAGTAGGCTGTGTGGCAGCGCCGAAAGGTGAGGAAAGTCCGAGCATCACAGAGCAGGATACCTGCTAACGGCAGGCGGAGGCGACTCTAGGGAAAGTGCAACAGAAATATACCGCCGGGGCATGCCCCGGTAAGGATGGAAAGGCGAGGTAAGAGCTCACCGGAATGCGGGGAACCGCATTGCCCTGCAAACCCTATCCGATGCAACATCGACTGGGAGGCTATCGTTGGCTCGACGCTCCCGAAGGATGGCTGGAGCGCTGTAGCAATACAGCGTCGAGATAGATTGTCACGTAAACAGAACTCGGCTTATAGGCTTAGTCGCTACCAAAAAGCAGTCCCGCAGAGCACATGCTCTGCGGGACTGCTTTTTGTATTTTGTATAAAGAAAACCAGGCACTATGCCGGTGATAGAAAAAAGGCAGAAGTCTAGGAGAAAAAATAAAAACTTCATCATATAAAAAAGAAGCGTGTTTGGCAAGTGCAATAATACACCAAGGAGGACATTCGAGATGACCGACCGAAAAAGTTGAGCGTATCCCAAGTGGAGTGGCAAGTTTCACCTAGTATTGTCTATCGTACTCGAAACAAATCAGGCCGGTGGATTGATCAATACGAAAAAATCATACTTCATATGACCTTTTCTTATGATGAAGTGTGTGATTCAAATAAGTAGAGCGTTTGTGCCAAAGCACCGCACAATCCATGAGGTTTCTCGAAGAAACGAGCAGTCCCATGCCGCTGCATCAGCATGCGAATCTGGACTGCAAAATCGGAGCAGGGAGATCTGGACCAGAGGTTACTTTGCGGGTACAGTTGGCCGAAAAGAACCTGGATCCAAAGAATACAGAAAGAATTGGAGAAGGATAACACAAAGGGGCAGATGACAGGGAAGGAGCGAATCGACTCGTTTATGGATCGTGAGAACAAGCAGACAAAAAAGACAGCTGCTTGAGCAGCTGTCTGGGATTGTAATGCAGTGCTATTCGAGATAGAGCCGTTTTTAGCTCTACCAAGGTCCGACCAGTTTACTGGTGGTTTTGATCGTCGTTGGAAACCTCTCGACTGTATTTCGTCGTTTCAAGCAAGGTGTCACTCCAAGAAACAGCGGCTGTTTCCGTTGTTTACTTCCACGGGCGGCGCCGCTCCTGCGGGACTTCCGAGTGGTCATCCGGGATGATAAAGTCAATCCTGCCGGCGTTGACATCCACCGCGACACATTGGATGCGCACCTTGTCGCCGACACGGTAACGCTTGCCGGTCTGGTGATTCTTGAGCTCGGTGAATCCATCGTGCTCATAAATGCCGTTGAGATCCTCCACCTTTACATAGCCCTCCACCGTGTTCTCGAGTTCGATGTACAGCCCGCGGCCGAGCACTGAGGTGATGATGCCGTCGAATTCCTCACCGATGTGCTGGCGGATGTATTCCGCCTTGTAGCGGTCGTTGCACTCTCGCTCAATCTGCATTGCGGTGATTTCGGTTTCGGTCGACTGTTTGGATGCCTGCGCGACAAATTTATCGTAGCGCTTGTGAATTTTGTCGGGTGTTTCATGGAGAACAACGTATTCGGTGAGAATGCGATGAATTGTAAGATCGGGGTACCGCCGGATCGGAGAGGTGAAATGCGCATAGTTTTCAAGCGCGAGCCCGTAGTGGCCGACTGGGCGTTCGTCGTACTGTGCCTTAGCCATCGAGCGCAGAACTTGGGTGTTGATGATCGGAAACAAGCCGCTGTCCCGTGAGCTTGATAGAATTCCAGCGAGTACGCCGGGTTTGACCTTTTTGTCCACCCGAAGGGAAGGAAGGCCGAGCCGCTCGAGAATCTCCTTGAGGGAGGAGAGCTTTTCGGGGGAGGGATGCTCGTGAATGCGGTAAACAAAGGGGAGTTTCTCCCGTTTTGCAAGGGTTGCAGCCGCTTCGTTGGCAAGGAGCATAAACTCCTCGATCATTCCCTCAGAAAGGCCCTGTACCCGCGGTTGAATGTCAACCGCCACGTCGTTTTCATCCACTATGATTTTGCTCTCGCTTGTTTCAAGCTGAGGCGCACCCCGCTTTACTTTATTCTGAAATAAGCGCTTGTATAGCTCGTGCATCAACTGGAGAGAGGGGAGGACTTCGCTGTATTTTTGCTTGAGCTCTTCGTCTGCTCCCCCTTCGAGCAGCGCGTTCACTTCTTTGTATACCCCTTTGACGCGGGAACGGATTACCGTTTTGCGGAAGGTAAAATCCATCAGCTCCCCATCCAGGCTTACGTTCATCAGTGCAGAAAAGGCGAGACGGTCCTCCTGCGGATTCAGGGAGCAGATGCCGTTGGAAAGCTCCTTAGGCAGCATGGGGATGACCTTGTTGGCGTAATAGATGCTTGTCCCGCGGCGGAATGCCTCCTGGTCAAGCGGGGTGCGGTACTGGACATAGTGCGAGACGTCGGCGATGTGCACACCTACATGATAGCAGTCCTCCGCCTTTTCGATAGAGATTGCATCGTCGAGGTCTTTGGAATCCGCGCTGTCGATTGTGAAGATCGGCAAATCGGTCAGGTCAAGCCGGTTGGCGCGTTCGTTGTCGCGGATGCCCTGTTCTGAAATACTCCGGGCCTGTTCCAAGACCTCCTGCGGAAATTCTTCGGTGATGCCGCGCGCGTCGAGAACAGCGCGTGCACAGGCAGCAGCGGTCTCTGCACTTCCATATGCGCCGGTGAGTTCACAGATGTGCTCGCTGTGGCGGGAACCGCGCAGCACGACTTTAGCGAGGACCTTGTCGCCCGGTTTCGCATCGCCAATGCTTTTTGGCCGAACGGGAATCCGGTCTTTGGAGAGATTGTCCGGCTGCACGAAATAATTCTCGTCCTCCTGCAGTAAGACACCGGAAAAGGAGGAGGGGCCGTTTTTGAAGATCGAGAAGACTTGGCCTTCCTCGCTGTCCCCAAGCTGAGCCTGTGGGCGGACGAGCACCAGATCGCCGAGAATCGCGCCCCGGCTGTATTTTCCGGGAATGAAGATGCGCGCTTCATCCGATGCGCGCTGGGCAAAGCAAAAGGTGCGGCTGTTGCGGACAATTTCCGCGGCGTAAACGCCAATGGATTTCAAATGGAAAAAGCGGTTTTTGGTGTATGCAATTTTTCCTTCCGCAACCATGCGGTTGACCGCTCCGCGGAAGCGGTCGGTTTCTTTGGGCTTGATTTCACAGATTTTTTTGAGTTCGGCGAACACCATTCCCCGGCGCCCTGCCCGTTTGAGTGAGGCGATGATTTTTGCCTCGAGTGCATTTCTCATAGACGATATACCTTTCTTGACTTATCATAAACAAAAAGCCCTGCGATGTTACTCGCAGGGCAGTTCTGAACTATTTAATGAAAATAGCGACCAGGTTAACTGCTATGGTTAACACGAAGAAAGCAACAGCTAAGAACTTTGTGAAACTTTTAAGACGAGCTTCCTTTGTTCTGCCGCCGTTTTTCCCCAGGTAAGAATCCGAAGTACCACCCGTAATAGCGCCTGACAAACCGTTTTGTTTGCTCTCTTGTAGGATGACCAATACGATGATGATTATACCCGAAATTAACAGCAGCGCGCCGCTGATCCATTCAAAAATGTTCATGCCTCGACCCTCCGACTTTTCAGTAATTTTGTAGACAACAATTATAATACCACAAAAGTGGTCTGTATGCAAGTCCTTTCTGAAAAAATACTGCGATTTTTCGGATGATTTTGGGGCATTTCTAAAAACAAGTGTGTGTCGAAGACTGCAATTTCCGCGTCGTTTTCGTTTGAATCTGTGCACTCTGAGAAGGGTTCGAAGAAATTGAGTGCCGGGCTCTGGCAACTTCAAAAAAATCAAGCGCAGTAAAATCCCGCAAAACCTTCTGTTTCACAGCGCATGAAACTCAAATAATGGAGCCTGAATATTTCGGAAAAACGCTATCGTCCGGCAGGTTCGACACCTCAAAAATTAAAATTTTCACCCAGTCGGCTGCCAAAAATTTCTTTGGGTAAGGTGCGTGGTTTTTCTCATACTATTAGAGCATTACCAAACAGGAATTTCAATCGCGTTTGCTCCGGTTTCGCAATGCAGCCGCCCTGATGTATTTCAGGGCGGCATTTTTTGTATTGAATAATTAATTTTGGCTGGCAAGTCATGGAGCGCTGCTGTATCGCTGGTCGAGAGTTGACACTGGGAGCAGGGGAATGGGGACTGTGGCTATTCAGCGCTGTTGGCAAACGTCACAACCTTGCCGCCAATTGCTTTGGCAAATTTTTCGACATCACTTTTGGAATAGCTATTATTGAGACGAAGAAGCACTTTTCCGGATATCACCTGGGACTGCATATTGTCAAGGGTAGTAAATATTTGCAGATATTCCGCACGTTTGGTCGCTTTCTTGTTGGATGAAAAAATTTCGATGGATCCGCTCTCGGGTTGTGCTTTGGAGTACTGAGGTTCAATGTTGGAATCTGCAAAATTTCCTTTTTGAATATAGTCATGCGCTTCGCTGCCGTTTGGATCGTTGTCTTTTGTGTAAACGATTTCATAAGTGATTGGAAGCCCAGCGTCTTTGAGCTGTTGCAGCACACTTTCGACAGTTGGGTCCTTTCCTCCGCACCCAGCCAGGACACAAAGGCAGATTAGCATCACAAGGACTGTGCATATGTTCTTTTTCATAGTTTATTCTCCTTTAGAACTTTTGTTTTAGTATAACATATGCAACATAATAAATCAAGCAATTCATTGTTTTTAATTTCTTTAGGAATTCCAACTTTAAATTAAAATGGTCGGTTTGGCGCGCTAGGTCGGCGGAACGCCAGCAGGCCGAGGCTTCCGGACGTTTCGCAATAGGTTTCATGTGATAGCTGCACAGAGACTGTAGGTAGAGGGTGCAATCGCACACAAACAACACGGTATGAACGAAAACCACGGGAAAAGTATTTGATGTGCGAAAAATCTTGTACAGGATTTGCCACGCAGAATCGAGAGGGGTGGAAGTTCCCCATCCCGCCAGTACTCTCTATTTTCCGTCATGGTCAAGTAAAATCCGATTGTTTTGGTCGTAACACACGCAGCGATCGATCTCTGAAAACGGGACGGATAGGGTGATAAAATAAAAATCATTTCCATTTTCACGCAGATAGGTTGCCACTAAAAGATTACCCTGATAGAGCTCGAGCCTGTAGGCGTTTGGGTCGAGAAACAGCCCGAATGTTCGGTTTCCCCAGCCAATGCCGGAGAAATACCCGAAATTGGCAGATGGATCGCACAAAAAGAGCTGTTTGTCCCGGATGGAGTATTGGTCAAACGACCGCTTGATCTGCAGATAGCCGTAGTAGCGCACAGGGAGGTCCTGCTCAGGCCGGGAGGTCCCTTTGATTGTAAAGAGGATGTACCACTCCTTTTTCTGCTGGAGGACGGTGTGGGACTCGAGGATAAAATCCGGGTAGGTCTGATGAAACAGGTCTTCTGCTTGGTTCATCAAATCTATTTTGTCAATCTGCTGATCCGTTTTCCAGTCGAAAAAGGAGGCAAGGACCGCAACCGCAAAGATCAAAAGAATAACTGAACTTATAACAATCAATTTTTTCATAATAATCCCCCCGCTTATCAAAGTACTCGCATTCAAAAAAACACTGCTATCACGATGGGAAAGTCAAAATGTCATCGCGTGGTATTTTTGCTCTGAAAAATCCCATTTTAAGAGAAAAACTGACGTTTGGACCTGACGCAGTGATGTCGATTCCTATCGTACCGGAAATTGTCTGATGACCATAGATGGTGATGATTTTAGAAGCGATCCCCTGTCGTACATTTTGGTACAAGTCTAACTGCACCGTTCCGCTTTTTAGGATTTTATCCCCTCTCTGTCTGGCATAAGGGTAGGTGTAGCCTGCATGCATCGGGTTTTCTGAATGAGCGGCAGAATCATACTGATACGCTCCCGTATCGGTATTCAAATGCGTTTCAGAACTGGATGGACTGGTGATAGCTCAATTTCCGCCCCATCCAATGGCAACTTTATCACCGAATTGAATTCCAAGTAAAGCTGACGACTGTTCGGTAGGCAACCGGTTTGCCGATGGAAATTGCGTGGTTTGTTGAACTGTAACAAAGCGTTGACGGTGAAATTGATCTGGGCGTTAAACGATTGGGGTCGAGAGCGATCCGCAAACTGCGAACATCCAGTCCACTTCGGTTGTATTTTGTTCGAAGCGGTTCATCCATGCTGCTGGAAAGTTCGTCCAGCGTTTTCCGGATCAAAGAGATTTCTGCTTCTGTGTACCTTTTTTTGAGTAGCTGGTCATTTGTAGAAGTCACCAGTGTCCGAATTGTCGATGTTTCATCGAACGAATACACCGACTGGCTGAGTTGAACAGAGTCTGGGTCGGAACGAATCGCATCTGCTAGATCAGATTTTGCCGAATTGTCCATCGTTGCAACGATTTCTGGGAAACAACCAAAATACCACGAAATTTAGTCGTTTGAGGCAGCTGAAAATGAGACTGCGTAAACTGGCATGGACAGGGTCAACAAAATCACGATGCCGACAAAACTTACAACTAGCTTTTTCATAATTTTTTTATTCTAACTCTATTGTTTATACGAATTCGACTGATAGAACCATTGGAATCACCTCACTGGCATCGCACAATACATGAATGAACCTTCTATATAATAGAACCCTAAAAATTTGCATTTTGGGACAAAAAACGACGAGAGTTTTAAAAATTGTAGCTTTTTACAAATACTATCTCACATATTTATGGAATCAGACAATGAATTGTTTTGTGAAGTACACTTGATTGGCGCAGTTCTTCCACGCAACAAGCTCAAAGAAGAGTTTTGACAGGACAAAAAACAGCGTCCGCAGTCTACAAGGCCGCGGACGCTGTTTGATTACAATTGAAGCTGTTCCCCGATGTCCTCTTCCCGCAGGATCGCGCCCCGGGCGGGGAGGGTCTTAGTCCGGAAACGGTGGGGATTGCCGAGCAGCTCCTCCCGGTAGGGGACGACCGACTCGACGGTGCAGTTTTTGTTGAGCGTCATCACCTGGACGCCCTGGGTGTTTTTGGTGGCCTTGACCGCGAGCATCGCCGAGCTCAGCAGCAGGACCTTTTGATTGTTTGAAGTCAAGATGTATTCGCCGTCCTCCGCCTCGGAATAGAGCGCGACGAGGGGCGACTTGTCGCTGTAGGCGTTGGCGAGTTTTTTGCGGTTGGTCTTGGTCTCATACGACTTGACCGGTACCTTGGCGACCTTGCCGTTTTCAAAGAAAAAGAGGATGTTGCCGGAATAGTCCTTGGTGAGCGCCATGCCGACAAGGCGTTCCTCCTCCTCAAAGCCGAGCTTGGCGGGGACGTATTCCCCGAGCACGCTAGCCTTGGTGTCGGAAAACTGGCTGAGGTTGTATTTGTACACCTGCATCTTGTCGGTGAAGAACAGCAGGTCAGTGTTGTTGGTCGTCTCAATGTGGGTGGTCATCCGGTCGTCTTCCTTGAGCTTGTGCTCCCCGCTCATGCGCAGAGACTGAGGGGTGATCTTTTTAAAATACCCCTGCTCCGAGAGAAAAACATGCACCGGATAGTTGGGAATTTCCTCTTCCTCCTCATCGTCGAACACACTGTCCGGGTAGATGAACAGGCTGCGGCGCGGCTGGGCGTATTTTTTGATCACGTCCTTGAGTTCCTTGACGATGATCTGTTTGACCCGGCGCTTGTCCGCAAGGATTTCCTCCATGTCGGCGATTTCCTGGATGAGCTGGTCAATCTCAGCGGTGCGCTTGAGGATGTACTCCCGGTTGAGGTGGCGCAGTTTGATCTCCGCGACATACTCGGCCTGGATTTCGTCAATGCCGAATCCGATCATCAGGTTGGGAACAACCTCTTTTTCCTCCTCGGTCTCCCGCACGATGCGAATCGCCTTGTCGATATCGAGCAGAATTTTTTGCAGGCCTTGGAGCAGGTGGAGCTTTTCCTTTTTCTTGGTCAGCTCAAACCACACCCGCCGCTTGATGCACTCGACGCGGAACGCCACCCACTCGTCGAGCAGGTCGTAGACGCCGAGTACCCGGGGGGTCCCCGCGATGAGGACGTTGAAGTTGCAGGAATAGCTGTCCTCGAGCGGGGTGAGCTTAAAGAGGCGGCGCATCAGCCTGTCCGGGTCGGTGCCGCGCTTGAGGTCAATAGTGAGCTTGAGGCCGGACAGGTCGGTCTCGTCCCGCATGTCGGAGATTTCCTTGACCTTGTTCTGCTTGACCAGGTCAATGATCTTGTCCATAATCGCCTCGACGGTGGTCGTCGGGGGGATTTCGGTGATCTCGATGCAGTTGTTCGACTTGTCGTAGTTGTAGCGGGAGCGGACCCGGACCGACCCCCGCCCGGTGCGGTAAATCTTTTCGAGCTCGGTCGGGTTTTGAATGAGAAATCCGCCGCCCGGGAAGTCGGGGCCTTTGAGGATTTCGGTGAGGTCGCACTCGCTGTTTTTCATGAAAGCGATCGTCGCCTCGCAGACCTCTTGGAGGTTGAAGGGGCAGATCGCGCTTGCCATCGACACCGCGATACCGACGTTGGAGTTGACGAGAATCGAGGGGAAGGTGGTCGGCAGCAGGCGGGGCTCCTTGGTCGAATTGTCGTAGTTGGGGACGAACTCGACGGTATCCTTGTCAATGTCCCGGAACAGCTCGTTGCAGATCGGGTCGAGCTTTGCCTCGGTGTAACGGGAGGCGGCGTAGGCCATGTCGCGGGAGTACGCCTTGCCGAAGTTTCCCTTGCTGTCCACATAGGGGTGCAGCAGCGCCTGGTAACCGCGGGAGAGCCGGACCATTGTCTCGTAGATCGTCTGGTCGCCGTGGGGGTTGAGCCGCATCGTCTGCCCGACAATGTTTGCTGATTTGGTCCGCGCCCCTGTGAGCAGCCCCATTTTGTACATGGTGTAGAGCAGCTTGCGGTGGGAGGGCTTGAACCCGTCAATTTCGGGCAGGGCGCGGGAGAGGATGACGCTCATCGCATAGGGCATGTAGTTTTTTTCCAGCGTGTCGGTGATGAGCTGCTCCTCCACAATGCCCGCGCCTTCGATGTAGGCGTCGGCACTCACCTTTTTTTGTTTTTCTGTGTTGTTTTTCTTCTTGGCCATGTTCTCCCTCCCTTACGAAACGTCTGCCTGGTCGATGTAATCTGCGCCGAATTCCGAGATAAAGTCCTTGCGCCCCTGCAGATTGTCCCCGAGCATCAGGTCAAACATCGCGCTCGTCGCCTCGGCCTCAGCGCGGGTGACCTTGACCAGCCTCCGGGTGTCGGGGCACATGGTGGTCAGCCACATCATGTCGGGTTCGTTCTCGCCCAATCCCTTGGAGCGCTGTAGGGTGAATTTTTCATCCCCCAGCATGCTGAGGATGTGGGTTTTCTCCGATTCGCTGTAGGCAAAATACACCTTTTTCTTGGTGGTGACCTCAAACAGCGGGGTCTGTGCGATGTAGACATACCCCTCGTCGATGAGCGTCGGGGTGAGGCGGTAGAGCATCGTGAGAATCAGGGTGCGGATCTGGAACCCGTCGACGTCCGCATCGGTGCAGATAATTACCTTGTTCCACCGCAGGCCGTTCAGGTCAAAGCTCGAGAGGTCCTTGTTCGCCTTGGATTTGACCTCCACGCCGCAGCCGAGCACTTTAATGATGTCGCTGATGATGTCGTTTTTGAAAATCTTGTCATAGCCCGCCTTGAGGCAGTTGAGGATTTTGCCCCGCACCGGGATGATCGCCTGGAATTCCGCGTCCCGCCCCAGCTTGCAGGAGCCGAGCGCCGAATCGCCCTCCACGATGAAAATTTCCCGGCGGGAGAGGTCCTTGGTGCGGCAGTCCACAAATTTCTGCACCCGGTTGGCGAGGTCCACGCTGCCTGACAGCGTCTTTTTGAGGTTCAGCCGGGTCTTTTCCGCCTTCTCCCGGCTGCGCTTGTTGATGAGCACCTGCTCGGCGATTTTGCCCGCCTCAATCGGGTTTTCAATGAAATAGACCTCGAGCTGGTGCTTGAGGAACTCGGTCATCGCTTCGTAGATAAATTTGTTGGTAATGGATTTTTTGGTCTGGTTCTCATAGGAGGTCTGGGTGGAGAACGACGACGAGACGAGCACCAGGCAGTCCTCAATGTCAGCAAAGCTCACTTTACTCTCGTTTTTGAGGTATTTTCCGTTCTGCTTCAAATAGGCGTCGATTTGCGACACCATCGCCTGTTTGACCGCCCGCTCGGGGGAGCCGCCGTGCTCGAGCCAGCTCGAGTTGTGGTAGTACTCGGTGAGCTTGGCCCGGTTGGAGAAGGTGAGCGCAACCCCCAGCTTCACCCGGTAGTCCGGCTTGTCCGCTCGGTCGCGGCCGGTGCGCTCCGTCTGCCAGCTCTGCACCGAGGTGAGGGATTCCTCCCCCGCAATCTCCTTGACATAGTCGGTGATGCCCTCCTCGTAGAGGAATTCCTCGGTTTCAAACCCGTTTTCGGTCTGGTTTCGGAATTCAAAGCGCAGGCCGCTGTTGACAATTGCCTGGCGCTTGAGAATGTCGTGGTAGTACTCCGCGGGGATATCGATATCGGTGAACACCTGCAAGTCGGGTTTCCATTTAATTTTGGTCCCGCTTTTTTTGCGGCCGTTTTCCCGCTTCATCAGCCCGCCGACATTTTCCCCGTGTTCAAAGTGCAGGGTGTAGACAAAGCCGTCGCGGTGGATTTCAACGTCCATGTATTCGGAGGAATACTGGGTGGCGCACAGGCCGAGTCCGTTGAGGCCGAGGGAAAACTCGTAGGATTCGGCGTTGTTGGTGTTGTATTTGCCGCCGGCGTACAGTTCGCAAAAGACGAGTTCCCAGTTGAACCGCTCTTCAATGGGGTTGTAATCCACCGGGATGCCGCGGCCGAAGTCCTCCACCTCAATCGAGTGGTCGGCAAAGCGGGTGATCACGATTTTGTCGCCGTACCCTTCCCGCGCCTCGTCGATTGAGTTGGAGAGGATTTCAAAGACCGAGTGCTCGCAGCCCTCCAGCCCGTCCGAGCCGAAGATGACGCCGGGGCGTTTGCGGACGCGGTCAGCGCCTTTCAAGGACGAGATGCTCTCGTTGCCATAGGTGTTTTTGGGTTTTCTGGTCATAGCTCCTCCATTGGATTGTTTCTATCTGAATTGGATTTTTTAACTCAACTATTAATTGTAGCGGCAATTCTTGAGGATGTCAAGCGAATCAGCCGCTTGCCATAGGGGAGGGAGTGGGGTATAATACAAAGGATGACAGGATGGGAGATTTTCTCTGCCCGTTCCCCAATTGCTGACAGGAGAGCGTTTTTTAGAAGGACCGGTTTTGCCGGCGGGGTGCCACAGGGAAAAAGGCGCTTCTCTGTTTGTCCGCAAGCGTTGTTATACAGGATTTGCAAGCCTGTGCAGACAAGGGAACCGCCTTTTTAATAAACCGGACGCAGGTGCAGAGTGGAAAGAACGGGTAAGGGAACTTGAAAAGGTGAACTGCGCTGCAGCCATTTCGGATCCGTTGTTGGCGGATGGGCTGAGATCTGTCTCCCGCGATTTAAACAGGAACTGTCTGCGGTTGTGCGCACAGCAAATGGTCTTATTTGACCGATCAAAAGACGCCGGTTCCTCCAGAGTGTTTATTCAAATTGACGCCTGGCCGGACATCCCGGCCAGAAGAAACCAGCCGGCCGGAATCGGCGGAATGGAGTTTGTATGTTTGATTTTGACAGCCAGTACCAGAACCTGAACCAGCAGCAAAAATATGTGGTGGACGAGCTTGGCCGCAACATCCTGCTGCTCGCGGCCGCGGGCACTGGAAAGACCAACACCCTCGCCCTGCGCATTGTCAAGCTTCTGCGGGAGGGCAGGGCAGCCCCGGAGCAGGTGCTCTGCCTGACCTTTACCAACCGCGCCTGCAAAGAGATGAAGGAGCGGATTGTCTTCGCCGTCGGGCCGGAGGGGCTCAAAATCGAGGTGCGCACCTTCCACAGCTTTTGCTACGAGCTCATCCAGGCGTTTGTCAAAACGACCGACCTCCCGAGTGGGTTTGTGATCTACGACGAGGACGACTGCCGCGAGCTGCTGGGCGGCTTTGACCTGAGCCTGATGGGCAAGGGGAGCATCGCCGCGGTGCAGAAATTCATCGACCACATCAAGGAACAGCGCCTGCTGCTGCCCGGGCGTTCCAACGCGGCGGTGATCAAGCACTGCTATGACAACCACTACGACAAGCTCGAAGCGACCTGCAAAGAGCGCGGCGGGGTCAATGTCACCCAGTTCCGCTTTTTGCTCAAATTCGGGGCAAAGCTGCTCAAGCTGTACGACCGCACCCTTGCCGAGCGGCACGCCCTTGATTTTAACGACCTGCTCGGTAAAGCGTCTGAAATTCTCTCCAACCCGGAATACGCTGCTAGTATTGCAAAAAGCTACAAATTTATACACATCGACGAGGTGCAGGACACAAGCCTGATTGAATACAGCATCATCCAAAAGATTTTCGGCTCCTCCCGCCTCATGCTCTGCGGCGATTATTTTCAGACCATTTACCAGTGGCGCGGCTCCAAGCCGCGGGATATTTTCAGCGGCTTTGAGCGGGAGTACGACCCTGTTCGGGTGGTGTTTGACCAAAACTACCGCTCTACCCAGGTGCTGCTAAACGCTTCCTACGCGTTTTTAAAAGCGTCTTTCCCCGCGCAGGTCGAGTCGGTGTACGGCGGGGAGATCATCGCCCACGCCGCGCAGCGGGGGGAGTTGATCACCTGCAAAACCGCTCGCAGCGTCGCGGAGGAGGCGGCCTGGATTTACCGCGAAATCAAGCGTCTGAACCCGCCCGACCTCTCCCGCGTCGCGGTGCTCTGCCGCAACAATCAATACAATCAAAAACTCAGCGAGGAGTTCCTCAAGCTCAATTTGGAACAGGATCCGTGGATCGACTTCCTGCTCGCCGACCAGTTCAAGTTTTTCCGCACCAAGGAGGTCAAGGACGTCCTCGCGTTTTTAAAGCTGCTCGTCAACAAATACGACGATACCAGCCTGGAGCGCATCCTGCTCGGCTATGCCAGAGGGGTGGGGGTGCAGACCATCCGCAAGCTCGAGTGTAAGGAGCACCGCGCACTCGGCGTCCGGCTCAGCGACTTTGTGCAGCGGGACACCCTGCTCTACGGCGACCCCTACGACGGCCGGATCCGAGCGCTCTACGGCAAAAACGTCGTCGTGTTCGACGTCGAGAGCACTGGAACAGATACCTCGTCCGACGAGATCATCCAGATCGCCGCGGTGCGCATCGATGAGACGGGGCGGGTGCTGCGCAGCTTTGAGCAGTTGCTGCGCCCCTCCAAGCCGGTGGGACAGTCGGAGGCGGTGCACCACTTCAGCGACGCCCTGCTCGCCGAGCGGGGCGGGGAGCCGCCGCGGGTGCTCGCGGAGTTCTGCGCCTTTGTGCGGGGCGCGGTCGTCGTAGGGCACAACGTGGGGTTTGACCTGACGATTCTCGCAAGCGAGCTCTCCCGGCTCGGGCTGCCCCCGGCGGAATACGAGGAGTATTACGACACCCTCGACCTCGCGCGGCGGTTTTATCCCGACCTGCCCAACCACAAGCTCGAGACGCTGAGCCGGCTGCTCGACACCGAGGTGAAGTCGAGCCACGACGCGATGGACGACATCCTGGCGACCAAAGACGTGCTGCTCCACCTGGCGGGGCACAAGCTGGCGCCCACGGCGGGGCAGCGCAAAGAGGTGTACGAGCGGTATCAGGGGCGGTTTGACAAGCTTTCCGCCACCATTGAGTCGCTGCGCCGCGCGTCGCAGGAGCTTCCGCTCTCCGAGCTGCTCGACAGGATCATGGAGGCCATGCGGATGAAGCAGCTCTGTGAAGGGGAGGAAACGCGGCTGAGAAACCTC
>CBCSOX010000017.1:0-25401 GCA_965141735.1 uncultured Oscillospiraceae bacterium | reverse complement strand
TTAGCTGGTGGGTTCCTTTTTTGCACCCTTATCAAACGAATCTTACCTGTTATACCAGGACGATTGTCGGATGCGCGTGGTTTTCAGACATGTTTTTATCTGTGCCTGAATCCATCAGCGGTAGACGGACCTCCTTTGAAAACCGCTTACCGCCACTCAGCACTGGGATCGTGCACAGAGCGCACAGACCTTTTTGCTGTTCTGTCCCCACCTGGCCTAGAGCGTCCGCAGCAAGAAACCTCATATTTGGATGATCTATTGCTCCGAATGCCGGGCACGTGTGAATTTGCTGCTATTTCCCCGCGCTGAACAAGCTCCGTTTGCCCGGCCATCCGGGTTTTTGAGCACTTTTCAGCAGCCGAACAATCCCCCTGCAGGGATATTCACCAAACCTGACTGCCCGGTATACTGTAGAGAGGGGGCGGAATTTCTCTGTCCCCCATGCAAATAAAACACGGTCAAAATAAAGAAAGGATAATGATTGATGCAGCAAACCACATCGCCAGTTATCTATGAACCTCATCTGTGGATTCGCATTGCGGCGCTCAAAGAGTCCGACTTTATAACAAACCGGACACCTGTGTTCACGCTCGGGTTTCCAGACCAGGTGGTTCAGTTTGCACCTCTGACCGCCTTTACCTCTTCGGGTGAAGCGGAAAACTCCATTCAGTTTCTCGGCGGAGCCTCGCGCAACCAGGCGCCCGCCCCCCTGTCCAAAATCCGGATTGGCGCCAACCGCGCAGGAGACCGGGCAATTGACATCCAGCTCAACCAGGCCTCTCCCTTTTCGGTCTCGGTACAGGGGGAGAGCGGCTGGCGGATTCTACCGGATCCGCTCGTCAATCCGATGGAAAGCATGTTGATTGGAATCAACCTGCTGGACCTTCCGGCTGGATTTGGATATCACGGATCATTTGAGAACAACGCCACCGTATTTCCCGACGGGACCATGATTTGCATCAAATCCGTCCCTGTCCATGGGGCGGTAAGAGCCGCGCGGGAAGGCCGGTATGAGACCGCTTCGGAGATTTCATTGGGCAACTGGTATGCGCCTTTCTGTACTCAACCCTCTGTCTTCTACAGCCTACTCCCCGCAGATACCTCCGCAGCGGTGGAAGCAAGCCAATCCCCGACCAGCCAAAGCGCCGGTTCGGTTCTGCTGTCCCGGCAAGTTCCGGCTGATGTCGCGGGAACCATTCAGGTGACAGCGATCGGCAGATGGACGATGGCAAAAGATTTCTAAGCAGTTTGTTTCGTTCGCAGTGCCGGCGTTTCCCAGAGCAACTACTATCGCAAAACAGCCTCTGTTTCAGGGGCTGTTTTGTGTTTTCTAAAAATGTAATCTAGAGGATTAGGACGCAGAAATCCGGCAGAACAAAAGGGGAATTAGAAGAGAAACACAGTTAGTTTGTGGGCCCCTTTGGCGAACCATTTGACAAACCACTGCCAAGGGCGTTTCTCCCAAATGATTCCTGCTGCCTTATAATGTCGTCTCCAGGTTCCGCTTCTCTAAAACAAATGATCCCCCTCTACTGCACAAAATAAAACACGGCTTCAGAAAAAGTAGTTTCCATTGGTTTGTGAAAAACAAATGAATTTTAAGTGATGATCTTGTGAAGATCTCGTGTTGACAGTGTTCATTTTAAATGATATAATCAAACTCGTCTGAACTAACTCAAATTTTGGAGATAAGGTAATTATGATAAAAAAAATGCTGTCTATCCTTCTGTCGGCTGTACTTTTGGCGAGTTTCAGCGCCTGCTCCGGCCCGCAAAAGGACCCCAATCAAGTTGTTATCTATTCCTGTGCAGAAGAATTTCGGAATGAACACATACTCAAGCGGCTGCGTGAAGAGTTTCCCGATTACAACATCAATCTGCAATACATCTCAACCGGCAAATGTGCGGCCAAGCTCAAAAGTGAAGGGACAAATACCGAGGGGGATATTGTCATCGCACTTGAAGAAAGCCACATTGTCGCAATTGAGGATTCCCTCGCCGACCTATCTGAGTACGACACATCCGACTACCTCCCTGAGCTGGTGCCCAAAAGCCACAAATACCTCCCGTGGGAGCGGTTTTCAGGTGCTGTGGTCATCAATCCCGAGACATTGAAAAAACACAACCTTCCCGTCCCGCAATCCTATGACGATCTGTTAAAACCAGAATACAAGGGCTACATTTTTGCGCCCAACCCCAAGCTCTCGAGCACGGGCTACATCTTTTTGATCCAGATGATTAACGAGCGCGGGGAAGAAGCCGCCTACGACTATTTTGATAAACTCGCCACCAACACGATTCAGTTCACTTCTTCCGGTTCCGGCCCAGTCAACGCATTGGTTCAAGGCGAGGCTGCAATCGGGCTCGGAATGATCTTCCAGTCGGTTCAGGAAATTAACAAAGGCGTTCCGATTGAAATTCTTGACCTCCCCGGAGGGACCCCGTATTCGATCAGCGGCCTGGCTGCCATTGACGGCAGGCTTGAAAACCCCAAGGTCAAGGATGTATTTGACTTTCTCGCAGACACGCTGGTGTATGAGGACAAAGAATTTAGCCCGGAACAGATTTTTAAGGACCAACAGATTGACGTAGAAAACTATCCCCAAGACCTTAAATACGCCGATATGAAGGGGCTCAACGACGCAAAGTTGAAAGAAAGACTGATGGAGAAATGGATGTATTAAAAATGAGTATGAAATTACAAATCAACAATCTTGTCAAGCAATACGGGGGCAAAACAATCCTCGACAACATCAGCTTTGATGTTCGTGAGGGAGAATTTTTGTCCGTTCTCGGCCCGTCGGGCTGCGGAAAAACAACGTTGCTGCGCATTCTCATCGGAATCAGCGGCCAAACTTCCGGATCAATTCTTAAAGACGGCGTGGATATCTCAAACCTCGATTCCTCCAAACGCGGAATGGGGATTGTCTTTCAAAACTACGCCCTGTTCCCCACCATGACGGTGCTTGGAAATGTGGAATACGCCCTCAAATTCAAGCCGGAATACAAGCAAAACAGCCGCGAGACCGCCCTGCAGGTCATTGAACAGGTTGGCATGCTCGAACACGCGGACAAAAAAATCCACAAGCTCTCGGGCGGCCAGCAGCAGCGTGTGGCAATCGCCCGGACGCTCGCGCTCAAACCCGATATCATCCTCTTTGACGAACCGCTCTCCGCTCTGGACGCGGCAAATCGTTTGGCAATGCGCGCGGAAATCAAGCGGATTCAAAAGCAGGTGAACGCGACAATCCTCTACATCACACACGACCAGGAAGAAGCGTTTACCATGTCCGACCGCATTATGGTGATGAGTGAGGGCACTATCGAGCAGCTCGACACCCCAAGAGAGATCTATAACGCCCCAGCGAATGCATATGTGGAGCATTTTGTGGTTGATCACCTCAAAACCAAGCTGACCGACCTATTGGGCTGTATGCAGACAAGCAGCGGACAGCCCGACGCTGCGCCCAAGTCCCACGCACAATCGGAGAAAACGGTATGAGAAAAAATAGAAAATCATTTGCCGTCATCAAGACGCTGATCCTGTTGTTCTTTGCGATCTCGCTGTTGTTCCCCTTGGCGGCAATGCTGCTCAATCTCGTTGAGGTGGATGTTCTCCATATCTTGAGTACAAAGGTCTTTGTCCATGCCACCCTCAACTCCCTCTCCACAACGCTCACCGCCACAGTTCTCTCGATCTGCCTCGCGACTCTGCTCGCCTGGTGTCTGGCGCGCTCCAAGGTCAAATTTAAAAATGCAATCGCGGTTTTGCTGACCCTCCCCATGCTAATCCCCTCGATTTCCCACGGCATGGGCCTTATCGTGCTCTTTGGAAAAAACGGGGTCATGAACAATTTGCTGCACACCCAAGTTGACATTTACGGCTTTTGGGGAATTGTCATCGGGTCAATCATGTACTCCTTTCCCGTCGCCTTTTTAATGCTGTATGACATTTTTAAATATGAGGACTACTCGGTTTACGAATCTGCACAAGTGTTGGGGATCCCAAAACGAAATCAGTTCCTCTCCATTACCCTTCCCTATCTGCGCAAACCGATGATTTCCGTCTTTTTTGCGACCTTTACCCTGATTTTTACCGACTACGGCGTCCCGCTCATGATTGGCGGAAAATTTATGACGCTGCCTGTTTATATGTATACCGAGGTTCTCGGTCTGTTTAATTTCGGCAAGGGAACCGTCGTGGCTCTGATCCTCATCATTCCGGCACTCATTGCGTTCCTCTTTGACTTGCTCAACAAAGATGTGGGTACTCTGTCCTTTGTCACAAAACCGTTTGTCCTCAAAAAAAACCGGACAAGGGACGCTGTGTCCTACATCGTAATTGTTGTCACGGTGGTGGCGATCCTGCTGCCAATCGCCGCTTTTGCGCTGCTCACCTTTGTGCAGAAGTATCCGATTGACATGAGCCTTACCCTGCACAACATTCAGCAGGCCTTTGACCTGAGTGCGGGGAGCTATTTATTCCACTCCCTGGTCATCGCTTTATTCACTGCGGCAATCGGCGTGTTTATCTCTTACATTACAGCTTATCTCACTGCCCGCAGCCGCGGCAAATCCTCTAAAGCGCTGCACCTGATCTCCATCACCTCATTGGCTGTCCCCGGCATTGTACTGGGCCTTTCCTACGCGGTCTTTTTCAAGACATCCTTTCTTTATGGGACGATCGCCATGCTGGTGCTGGTCAATACCATGCACTTTTTCGCCTCCCCCTATCTTCTCGCCTACAATGCAATGGCAAAGATCAATCCCAATTTTGAAGCGGTTTCCAAAACGCTTGGGATCAAGCGCTGGCGGCTGATCAAGGATGTGTTCGTCCCCCAGACAACTGGGACAATTGCCGAAATGTTCTCCTATTTCTTTGTCAACAGCATGATTACCATTTCAGCGGTGTCCTTTCTCTCATCCACCCGGAATATGCCGGTCTCGCTGCTGATTCCTCAATTTGAGGGGCAAATGCTGCTCGAGTGCTCCGCCTTTGTTTCCCTGTTGATCCTGGCGGTGAATATCGTCATTAAAATCCTCATCTATCTGGTGAAACAAAGGGTACAAAGAAAACAAATGGCCTAGCCAGCAGCAATTGACCCTTTGAAACTACAGCGGCGCTATGAATCAGTTTTTGATTTTCGGATGAAATATCCAGCTGAACAAGAACGAATTGCGATTTGCAAATCCAAATAGGTTACGGCATCCGTTTGTCCCTTATTCCAGCATGCTCCAGCGGTCCATCAGCTATTTCAAGAGAAAGCGCTGGAGAAAAACCGCCAGATCGGGGCAATTAGAAAAATACTGTCAGAAAAGGGTTTTGGTCCTTAAACTGAGCAGAACTTTCAGCTGCAGAGCAAATTGCATGCGTTAAAATTCCAATCGCCTAAAAAAGATCCAACTGGGCTTGTTCAGGGTTGTTGTAGTAAACGTCCTGAACAAGCTCTTTTTGCATTGTGTGAGAGGTTCTGTCGAACGGGGAAGATTCAGCGCGCATCCCCCCGAATATGTCTCAAACATCAATGACCTGACGAAAGTAAGCCGATCTTGTCCGGTGTTTGGGTGATGTTTTGTAGTTCCCGCTCTCTGACGGTCTGATGCAACAGGTTCACTATTTTGTCATAACTGTATTGCACAAGCCCCTTCGCGTTTTGTGGCGCTCAAACGGCTGTCTGGTGTATCTCTGTCTCTTCTTGTGCGATCATACTCCTTGGGCGCCATTTGATGCTTGCTGCTGTATTTTAGATTCATTTTTACATGTATTCTTTTACGTCCTGTCCTTTTCCCACTCTTTTCACAGCATATTCTCTGCACCAAATGCCTCCATGCTTGGAAGTTTACATGCAGCCGACACCCCTTTTCTATTGTACGTCCGGAGGGTTCCTCTTGCCAAGTCTTTTTCATCTTGCGGCAAACCTGCGTTTTTTTACACGATAGCGCCAATCAGAACCACTCGTGAACGAGTGGTTTGTACGGGCCCTGGAAGGACCAATTACAGTCTTAGTCTCTAGGTTGGCACCGCATTCCTATCTCAGGCAGCCGCTTAAGCGGCTGTCTCTTTTTGCCTACTTATTCTTGCTGCCCGTGAACGAGTCTATATACTCCTTGAGAGTCATCTGATCCTTTGTGTAATCTTTCTCCAGCTGGTTCTTGATGTATTCCTTTATTGCGCGTTCATTTCGGCCTACTGTATCCACATCGTACCCTCTGCCCCAAAAGTGCCTGTTCCCGTACTTGTATTTCGGGTTCGCATGTCTATCAAATATCATCAGGCTGCTCTTTCCTTTCAGATATTCCACGAATTGTGCTATACTGAGATACGGTGGGATACACACCAGCATGTGAATGCAATTCGGCTTCTGCTTCCAATATTTCCACCTTCTTCTCATCACACCGTTTTTTATTCTCTGTCCTATTTCTGCTTTGCGCTGTCCGGATATCTCTTTGCTCCAAAACTTCGGTGCAAACACGAAGTGATCCTCACATCTCTATGTCCAATCTGCTGAACTTTTTATTTTTCCCATGTCCAAATCCTCCTGTTGTTTTTTTGTAATACGGTTGCCAAGCCTTTTACGATTTTACATCAGGAGGCTTTCTCTTGCGAATGCTCTTTTTCCCTACTCACGGTACAACCGGGGAATTATTATCGCTTAAGCGGGAAATAGAACGTGCGTCGCCATATCATGGCGACGCACGTTCTCCATATTCACCGGTTTGGTGGATCTACGACCCCCTCGTTCATCCCTCCCTTGGCGCTTGTGCTGCAACTAAGCACCTCGTTTGGGCTGTCTATCAGAGACCGCTGATTCTTCAACCTACATTTCTAAATCAATTTTGTCCAGTTTATTTTACAGCTGTCAAGGGTTGACATCGTTTCTCAACCAGTGTCCTTCTTAATACAAAAAAGACAGGCTTTTCAATTTCCTGTCTTTTCTCCATCAACTCTTATGTTTGAAACCACGGATTATCATTGTTAGATGATGTCACCGCAAAATGCCGAATTTTAGTTCAGGGGGCCTAGGAATCCTCCTTATTCAATCTGCTTTCCAGATCACGCACTCTTTTTTCTAGAAGTGCCTGTGTTTGAATGAGCTTTAGAATTCTGTTGGACAGATGGGATACAATGGAGGTCAGGGAGAGCAAAATCACTAAGACAAAAATCCCCTCAACAATAAAAATAAAGTTAGAGGGCAAATTGATTCCCAGCAGATGTGTGATAGAGACAATGACATTCGGGAATATTGCCATAAAAAGCAGAGCGGCCGCTGCAAAAATCCAGATCAACGTGTATCGTAGGTTGAGCTTTTTTTTACGCAGCAACTGGACAATGACTGCCAAATAAACCAAAACACAGATGATTAGAAAAACGCGCAGATTAATTCCCATTTCTTTTTCTCCCCCTCCGGATGATGCTGAGCCGGTGAATAACCAATGCAAGGGATACCTTGATCATATAATAGATTGATTTGAAACCGCTGATCGAGGACTCCCCTCCCATCCGCTCGTTCATTACAACCGGTACCTCAGTGACTCGGTAGTAATGGATGGCTGCGGACACAATCGCCTCGGGTTCAGGATAATCCTGCGCATAATTTTCAGAAAAAAACTTTGTCATCTGCTTTGAGCAGGCGCGGAATCCGCTGGTCGTATCAGTAATTGTCACTCCGCAGCAAAGTTTAATAATTCCCCGGATACAATGAATGCCCAATCGGCGCAGAAACGAAGTTTGAAACCCTTTTTTCTCAATAAAGCGGGATCCGATGACCATGTCCGCCTCCCCGTTGACGATCGGGGCAATCAGGTCGGGAATGTATTCCGGGTTGTGCTGCCCATCCCCGTCCATCTGGATGGTGATATCGTAATCGTGCTCAACCGCGTATAGGTACCCGGCCTGTACACCGCCCCCAATCCCCACATTTAAGGGAAGCGAAAGGAACCGATATCCCCCTTCTTTTAGTATCTGAAGCGTGGAATCTTTTGAGCAGTCGTTGACAACGAGGTAATCCACATCCGGATAGACTCCGTCGATGCTTGCAATCACCCTTTGGATGCTCTCTTCCTCATTGTAGGCAGGGATAATCACCAATGTTTTCATATGCTGCATCCCTCCCTATTCAATTTCATTGCTTTTTTGACTTGTTGCATAGAACTTTGTGAGAAACTTCGCAATGCTTTGAGGCCAAAATTTCTGAAACATTTCAAAATCTTCCCGGGTCCGCGCATTGTCGCCGATGATCTGAGATGTGGCGGATTCCACGTGGATCCGATGACTCATTAATGGACGCTTGCAGTAGAGGAACTCGCCCTTGAGCTTAGAAAGCTTCTCCCATGCCTGCCAGTCAAGATCGCTTTTGTATCCATACTCAAAAACCGGATTCGGCAGGTTGCTCTTGACAAAGGTAGTCGACGGACAGCAAATCGGGCAGCCCAGGGAGAGGATTCTCCTGCGGATGAATCGGCTCGACTGAAATGCGTTGACTTTGAGAGGGGAAAGCATCAGCCGCTTGATCTTGAGCAGTTTGTTGTCATGCTCCTGCTTGCCTTCCCGTAGCTCAAAGTAATCTGAGAAGAAAATCAAAGGGTGCTTTGCGCGATTGATGGCATCGAGTGCAGTTTCAAGATAGTTCGGAGCATAAAGATCGTCCTGATGGCAGAGGGTGATCAGTTTGGTATCTGCCTGAGAATACCCAAAATTCCAGTCGTCTGCAATGCTTTTGCGCCCAGTGTTCACAAAAACAGGAATCTGATATTTTTCTGCAATTCTGGTGATGTGGCTATTTGGGGTCGCAGTAGACAGGAGCACCTTACCGCGCACTGTCTGCTGAAACACTGACCGAATGCTGTCCTCCAGAAATGCGCTCTCCTGATATGCGCAAACAACAAATGTATGATCCTGGCTTGTGTAGTTCATGAAATGTACCCTTTCCATTTATATTTAAGGACGGACAGAGAATATCGGCGGGAGCGGTCCTCTCGTTCTTTCACTGGGTACCCGCCTGGAGTGGTTTATCGAATTTCTGTCCCGATCTCCCTGCAAACACAACAATACGCCCTTTATTTTATCATTTCTGCATTTCGTTTGCAACAAAATATGCTGAAAATTGGAAAAAGAAAGGTCTGTACCGCATTAAAATTGATCTTTTAACAAAAGGGCAATGGGGCAGTGATCGCTGCCGATGACTTCAGAGTAGATGACCGAATCCTCTATCCGGTCCTTCAGAACGTCGGAAGTGAGGAAGTAGTCAATTCTCCATCCTGCGTTGTTGGCGCGGGCGTTGAACATGTAGGACCACCAGGTATAGCACCCTGTTTTCTCAGGGTAGAGATAACGGAAGCTGTCAATGAATCCGCTTTGAAGCAGTTCGGTCATCTTGCCCCGCTCTTCATCTGAAAAGCCCGCGTTGCCCCGGTTGGTCTTGTAGTTTTTCAGGTCAATCTCGTTGTGTGCGACGTTGAGGTCGCCGCATACAACAACCGGTTTACTCTCCTGCAGGCGGAGCAGATAGGCGCGGAAAGCGTCCTCCCACTGCATGCGGTAATCAATCCGGGTCAGGCCGCGCTGTGCGTTGGGCGTGTAGACGTTGACCAAAGTGAATTCCTCAAATTCCACTGTGATCACCCTTCCCTCGGTGTCGAACTCGGGGATCCCGATGCCGTACGCCACGGAAACGGGTGGGATTCGAGTAAATACGGCAGTTCCGGAGTACCCCTTTTTTTCAGCCGAGCACCAGAACTGCTCATAACCGTCGAGGGCAAGCTCCGCCTGGCCCTGCTGCATTTTCGTCTCCTGCACACAGAAGACATCTGCGTGTGCCTCCTGAAAAAAGTCGAGAAACCCTTTATTTAAACAGGCCCGCAGCCCGTTGACATTCCAAGAAATCAGTTTCATTGTATTGCTCCTTTCTTAATCCGGCTGAAACCGGGCGATCAGGCTTTGCGCGGCGCGGATGCCGTCCACCGCTGCGCTCACAATACCGCCCGCATAGCCCGCGCCCTCGCCGCAGGGGTAAATATCCCGCATGCCCACTGCCATGAGGTCCTCTCCCCGCAGAATGCGCAGCGGGGAGCTTGTCCGCGTCTCGGGTCCAGTGAGCAGTGCGTCTTGTGCGTCAAAACCAGGCAGCTTGCGGCCGAACCGCATCAGCCCCTCCCGCATCAGTCGGGTAACAGCAGGGGGAAAGAGCTGGTCAAAGTCGCACGGCGCGATGCCGAGCGCATAGCTCGGCTGCACCCGGCCAAAGTCAAGGCCAGCCTCTCCCTTGAGAAACCGGCCGACTGTTGCGGCTGGGGCGCGGTAATTGCTTCCCGCAAGGGTAAACGCGGCCCGTTCCAGCCGCTGCTGGAACCGGAGTCCATCCAGAGGATGGGGCCCGTAATCTTCGGGGGAGACGTTGACCACAAGCGCCGCATTGGCATTGCGGCCGTCCCGCGCGTACTCGCTCATTCCGTTGGTGACAACCGTCCCCTCCTCCGAACTCGACGGCACGACAAACCCGCCGGGACACATACAGAAGGTGTACACCCCCCTGCCCCCTTCCCGATGGGAAAGCTGGTATTCCCCCTTCGGCAACAGCGGGTGCCCCGCGTACTCGCCATAGAGCCCCTTGTCAATCTCGCTCTGCAAATGCTCGATCCGTGCCCCCACTGAAAACACCTTGGGCTGCAGGGTAAACGGATGAGATGAGAGCATCTCAAAGGTATCCCGGGCACTGTGCCCAACTGCAAGGATGAGTGCAGAGGCGGGAATCTCCTCGGATCCCGCTGTGACGGAGCGCAGGCGGTCCCCCTCCATTGTGATGGATTCGAGCTGGCAGCCAAACCGCACCTGTCCGCCTAAGGTTTGAATCTCCTGCCGGATGGATTTGACAATGCCGCGCAGCCGGTCGGTACCGATGTGCGGCTTTGCTTTTTTGCGGATCTCCTCTGGCGCGCCGTGCCGGATAAACTCATCGAGCACAACCGAACAGAGCGGATCCGAGATGCGGGTGGTGAGCTTTCCATCCGAAAAGGTCCCCGCGCCGCCCTCACCGAACTGGACGTTGGTCGCCGAGTCAAATCCCCTGCCTGCCCAAAACCGTTCCACCGCCTCAACGCGGCGGTCGACATCTGCACCCCGCTCGAGTACAATCGGGCGGTAGCCCCTCTGCGCCAGCAGGAGGGCTGCGAACATCCCGGCTGGGCCAAACCCGGCGATGATGATCGGAGCGTCCAGCTTTTCCTTGCCCACGGGAAAGGAAAGCTCCTTTTTTTCTCGGTAAACAACCGAAGAGTCGGAAGCCGCTTGTACAGCCTCCAACTCTCCCTCAAATAATTCGACACAAACGGTGTTGACCAGGGAAATCCGATCGCGGCGGCGGGCGTCCAGCGATGTCTTGGTGACATATGCCTGCCTGACTTGGGCGCGCCCGACAGGAAGCCTGCGCAGCGCTTTAGCGACTGCATCCTCTTCCTTTTGGTCGAGTGCAATGCGGATTCCCGCTATGAGTATTGCCATAGTTCCTCCGATTATCCTGTTTTTGCGGTTGCGGTGACGGTGCATTCGTAATGCCCGACAACCCAGACACCGTCCTTGCTGATGACATCAATTGTCACTGGGACGGTGAGTCTTCCTTCTTTCAGCGTCTGGTTGGTGAAGTCAACCATTGCGGCCAGATCGCTGTCCACCACCGGACTGCTCACCAGCTCCTCCGACCAAACCGCCTTGACGTTTTTAATCTCAGTCGTATCCACCTGGACGTCGTAGCCGTCCGGCAGGTTGGTAAGACTGATCTCCCGCACCGTGAACAGGCCGCTCTTGAGGTTGTTTTGCGAGAAATCAATCGTGACTTGTGAGAACGTATCGGCGTTTTCAAAGCCGGACGTCATGGGAATGTCAAATTTAAACGTCTTGTCAACGTCGAGATCATAGAGGCTTACATAGCCCAAATTGATCTCCTTGAGGTTGTCAACTGCGTCTGCCGGGCCGATCACCTTGATTTCAGACACCTCCTGACCGTTTGCCGTCATGGTGTAGCGCAGCTTGGAGGTGTCGAGCGATGCGGGGGCGTTGCGGTATTTGAAGGTCAGCGGAACCGTCTTTTGCTTGTAGATGGGAACGGTAATTTTAAACTTGGTGTCCTTGTCGTACTGGAATAGGTCGGATTTCATCTGCTCCCCATTTGCGTTGTAAAACAGCAGCTCAATCCCTTCTTCTGTCTGGAAGGTGGCGTCGACGCTGCGGGTCTGGTTGGTCCGGAGCACAATCCGGTCAAGCTGATTGATGTCCTCATTTGGCCCTCGCACCTCAAGGTTGACTGGATCAGCGATTGCCGCCTTTTTGGTGTAGCCGTCCTTTGCCGAGATGTTGGGCGCATCCGCCTCGAGGGTCACCGTCTTGCTGCTGACCGTCGCGAACTGGGCCTCCACGGTGCGGGGAAACCAATCGGTCACCTTGTAGTCCTGGCTCTCGTCCTTGAGCCGCACGCTTGTGATGTCGAGCTTATATTCTCCCTCTTTGCTCACGTCGGAGAGGGAAACCGTCATCTCAAAATCGTCCGGGTTGAGGTTGCCCATTTTGTAGAGCTTTCCGTTGACCGTCACGTCAATGGATTTGGTCTTTTGACTGACCACTTCCAGATTGAGGTCCTGGATCAGCGAGGAATTCTCAACATTGATGACCACCGGCACATTGCGGATCGTCTTGTCCCCAGTCGGGTCAAACTGGATGAAAACGATCAGCCATGCGATGATTGCAATGAACAGGGAAAAGAAAAAAACAAAGCGCTTGCTCTCAATGAGCTTCCCGAATTTCAATTTTTTCATTTTTTCTTCACCCTCCAAAGCTTTCTCTCTCTTTTTTCTTCTGGCTTGTGGGGAATGATTTTGTCCTTGAGGTATTTTGCGAGGGTTTCCTTGTTGTAGTTTCGGGTGAGGACGCCGTTCTCCGCAATTGAGATCGCACCCGTCTCCTCCGAAACCACGAGGATGACAGCATCCGAGTTTTCACTCATCCCGATTGCCGCGCGGTGGCGGGAACCGAGTTCACGCGCGATGAGCTCCTCCTTCTGTGGCTTGGGCAGGAAGCAGGAGGCGGCGAGAATCCGTGCGTCCCGGATAATCATCGCGCCGTCGTGCAGGGGGGAGTTTTTAAAAAAGATATTGCCAATGAGTTCCTGACTGATTTCCGCGTTGATCTCCACCCCGGTGTCAATTTGCTCGCCGAGCCTGCTCTGGCGTTCAAACACGATGAGCGCGCCGGTCTTAGTCATCGAAAGCGTCTCGGCAGCGCTTGCGATCGTGTCAATCGCGTGCTCCCAGTCGTGCAGTTGTTTTTCATCCTCAGTCTGCGAACTGAAGATGTTGAGCTTGCCCACCTTGGTGCGCCCCACCCGCTCGAGGGTGCGGCGCAGCTCGGGCTGGAACAGGACGATCACCGCGATAATCCCCCAGCTGAACACCCCTTGCAGCAGCAGGGTGATGGTGCGCAGGTTGAGCATCTGGGCGAGCACCCACGCCACGCAGAGCAGAAGAATGCCCTTGATCAGCTGTGCCGCACGGGTCTCCCGGATAATCTGAATCGCTTTGTAGATAAGAAAGGTCACTAAGAGAATATCAAGTAGGTCATTTAGTCCGAAGGATTTCACAACGCCAACCATTGTGTCCCAGACGGACTGAAAAAAAGATTGAACCGCCTGCCAAAACTGCATACGTTCGTTTTCCTTTCAGATCAAAGTCATTAAAATTGCTTTATCTTTATTGTATCACATATCATCTGAATTTCAAGTTGGATACAAAGAAATTTTACATCTAAAGGGCGGGATACCTCGGTTGGGAGCAGACAGTCTCGATATGCAGCGGCTGTCGCCGCAAATCCCTGGATCTTTTCTATTTTCCCACAGCGCGAAACGCCCATCTGCTCAAACTCATATTGTCCACAAAATCTGGTGAACCGCCGCTGTCAGACACAGATTTGGGCTTTCTTTGAAATCGCGTTTCTCTTTCGTCTTTTAAGCAAGGAGAGCTCAGGTACTGATGAAAACTCGGGCAACTCTGCGCTGGGAGGGGAGCACTGCGCATTTGTTCCCGCGGCAGTTTCACCTCTACCCTGTGCTGCGCCGCTTTGACAGCTCAGTTCCCTTTTCCGATGCAATTCTCCTGGATGAGAGGAGGGTTGTCCAACTTGAAGGACAAAAGGCGGCTGGTCTGCCGCCCTTTATCGGATGCCTCCGACTGTTCGGATAAACTTTTCTGCCTCCGCTTTGGTGCTGAATGCAGAGGGGGAAAACCGGACCGCCCCGATTTTCTCAGTGCCGAGCGCCTGGTGTACAAGCGGAGCACAGTGGAGCCCACCCCGCAGCGCAAAGCCTTTGTCGTTGAGAAAAGAGGTGATTCCCTCGGATGTTTTGCCCTTGACATTAAAAATTAGGACAGGGGCGCGTTCTCCCGGTTCAAAGCGATCGGCGTACAGCTGGACGTGCGGAAATTTCTGAAACGAACGGAACACCATCCGGCAGATTCCGATCTCGTGCTGGTAAATTCTGCTGATCCCCTGTTTGCGGACAAAGTCAATCCCCGCTCCTAGGCCGCAGATGCCGACAGAGTTGAGGGTGCCCGCTTCCAGTCGGTCGGGATAAAAGTCTGGCTGGGTAAGTTCGAGGGATTTGCTGCCTGTTCCACCCTCCATGAGCGGAAGAAGATTTACGTCTTTCCCCAGGATAAGCAGCCCGGTGCCCGTCGGGCCGTACAGCCCTTTGTGCCCTGCTGTACAGAGGATGTCGATCCCCATGTCGTCCACCTTGATGGGCAGCACACCCGCAGTCTGCGCCGCGTCCACAATGAGAAGCAGCCCGTTGCGACGGCACATCTGTGCGATCCGCGCAATGGGCAAAATTTGTCCTGTGACGTTGGACGCGTGGGTGCACACGACGAGCTTGGTGTCCATTCGGACAAGGCCGCGGATCTCCTCCACGATTTCATCGGGTGTTTTATTGTGTACATCCGCCACGGAATAGCTTATTTTTCCGCTGTGCTGCAAGGATTCCAGCGGACGCAGAACCGAATTGTGTTCCAGGCAGGTGGTGATCACATGCCCGCTTTCGATGGAACCCTTGATTGCCACGTTGAGGCTGTGGCTGCAGTTGGAGGTAAAAATCACCCGCTCCACATCTGCGCCGAACAAATCGGCGGCTGCGCTGCGCACGCGAAAGATTTTTTCCGCTGTTTTCATCGAAAGGCTGTGCCCGCTCCGCCCGGGATTCCCCCCGTACTGGAGGACTCCCGCGCGCAGGCCTTGCACAACCGATTCCGGTTTTGGAAATGTTGTCGCTGCATTGTCAAAATATATCATGGCAAGACCAGTTTCTCCGCCGCAATCATAGTTCCAGATTCACCCTGCGGCGGAAGGGCAAAACGGGTATTACAGGATCGAGACAACCTCGAATCCGGATGATCTCAGTAGATTTGCAACATAGTCAGGATCCTCTGAAACTTTCAGGCTGTATCCACAACCGCCGCTGCTGCTCAGCTTTTTGGGCGTCTTTACAACACTTGATTCAATCCCACGCTGAAACAGATAGGATTTTGCCTTGTAGGCATAGGTGATTGAGGACAGGGCCAGATAATGTTGTGTCATTGTTTAGTTCACCGTCCTATCCCTCTATCCTATGAATCGGACAGGGGATGTGCCACAAATCAAAACCACCTGTATCAGGCCCAGCGCAGCGGTTTCGCAAATTCAAATCTTTGGGAAAGAGGAGCGCCATTTTGCGCGTATTTTCCTTACAAATGCCAGAAATCCGGCGCACCTGTCGCCGGATTTCTGCTTGTTTTGCTCCGATTCAGCCTGGTATGATCGTCGCCTGCGCAAATCCCAGAAGATATAAAACACCCCCATGCCCGCTGAATGGATCGTTGATTCACATAGTACGCGGCAAACGAACAGGAAGTTAATTCCACTTTTTCCTCCCATAGAGCCCCTGCACAGTTACGAACGGCCAGTACAAAACCGCGCCTGTACTGGACAGGGGTAGAATGTCCTGTTCGCGTTAAAATCCCGGTCAAAGCGGCTGAATGAGACAGACGCAGTGAGCGGCAATTCCCTGTTTAAGTCCTGTAAACCCAAGGCCTTCCTCAGTTGTGGCCTTGACGCTCACCTGTGAAATCTCCAGGCCAAGGCAAGCGGCGATGTTTTGGCGCATCCGATCGATATACGGCTTGAGTTTGGGCGCTTGGGCGAGAATAGTCACATCCAGATTGCCAATGCAGTAACCCGCATCGGCGAGCAGGCTGCCGACCTCGTGAAGCAGGGCCATGCTGTCCGCCCCGCGGTAGCGCTCCTCTGTATCGGGAAAGTGCTGGCCGATGTCTCCCAGCGCGGCGGCGCCGAGCAGCGCGTCCATGACCGCATGGGCTGCCACGTCCGCGTCGGAGTGGCCGAGCAACCCGGTGGGGTGCTCGATGGGGACACCGCAGAGAATCAGTTTTCTCCCCCCAGTCAGTTTGTGTACGTCATACCCGTGTCCAATTCTCATCCTTCTTCCTCCTCTGCCAGCACGCGGGACAGGCGAATATCGTCCGGCGTGGTGATTTTGATGTTTTCATAGCTTCCTTCTGTCATGTGCACCGGGACGCCCATCCGCTCAACCAGCTGGCAGTCGTCGGTGAGGTCGAGTCCCTCCTGCTGTGCCGACAGGGCAGCCTCCCGGTAGAGAGACGCCTCAAAGACCTGCGGGGTTTGGGTGAGGAAGAGGCTGCTGCGCTCTGGAGTGGAGGTGATCACGCCGCCCTGCACCACTTTCACCGTGTCCTTAACGGGGACCCCGAGGGTCGCTGCCCGGTAACGCCGCGCGTCACAGATGACCTTTTGAATATCAGCCACTGCCACAAAGGGGCGGGCCGCGTCGTGAACCGCCACCAGCTCCGCGCTGGGATCGCAGTGAACGAGGCCGTTGAGAACCGACTGCTGCCTCGTCTCTCCGCCGGCCACTACCTGCCGAACTTTGTCAAGCCCCGCGTCCGCCAGCAGCTGTTTCACGAGCTCGATATCCTCCCCCTTTGTCACAACGAGGATTTCCCCCACTTCAGGGGTATGCTGCAGCTTTGCAGCGCTGCGCACAACCACCGGCACCCCGTGAATTCTGAGAAACTGTTTTTTTACGCCGCCTGTCCGGGTGGAATTGCCCGCGGCGACCAGAATTGCTGAAACCATAGTGTTCCCTCCGTAAACCTGTTACACTCTGTTTCTTCTCATTATAGCAAAGAATGGCCGGGCAGACAAATCTTTTCTGGCAGTTTTTCCGTATTTGACCCCGTTGTGAAAAAGTTTACGCAAATAAAATTGACATTGCAGGGGAGAGTCAGTATACTAAAGACACAAAAAATGCAAGAAAAAGGAGAAGACACTATGGCAGTATTGGTCACAGGCGGCACCGGGTTTATCGGCTCGCACACCGTCGTTGAACTTCTAAACGAAGGAGAAGAAGTCGTCATCGTCGACAACTTCGTCAACAGCAAGCCCGAGGTCCTCAGCCGCATCCATACCATCACCGGCAAAACCCCTGTTTTCTACGAACTCGATGTCTGCGATCGAGCAGGTATGGAACAGGTCTTTTCCCAGAACAGCATCGACTCGGTCATCCACTTCGCTGGCCTCAAGGCAGTCGGCGAATCGGTGGAAAAGCCGATTGAATACTACACCAACAACCTCATGAGCACCCTTGTGCTGTGCGACGTCATGCGGGGCGCGGGCTGCAAAAAGTTTGTTTTCAGCTCCTCTGCCACGGTGTACGGCTCCCCCAAGAGCGTGCCGATCAAGGAGGATTTTCCCCTCTCCACCACCAACCCCTATGGCACCACCAAGCTCATGATTGAGCAAATCCTCCAAGACATTTTTGTCTCGGACAGCGACTGGAGCATCGCCCTGCTGCGCTATTTCAACCCAATCGGCGCGCACAAAAGCGGGCTGCTCGGCGAAAATCCAAACGGCATCCCCAACAACCTGATGCCCTACATCAACATGGTCGCCTCGGGCAGGCTTGAGTGCCTGAACGTCTTCGGCAACGACTATCCGACCCACGACGGCACCGGGGTGCGGGACTACATCCATGTGGTCGACCTCGCACAGGGGCACCTGAAAGCCATTCAGCGGGTGCGGGAGACCGCCGGCGTCGACACCTACAACCTTGGCACCGGCAAGGGTTATTCGGTGCTCGACATTGTCCGGGCGTTTGAACAGGCGTCGGGCAAACAGGTCAACTACCGCATTGCGCCCCGCCGCGCAGGCGACATCGCTGAATGCTATGCAGACCCCTCCAAATCCAAGGAACTACTCGGTTGGGAAGCGCAGTATGGAATTGAAGAAATGTGCGCTGATTCGTGGAACTTCACCCTGCACAACCCCAATGGCATTGAATAGGCATTGAATCGCTTTGCGCACTGGAAACCTGTAAAACACTCCGCTTTGCAGCAGCCCTAAGTTGAAACGACTTGCTGTCTCCCCCAACGCGACTGAACAGCTGCGTTTTGCAGGATGAAACTGGTTTCCCGGTGGATACAGCCCGGTCACGGGGGGATGACCGGTTCTTCCACGTTTGAGAAGAATCGCCGCGTCAGCCGGATGCTTTCAAGCGGCATCCCAAGGGTGCCGTGGATTGAAATTGCCGTCATGTCCTGCGGGCGGATGGTCACCCCATAGCCGGCAACCGCTGAGGGCTGACGACACACGTCAAAGCAGCCTTTTCAGATCTGTAACCCCACTGAACCCGGACTGGCCCACTCTATCATTCAGCTCTACAGCTTTGTCAGCGGATCCCTGTTACCCTGCCCATTCCTGCCGACCACCCGCATCGTTGCGAAATCCCCAAATGCCTGACAGAGCTGGACCGGGCTTGACATTTTCCTTCTCGATGCTTATAATAGAAATACAATCAACATCGTCCTGGCACAGGTATGTCACCGGGCTGCCTGTACCGCGAACGGGGCACAAATGAATTCCTATCGTTAGGTCTGTGGATAGGACAGACCTAACGATTTTTTATTCCCGGCTTTTGCAACATCTCTTCCTGACCCCAGCCTGGGAAACCCCAAATCTCTGGTTGATTTCATCCAAACGCGTACTGCGTAACGAATGCAATGAAGGAGAAATGCATATGCAGACCCAACAACTGCTCCATGGAAACTTTCGCAAAACAATTTTGCGCTACATCTCGCTCAATGTCGTCAGTATGATCGGGCTCTCTCTCTACATTCTGGCAGACACCTTTTTCGTCGCCAACGGCGTCGGAAGCAACGGAATCGTCGCCCTCAACATCGCGCTGCCTGCCTACAGTTTTGTCAACGGCGTAGGGCTGCTGCTCGGCATGGGCGCGGCAACCCGGTTTTCCATTGCGATGGGGGAAGGGCAGCAGGAGCGGGGCAGCAGGATCTTTACCCAAGCGGCCGGTCTCGGCGCCTGCGCGACGGCAGTATTCACCCTCATCGGAATCTGTTTCTCCCAGCCGATCGTCGAGCTGCTCGGGGCCTCGGGGGAGATCATTCCACTCGCAAAGGAATACCTTCAGACCACTCTCTGCTTTTCAGGGGCGTTTATCTTCAACGACCTGCTGATCTGTTTTGTGCGCAACGACAAAAAGCCCCATCTCTCCACAGCGGCCATGCTCACCGCGAGTATGAGCAATATTGTGCTCGATTACATCTTTGTGTTTCCCTTGGGAATGGGGATGTTCGGGGCAGCATTTGCAACAGGCATCGCCCCGCTGCTGAGCCTCTGTGTGCTCTCCACCCATTTTTTCAAAAAGCACAACCACTTCCGTCTGGTCCGCTGCCGCCCGCGCTGGGGGGAAATCCGCCCGCTGCTGCTCGCTGGAGTTCCCTCGTTTGTGACCGAATTTTCCTCCGGCGTAGTGCTGCTGCTCTTTAACAGGATTATTCTCGCGCTCGCCGGCAACACCGGGGTCGGCGCCTACGGCATCATCACCAACATCGCGCTGGTGTTCCTCGCACTCTTTAACGGCATCGGCCAGGGAATCCAACCCTTGGCCAGCCTCTGCTACGGTGCCGGGGAGCACAAAAAAATCCGGCAGATTCTGCGCTACGGCTGGGGAATCGCGATCGTGTTTGGATCGCTCTTTTACCTCTCCGGGCTGCTGTTCCCAGAGCAGATGACCGCCGCATTCAATCGAGACGGTGGGATCGAACTCACTCAGATCGCCGTTGCGGGCATCCGGATCTATTTTACAGCGTTTTTTATGATGGGACTCAACATCGTATCTGCCAGTCTGTTCGCCTGTGTAGCGCAGCCCCGGCAGGCGGCCCTGCTCTCGGTGATGCGCGGATTTGGCGCGGTCATCCCGCTTGTCCTTCTGCTCTCGAGTCTCTTTGGCCTCACTGGGGTGTGGATGACGATTCCAGTCGCCGAGGCGCTCACCCTGCTGTTGAATCTCTGTTTTCTGGTGTTTTATTTTAGGCGGAAGAAAGCTCTCCTCAGCAGGTGAAACAGGCGGCTTGAAGGAGCCGCCTTTTCATTTGCCCCACTCACTTTCCCCAGCTTTCCTGTGCAGACAGGTACAGAGTCGGTCAGTGTTCTTTCGCGTATTAACGCCCCGGGCCTGTCTGCAGCTCATAGAGAGGCTTCTTCTTTGTCCTGCGCCCAAAATTCAGAACCAAATCAGGTGGAGACGCTTGTCCTAGCCCTGTGCCGCCGGATGAACAACGAAATAGTTCTTGTTCTCTCAAGCACGACCCGGAAAGCCGAAAACTGTACGAGCTGATGCCAGCCATCCTTTCTGTGTGTCGCTCGCACACTCGGCTTTTCAGCAGCCTTGGTTTAAAGCTGCTTTGTCGTTTCCAAAATTGTACGAAACATAAGCTGAGTGCCTGATCGAAACGCCTTGCGGCCAGCCCCTGGAGGGCCAACTTTCTACAGTTATTTTTAGTGAAACAGATGCGTCAGATTATCATGCTCCCCTTTGATTGATCCAAAAAGGGTTGACAGGTGAACGATTGATCACTATAATAAAAAGTGAACAATCGATCACCAATCCTTTTTGAAATGGGGAGATTACTTTGAACAACACCGAACTCACCGTCTATATGAGCCGCGCGATCGATCAGATCGTGACAGAGGTTCTCAAAAACACGCTGCATCATCCCAAGGAAACCGCCTTTCTGCTACGTTACCGAAGCAGCAGCAAAAAGGCGCTTCAAAAGCGCTTGAACTGGGAAAGCCGCGGCCAGCATGTCCCCTCCTTTCTGATCTCGAGCATCACCAACGCCTGCAACCTCTTTTGCAAGGGCTGCTATGCGCGGGCCAACGGCATCTGCCGCGAAGAGGGAACTGCTCCCCTCCTCACCGCAGAGGAATGGGACTCTATTTTCTGCCAAGCATCCGACCTGGGCATTGGGTTTCACCTGTTGGCAGGGGGAGAACCTCTGCTGCGACCAGAGGTCCTGCAGCGCGCAGCACAGCATCCCGAAACGATTTTCCCCATTTTTACAAACGGGACGATGCTTGACTCCAGCTGTCTTGAGCTCTTTGACCGCTGCCGGAACCTCATCCCCATCCTGAGCATCGAGGGAAACGAGGCCGAAACCGATGCGAGGCGGGGGGAAGGTACTTACAAACTGCTGCACAACAAAATGGTTGCACTCAGCCGGTACGGGATCCTGTATGGCTGTTCCCTCACCGTTTCAAAAAGCAATCTCGATACAGTGACACAGCCCGAATTCATCCAGCAACTTGCGGCTCAGGGGTGCAGGATCGTCCTCTTTGTCGAGTATGTCCCTGTGGATGAATCCACCCGGGACAGCGCATTTGGGGACGCCGAGCGCTCCCTGCTCGAAACCCGTCAGGCAGCACTGCGCAAGGCGTTCCCCGCGCAGCTTTTGCTCTCGTTTCCCGGCGATGAAAAAAAAATGGGGGGCTGCCTGGCTGCAGGGAGAGGTTTTTTTCACATCAACCCGAGCGGAAAGGCAGAAGCCTGCCCCTTCGCGCCCTATTCTGACCGCAGCTTAAAGGAGCATTCCTTGATCGAAGTGCTCAGCTCCCCCTTCTTTGCCCGGCTACAAAGCGAGCACCTCACCGGCGGGGAGCACATCGGCGGCTGTTCTCTCTTTGAACAGCGCCGTCAGGTGGAGGAAATTCTCACACAACTCAGTTAAGGAGACTGAAATGGAAAGACGAAATACCAAAGAAGTGATTCTTCTCGTAGCGCTCGACCTTTTTTCGGAACGGGGATTTGACGGAACATCCATCCGGGACATCGCCCGGGCCGTCGGCATTCGGGAAAGCGCTCTTTACAAGCACTACGCAAGCAAACAGGCCATCTTTGACGCGCTGTTTGAGGGAATGAAACAGCGGTACGAGGAAGCGACCGACCATTTTCATCTCCCCAAGGGGGAGTTTCGGGAAGTGGCTCTTCAGTATGGGGAACAAGGTGTCGGAATGGTCAAACATATGGGCAAATCCATGTTCCTGTTTTTACTCCAGGATGATTACGCCTCAAAATTCCGCCGGATGCTGACCATTGAACAGTTTAAAAACACCCGGGCAGGCGACGTCTACCACAGCTTTTTTATCGACAATGTCCTCACCTTTGAAACCGGCCTATTTGGGGAGATGATGCGGCAGGGATTTTTTAAACAGGCGGACCCCTATCTGACTGCCCTGGAATTTTACGCCCCCTTTTTTCTGCTCCTGACCCGTTACGACCGACAGGCAGACCGGGAACAGGAGGCGCTCGGGCTGCTGGAACGGCATCTGGAACATTTTGCCGAGGTCCATTTGGCAGAGCCGTCTTGTGACCGGGAAAGCAAAAGCGAGTCGCTGTAACTACTGGAGATAGAACTGCTCGATTTGCATGCTCCCATGCCAACTGCTGCCGCGCAGCAACCCAGAAATAGGCCGCATTCATTTCTCATGGTGTAAAAACGGACCCTATGGTTTTCAAAAATCCTGCCCCTGTTTTTGCAATAGCCCGTTTCCCCTCGGTGAGCTCTGTGCAAAGCTGTTGTGTTCTCCCCAATAGAGATTTGTGAAATCACAGCCACTCATGCACGGATGGTATGCCCAGCCCTAAGAAGGATCAATTACAGGGCCCCCCTCAAGGGGCAGCCAATAAAATTAAAACATCGTATACAGCAACCCGTAAACAGGTCACATTCGCTTGCTGCGGGAACTGATCTATCGAGATGGCTCTTTCTGAAACGTTCCTTCGGCAAGCGTTTGGCGGAAGTTTTTTCCTCTAATTCCGGTACAACCATATCAAGCGAAAGCGCACAAAAAAATCAACCCTCCAGCAGCATTGCCGGAGGGTTGATTTTTTCACTGCGCCCATCGCATTTTCACAAGCAGCAAAGAAAGGCCCCGCTTCTAATCGCTGTTTGCCGTCGACGCAACGAGAACTCACTGCGTTTTGGGAACAACCACCTCATCAAATAAGATCAGGCGTAATACTCAATCTTGACGATCTCCTCTTTTGAGACAGTCACCTTCTCTGGACGCTTTCCATAGTCAGCGATTGTCTCCGCCAGGTAGCTCTCACCGCCGTCAATCGCTTCGAGCAGCTTGACGCGGCTGCCATCCGAAAGTAACACAATGTCGCGCGGCCCCATTTTATGCTCAGCGAACAGCTTGTCCTTGTTTTTGCGAAACGCCTTGCCCCCCGCCCTGCTGACCAGCCAGAGGATCAAGAAAATCAGCGCCATCAAAAACAGGGTAAGCAGGACAAATTGAATGTTCTGCGCGGCCGATTCAGTCATAAGCTCTCCTTATCTGCGCTCCGGAATGATCTCAAGCCAATAGCCATCCGGGTCGCTGATAAAATAAATGCCCATATCCGGATTTTCATAGCAGATGCAGCCCATCTCCTGGTGCAGTTTGTGCGCCGCCTCAAAGTCGGGCACGGTAAATGCGAGGTGTACCTCGTTGTCCCCGAGGTTGTACGGCTCTTTTCTTCCCACCAGATAGGTCAGTTCAAGCTGGAAGTCGGTTTTCCCGTCCCCCAAGTAGACCAGCACAAAGGAATTGTCCTGCGCAACCTTTCTGCGCACCTCGGTGAGGCCGAGCGCCTGCTTGTAAAACGCCATGCTCTTCTCAAGATCAAAAACATTATAGTTGTAGTGTACAAATTGAAAATTCATACCAATGCTTCACTCCTTTTTCTTTTAATCTACCACATCTGTCAAGCGAATGCAACCGAAAAATCGGGCAGTCCTCACAAAACCAAGCTAGATTGCCCCGCACGGCCGCGACGGAATGGATAAAAAATAAAAAAAAACCGGGCTTTATTATTGGAAAATAAACATTGTAAATTTTTTATGGCTGGTCTATAATAGGTATCGGTTAAAATTTTATCAAATAAGGAGATTTTTTCAGAATGCACTCATACAACTTTCTCTTAGATCTGGCTTTGATCCTCATCAGCACCAAGCTCTTTGGTTTGATTACAAAGAAGTTCCAGATGCCGCAGGTTGTGGGCGCGCTGCTCGCAGGCCTGATTCTCGGCCCGGCCATGCTCAAAATCCTGAAAGAAACGGATTTTATCACCCAGGTGTCTGAAATCGGCGTCATTGTACTGATGTTTACAGCAGGTCTTGAAACCGACATCAAAGAACTCAAAAAAAGTGGAAAAGCATCCTTTGTCATCGCACTCGTCGGCGTCATCGTCCCACTTCTCGGCGGATTCGGGCTCGCGGCACTCTTTAACAGCGATTCCCTATCCGACGCAAATGCGAGCATCTTTCTGCAAAACATCTTTGTCGGCATCATCCTGACCGCCACATCGGTCAGCATCTCGGTAGAGACTCTCAAAGAGATGGGCAAGCTCAATACCCGCGCGGGCAACGCGATTCTCGGGGCCGCCATCATCGACGACATACTCGGCATCGTCGCGCTCACCATTGTCACCAGCATGGCGGACGCCTCGGTCAACATTTGGATGGTACTGCTCAAAGTTGTGCTCTTTTTCGTATTTGCGGGAGGGGCTGGATTTGTCTTTTATCTGATCTTCACCAAATGGCTCAAGCGCTATCACAAGGACATGCGCCGCTTTGTCATCGTCGCGTTTGTGTTCTGTTTGCTGCTCTCCTACTGTGCCGAGGTGTTTTTCGGGGTTGCGGACATCACCGGCGCATTCATCGCAGGTGTGATCCTCTCCAACACTGAACGCACCAAATACATCGCGTCCCGCTTTGAAACACTCTCCTATATGCTGCTCTCCCCCATGTTTTTTGCAAGCATCGGCATCAAGGTCGTTCTTCCCGACATGGACTGGATGATTATCCTGTTTGCCGTGCTGCTGGTGATTGTCGCCGTGCTCACCAAAATCCTCGGCTGCGGCATCGGGGCAAAGCTGTGTAAATACACCAACCGGGAATCTCTCCAGATCGGCGCTGGTATGATCTCGCGCGGTGAGGTCGCGCTGAT
>CBCSOX010000016.1:0-25689 GCA_965141735.1 uncultured Oscillospiraceae bacterium | reverse complement strand
AAGTTTTCGGGGGTTCTTAGGGGGACTTTTTCAAAAGGCCCCCTAAGCAGGGTTTGGGACAGCGTCCCAACAACCATCCAGCCAAAATAAAACGCCTCTGTCGGGATAGACAGAGGCGACAAGTCGCGGTTCCACTCTGATTTGTTGCTCAGGGCGTCCGGTAACGGGGACGGGGCGGGCGGGATACTCGGCTGTGTGCCTTTGTCCCTGCCTGCTCGCAGGACGCACTTGGGGAGCTTCCTCTGCCGCCCCTGCTTTCAGCCAAACGGCGGGGGCTCTCTGGTGCGAGGAACGCTCCTTACTCTTTCCTGCTCAAACGCATTTCAAGTCTAATAAACATTATATGCGAAATGGAGGAAAAAATCAACCGCCTATTTTGGAGGGTCAAAAAATTCATGGGGCTTGATTTGAAAGCAGTCAGCGAGGGCGAACAGATTGTCAACGGTCATCTCGTCAGCGAGCACACCATTTTCGAGCTGTTGCAGCAGTTTAGCAGGGATGCCCGCGGCGGCGGATGCCTCTTGTATGGTAATCCCCCGCTCGGTGCGCAGGGCGCGGATGTTGCGACACATGGCCTGTACATACCGGTTGTTTTGTTCGCTGATTGACATGCGAATCACCTCCTAGGGCAATTCTAGCACGAATCGGGAGAAAGTCAATCTTTCTACTATCGTTCGATAGTAAAATAGTTTTTGAAGAGCAAAACAGCCAATATCCAGAAGAACTATACTGATTTGCTCGAAGCAAATCAAAGAGTCCCACAGCAATCACAAAATGGAAAATCCCAATCCGTTTCCTACTGGAGTCATCCGATTATGATACTTGCAGTGTTGACTATAGTATGGGTAGAAACAATTTGAAAGAGAGAATATAAAACCAAATCAGCGACAAAAAAGCGGAGAATCCAAAATGGTTTGGAGTCCTCCGCTTTTAAAATTAGTTGCAAAATTCGACAAATTATGGTATTCTAAACTTGCAGTAAAAGGACGCCCGCAGAGGATGGTTGGCCACACCCCAACGAAAGGGGGTGGCGCAGATGGATTTGATGACGCTAATCATTGTTTTTTTCATCCTTGTTTCGATCAAGGAAATCATCAAATACATAAAAAAGTAACCATCACTCTGCAAAGTGATGGTTATTGGGGTTGGGGTCGCTAGAACCCAGCTCTTAAACAAATACCACTTGGGCCAACCATCTGAAACGATGGCCTTTTACTGCTTTTATTATACTCAAAATATGGCGGAATGTCAACCCATCCGCTAGTCGTTCATATTGATATACTTCCGGTTGGACCAGAGGTATTCCACACCCGAAATCAGGGTGAGCGCGGTGGCGATCCACATGAGCACCTCACCAATGAGCAGGGCAGCCGACGGGTCGAGAATCCCAAACAGCTCGATAAACGCCTGGAGGGTTAAAATGACGACAATACTCACCATTTGGGACACTGTTTTGAGCTTGCCCCAGATGCTCGCGGCGATGACCTTGCCGCTGTTCACCGCGACAAGCCGCAGCGAGGTGACGAGGAATTCCCGCGCCATGATGATCACCACCATGACCGAGCCGATAAGCCCGAGCTCGATAAAGCAGATGAGCGCGGAAAAGACAAGCACCTTGTCAGCGAGCGGGTCGAGAAACTTGCCAAAGTTGGTGACAAGGTTGTATTTGCGCGCGAGCTTGCCGTCAATTGAGTCGGTCACAGCGGCGGCGATAAACAGGATGAGCGCCCACAAAAAGTGGTACGGGATCGCGGAAATCATCAAAAACGCTACGAAAAACGGGACGAGAATGATTCGCAGCAGGGTCAACTTGTTCGGCGTATTCAACTCACATTCCTCCAATTCTCCGGGCTAGACCGCTCTGCCCATCAGGTCGTACTCCAGGATGTCGAGAAGCTCCACCTCGGCAAAATCGCCGGGGGAGAGCTCCTTTTCAGACACAAACAGCACCACACCGTCGATGTCGGGCGCGTCGGCCTCACTGCGCCCAACATAGCAGCAGCTCTCCCTGTCAAAGCCTTCGACAAGCACCTTGATCGTCTTGCCGAGCTGGGCGCGGTTACGCGCCTCATTGATTGTCTGCTGTTCGAGCATGACGAGTTCTGCCCGGCGGGCTTTGGTCTCCTCATCGAGCTGATCGGGCAGCTTAGCGGCAGGGGTCCCCTCCTCCTGCGAGTAGGCAAAGCAGCCGAGGCGGTCAAATTTAGATTCCTTGACAAACTCGACAAGCTCCTCAAACTGCTCCTTGGTCTCGCCAGGGAAGCCGGCGATGAGGGTGGTGCGGATGGTGACGTTGGACACTCGCTCCCGCACCCGCTGCACGACCGAGAGGATTTCCTCCCGGGTGCTTCTGCGGTGCATCCGGCGCAGCACGGCGGAATTGATGTGCTGGATCGGAATGTCGATGTACTTCGCCATTTTGGGTTCTTCGGCGAGCACGTCGAGCAACTCATCGGTCACCATTTCGGGATAGCAGTAGAGAACGCGGATCCACACAAAGCCGTCGATCCGGCAGAGACGGCGGAGCAGTTCAGGGAGCTTGAGTTCCCCGTACAGGTCGCTGCCGTACCGGGTGGTGTCCTGCGCCACGACGATGAGCTCCTTCACCCCGGAAGAGGCGAGCCACTCGGCTTCCTTCACAATATCCTCGAGTTTGCGGCTGCGGTAGGGGCCGCGGATAGCGGGAATCGCACAGTAGGTGCAGTTGTTGTCGCACCCCTCAGCGATTTTGAGATAAGCCAAATAGGAGGGGGTGCTGAGCACCCGCTCTCCATTGAGCGCCAAATCCTGCTTTTCGCCGAATTCGGCAACTTTTTTGCCGTCAAGCGCCTGGGTGATTGCCTTGGCAATGTCCGCATTCGAGCCGATCCCGAGCACAACGTCTGCTTCGGGGATCTCCTTGGCGATCTCCTCCCGGTAGCGCTCGGCGAGGCAGCCGGTGACCACCACACATTTGAGCTGTCCCTGTTCCTTGAGTTCACAGAATTCGAGGATGCTGTCGATCGACTCCTGTTTTGCGCTCTCGATAAAGCCGCAGGTGTTGATGACGACGACATCGGCCTGCTGTGCGTCGGCTGTGATCTCAAAGCCGTCCCGCTTGATGCTGCTCAGGAGCATCTCTGCGTCCACCTGGTTCTTTGGGCATCCAAGCGACACCATACCAACTTTTACTGCCATTGTTCATTCTCCTCAAATTCTTCGTATTGCTGCAGGGCGCGCTTGATGTCCTCGTAACTGTGGCCAAGCCGTAGAAGGGCGTTAATCACCTTTTTTCTGCCCTTTTCATCGCCGAGATAGCGCGCATATTTTTTCTCAATCAGCGCTCCGAGCTGATCCGCGGGGTCGACCTCCGATTCATCGAGCACACGCTCGGCGAGCTCCCGGCTGACCCCCTTGCGCTGAAGCTCATAAAACGCCCGCCTTCTGCCGAGCCGCTTGCGGGTGAGCAGGTCGCGCGCGAGTTTCTCCGCATACCGCCCGTCGTCGAGAAAGCCAAACTCCTCCATTTTATCGGCTGTCGCTTCGGCAATCTCCTCGTCAACGTCCTTTTTAAGCTTGTCGACGAGCTCCCTGCGGGAATGGTCGCGGTATTCGAGCAGGTAGAGCGCCCGCTCCTTGGCGCGGCGCACATCCGCCCTGTGCTTGATTTCCTCTAAAAATTCCTCGCTGCATTCGAGGTCCTCTTTGAGGCTGGAATCGACAATCACCTCGGGGTCCAGCGACGCCCAATACAGGCCGTCGACATACACTTTATAGCGTCTGCCCTTCCCCTTCTCAATATTCGTGACACGCATTTATTCAAAGTCCGCCTCGTCGGGCTTGATGTTGAGGTTGGGCTCCTTAGCGGGTTCGGCCGTCTTTTCCACCGGCTTTGCCGCCGCTTTGGCGACCACCTTTTCCACTGCCGGGCGCCTGCCCGACTTTTTGCCCGCCATGAGCAACTCATCTTTGTTCTCCATCACAAGCTTTCTCAGCTCTTCGCACAGTTCGGGATTTTCCGCAAGATAGGCCTTTGCGTTGTCCCGTCCCTGCCCCAGCCGCTCGCCGTTGTAATTATACCATGCACCACTGCGGTTGACGATGTCGAGATTGGTCGCGAGGTCGAGAATTTCTCCAGTCTGGGAGATGCCCTCCCCGTACATGATGTCGAACTCCGCCTCTTTGAAGGGGGGCGCCACCTTGTTTTTGACCACCTTGCAGCGGGTGCGGTTGCCGATGACCTCGCTGCCGTTTTTAATCTGCTCGGAACGGCGGATCTCCATCCGCACCGAGGAATAGAATTTGAGCGCGCGGCCGCCCGGGGTGGTTTCGGGGTTGCCGTACATCACCCCGATTTTTTCACGCACCTGGTTGATGAAGAGGGCGACGCAGTTGGTTTTGCCGATGATGCCGGTGAGCTTGCGCATCGCCTGGGACATCAGACGGGCCTGCAGGCCGACGTGAGTATCCCCCATCTCGCCTTCGATTTCCGCCTTGGTGGTCATCGCCGCGACCGAGTCGAGGACGATGACGTCAATCGCGCCGGAGCGCACCAGCGCCTCGGTGATCTCGAGCGCCTGTTCTCCCGAGTTGGGCTGGGAGACGAGCAGCGAGTCGATGTCCACTCCGAGCGCCTTGGCGTACACCGGGTCGAGCGCGTGTTCGACGTCAATAAACGCCGCTTCCCCGCCCGCCTTCTGCGCCTGCGCCACGATTGAGAGGGCCACAGTGGTTTTACCCGAGGATTCGGGGCCGTAGATTTCGACAATACGACCACGAGGCACGCCGCCAATGCCGAGGGCAATGTCCATCCCGATCGAACCGGTGGAGATCGACTCGACGTTCATCGCCGTCGCCTGGCCGAGTTTCATTACCGCGCCCTGACCAAATTGTTTTTCGATCTGTGCAAGCGCTGTTTCAAGCGCCTTTTTTTTATCACTCAGAATATCGCTTCCGCTGAATTCTTTTTTGGTTGGTTCTTTTCTAGCCGCCATGGTTTTCCTCCTTGTTGGTAAAGCCGTACACGACGCGGATCACGCCGTGCAGATCCTTTTCGTATTGAATGCGGGAGAACCCGTTCTCCCGGAGTATTTCTGCAACAGCAGTGTGCTGATTGATTCCAATTTCATAGGCGAGCAGCCCGTCGGGGCGCAGCCTGTGCTTCCAAAGCCGGGTAATGCCGCGATAAAACCCCAGACCGTCTTCCCCGCCGTAAAGGGCAAGGGCGGGTTCCTGCCGCACCTCCTGCTGAAGATGCTCCATATCCTCTGCCGTCAGATAGGGGGGATTGGAGAGAATTACATCGAGTTTGGGAAGCAGGCCGGGGGTATTTTCGCTGAGCACATCCCCCTCGATCACTGTGACCTGCGGGGCGTTGCGCGCGAGGTTGCGCCGCAGATAGGGCAGAGCCTGCCGTGAGAGCTCCACTGCGAACATTTGTGCCTGCCCGCAGGCGCACTGCACCGCTGCCGCGACGCAGCCGCTCCCCGCGCAGAGGTCGGCGACAACCGCCGGACGCTCCCCAATCTGTTCAATTGCGATGTCACATAGACATTCGGTGTCCGGGCGGGGGATGAGCACCCCTTCGCCCACCTCGAATTCAAGGCCATAAAACTCCCAGCTTCCGAGCAGGTATTGGAGGGGAATCCCCTCCGCCCGCCTGCGAGCAAGGGTGCGCACACGCTCCGCCTGTTCCGCCGTCAGTTCCTCCTGCCGGTGGAGCAGCAACCATTGCCGGTCACAGGCGAGCACACGCTGCAACAGCAAGCTGGCTTCCAGGCTGTATGCTTCCATCCCGCTCTTGCGAAGCGCCTCCCGAATCTCGTTTTGAAGATTGTGGATTACCACTGGTCGTCTTCCTTGTTGTCGGGCAGCACCTCGTTGAGCGCTGCGATTGCAACCTCGATCTGGCTGCCGTCCGGCTCGCGGGTGGTAAGTCGTTGGAGTGCGAGGCCGGGCGCTGAGATAGCCCGGGTGACCACATTGTCATACCGCCCTGCCAGTTTGATGATTTCATAGGAGATGCCGACCACCACTGGAAGCAACAAAATTTTCAGCCCAATGCGGATCCACAGATTGCTCCAGGTGACCACTGAAAAGATGATGATGCTGATAATGAGCACGATGAGCAGAAAACTGGTGCCGCAGCGGGGATGAAAGCGGCGATGTTTTTTGACGTTTTCGACGGTGAGCTCTTCCCCCGCCTCATAGCAGGCGATCGACTTGTGCTCTGCGCCGTGGTACTCAAAGGTGCGCCGAATGTCCTTCATTTTAGAGACCAACGCGAGGTAGGCGACAAAAATCGCGATTTTAATGACTCCCTCGACCAGCGTCTTGAAGGCGCCGAGGTCGACGAGCATCCCAAGACCCTTCACCGCAAGTGCGGGTATGTACATGAACAGCAGCAGTGCGATCGCCACGCCGAGCACCATGCCGATGGTTCCAATGATTTTAAAGAGGTGGTCGCCAAATTTGTCCTCGATGAATTTCTCAAATTTGCCCGGCTCGTAGTCCTCGTCTTCCTCCTCTTCAAGCCCCGCCTTTTCCGCGGATTTCATCAGGCATTTGTAGCCGAGGGTGAGGGATTCCACCATATTGACCACACCGCGGACAACCGGGATTCTGCGGTACCATTTGGGGTGGACCAAGCTTCCCGCCTCCCAGGTCTCGATGTCGATTTCCCCGCTGGGGACACGGACCGCCATGGATATTTTGTCGAGCCCGCGCATCATGATTCCCTCAATGAGCGCCTGACCTCCAATTTTACTTTTATGTGTTGGTTGATTCACTATTTTCACGCTTCCTTTTGGGGCAGACGGATGCTCTCCGCGTGTCCGTTAGATTTGAATTTCGGTTGTTGGTTCCACCGTGGTGAATTCCACCGTGGTTTGATCGAGCTGCCCTTTGTCAATGGGCAGGGTGACTGTTACTGTGGTGCCGATGCCCTCCTCGCTGTCAATCTCGAGAGAGCCGTCGTGCATCGAGACAATCTCCACTGCGACGGCAAGGCCGATTCCCGAGCCACGGCGAGTATTGTTGGCTTTATAGAACTTTTCTTTAACCAGCGGCAGGTCCTTTTCGGCAATGCCGCAGCCGGTGTCGGAAACTGTGATAATGATGTTCTTCTCATCCGCCTCCGCCTTGACGGTGACGGTATCCCCTTCGTCGGAGTATTTGAGCGCGTTGTCGATGATATTGATAAACACCTGACGGATGCGGTTGCGGTCCCCGAAGATAAACGGGAGCATTTCAATATCGTGGTAGATGAGCTGCTTGCCCTCCCGGTGGGCGTGCTCGGTGTAGATGAGCACCGCGTCCATCCGGTCTTTGTTGAGCTTGAAGCGGCCGTCCTGGATGCGGGAAAAGTCGAGCAGCTCCTCCACCATGTCGGAGAGGCGGCCGGTCTCATTGGAGATGACCCGCATCCCCTTTTTGGTGGTTTCAAGATCCCCCACCCCCATGCTCATGATGGTCTCGCTCCAGCCCTGAATCGCGGTGAGCGGGGTGCGCAGCTCGTGGGAAACACTTGAGATAAACTCATTTTTGAGCCGCTCTGAGTTGGAGATCTCATCCGCCATGTAGTTGATCGACTCGCAGAGCTGACCGAGCTCATCCTTGGACTGGCGGCGGATGCGCACGCTCATATCCCCTTGTGCGATTTTGCGCACCGCAACACTCATCTCCCGCACCGGGCGGACAATCGAGTTGACGAAAAAGCCGCCGGATACGAGCACAAAGAGCAGCACAATCAAGCTGGCCGCAACGAGCAGCAGGGTGGATTTAAAGATCAGCGAATCGATCTTTTCAAGCGACACGACGTAGCGCAGCGCAGAAAAACGGTTGTTGGTCACCGGGACAAGGCGGGTCACTGCCATGATCTTTTCCCCGCTGGGTAACTTGCTGACCGAGTAGCCGGTCCCCGCGTTGCTCAGCGCTTGGAGATAGTCCTCCGGCACGTCCTGGTCGGAGAGCTTGAAGCCGCTCGAGGTGCTGTACACCTTTCCGGTGTAATCGATCGACATCAGCTCCATCTTGTCCTTGTTCGGAAAGTTCTCCACCATCCCCTGAATTTCCTTGGTGATGTTTTTGGTGGTGTCGCTGGAATAGAGGAGAATGAGGTTGTAGTCTGAGGTGGCGCTTGAGGTGAGCATCTGCTTTGCGCCGGAGTAAAAATAGTTGTGGATGTTGTAGACAAATCCGATGTTGACCAGCACAAGGACAAGCAGGATCACCATCAGGGTATTGAGCGCCCATCGCTGGGTTATGCTTTTAATTGCCATCGGTCACACCACACTTTACTCCCTATTTGTTCGGCCTAAGCGTTCCACTTGTACCCAAAGCCCCAGATGGTCAGGATGTACTTGGGAGAGGAGGGCTCATCCTCCACCTTCATCCGCAGACGGCGGATGTTGACATCCACAATTTTGACGTCGCCATAGTAGTTGTCGCCCCAGATCTCATTGAGGATATGGGTGCGGTCAAGCGCGACGTTCTGGTTTTTCATAAACAGCTCCATAATCTGGTACTCCACCTGGGTGAGGTCGACCGGGACGCCGTTTTTGGTCAGGATCCTGCTCTTTGGGTTGAGTTCAAACGGACCGGATACGATCGACTTGACCTGCTGGGGCTGGTTGGCGATCATGTTGACCCGCCGGTGAATCGCATCCACCCGCGCGACCAGTTCGGAAGGGCTGAACGGCTTGGCCACATAGTCGTCCGCGCCGAGCATCAGCCCGCGCACTTTGTCCATCTCCTGGGTTTTCGCGGTGAGCATAATAATGCCGATGGTGGAGCTGCGTTCCCGCAGGCGTTTGCACACCTCAAAGCCGTCGATTCCCGGCATCATGATGTCGAGCAGGGCGATATCAAAGTCGCCCTTGGCCTCGTCAAACGCCTTGAGCGCATCCTCCCCGTTGCTCACATCCACAACGGTATAGCCCGAGCGTTCAAGGTTAATCACTACAAAATCGCGGATGACGTCCTCATCCTCGCACACTAAAATTCGTTTCATCTGCCTAATCCCCCAATAAATACAAATCTACAAAATTCTCGAAGATCTCTCCGTTTTGGATGTTGAACTCTCCGCCGATGTTGTGGTTCTTCGCCAAAAAGGCGAGCTGTCCCACCCGGCTGAGCTCAAAATACCCTGCTGGGATCCCCGCTGAGCGGTTGGTGTTCTCGCTGATGTTGTCCACCTTGAGGCTCAGAATCTTGCGGCTGTCGTTTTCGAGCGTCTCATCAAACACAAAAAAGGAGATTTCGTCGTTTTCCACCACGCTTTTGACGGTGACTTTGTCAATCCACCCGTTGGGCAGGAGAAACCCAAACCCTTGGGTATAATTGATGTAAGAGGCCCTCGACAGCGTCAGCTCCCCTTCTGTCAGGCTGTACCACTCGGTCATGTACATCGGGTGCTCGTCGCTCTCGCTGTACCCGGGGAACAGCCTAGTTTTCGGGATCTCAATCCTGCCGTCCCCGTCGATATCGTCGCAGGAGGGCGCCTGTACGCGGTAGGTCTGCTGAAACAACCTACGATCCTCACTGCCATCATCCACAAGGTTTTTGAGCTTTCCATCCTCACAGACGAGGATTTCAGTCGCATAGGTAATTGCTGAGCTTTTGGCAGCGAGCACCTCGTCTAAAAACAGGGCGGGCCGGCCAAACGTCGCGTTGTTCTCATCCTTGAGAATGTTGTTGTACTCCACAGCCTGCCCGAGCAACTCGATTTCGTCTATTTTTTCAAAGGTTTCGTTGCGGTACTTGATCAGGCTCGCCTTGGTTTTGACAGGGAGCGTGCCGGATGCAGCGGATTTATTGATGTTGTCGGTCTCCGACGACTCGGCGTTGACGGTAATAATCTCATCTTGCCCGTCCTCGTCGATGTCGTAGACCTCCAGAACCTGGTAATTTCCCTCAAAAATCGAGTTAAACGACTTGTCTTCATAAGTAAAAACTTTGTAAATCTTCTGCTGCTGGTTTTCAATCGAAAAACCGATGATGACAAGCTTGCGCGCCGTCTCGCTGTCATACAGAAAAACGACCTTGTCGACCTCGGTTCCCGCGCCGGCGACATCCCACACCGTGACCCACTCGCCGCCGATCTGATCGAGCAGACAGACGCGCAGGCCCCCGCCGCTCATCGAAGACTGGGTCTTGCTCTCGTAAAACACGAGCGCTTCCCTGCTCTCCTCATCGTCGATGTTCTCGAGGACAATTGCGGAACGGTTTTCCCCCGACTGCGGGTATTTCAGGTCAATGTTCTTGCCGGTCTGGCCGGTGTTTTCGAGCGCTTTGTAGATCGCGGCCTGCTCTGAAGTCATCTTTGGCGGCGAAACCACCGTTTCGATGTTGGTATTGACCACGCTGCACCCGCTCAGGCTGAGCGCTGTCAGTGCAGAGAGGATGGCCGCAAACACTCTTTTCAACTGAATCGCCCACCTTTCCAAACCGGTTCAAGAACAAGGAACCATACTATACGATTATGATTATTATAGCATACCTTCTGCCCTTTTACAATTCAACCTGTTCAAAAACAGCGTGAACAAATTTTATCCGAATTGTGTATAAATCAAAACCCCGGGCTGAATGAAAAAGAAGTGCCAGCCCTATGCGATAGGCCGAACCATTTTTTCAGCGGCAGTGTGGCGGGTTGCCCACACCCAGTGCACCCAGATGTGCTTTCGATTCCGGCTGTCTTTTCAACTGTGTGATCATCCGCTCGATAAGGTGGTGAGAACAACGTGTCCCGGCGGTGCCAATGCAACAAAAAAGCCCCGTCCAAGCGGGGCCGAGCAGACAACATCTGCGAAAAAGTCCGATCAGGGTGTGCAATCGCACAACGGAAAATCCCCGGGAGTCACAGCCGGGCAGGAGGGCCAGCACAGCCCGTCACCGCCCACCCGAGGATGTGGTTCTGCCGCCCTCTCCAGCATGCTGGGGAACGGGACGCGCTGCTCTGGCCCGCTGAAACCAAACCCGGCCGCTCGCTTCTCCAACTCACTGAGGAACTGTTTGTAGGAAAACCGCCCCTGTGCCCATGCCTCTTTGTCCCGGCTGCAGCTGGCGGCGCGGCAGATTTTTTCAGCAGACCAGCTCGGGCACAGCTGTACAATCCCAGAATGGCGGCTGCTACAAATTGATTGTGATCTCCTTGCCGTGCAGATCGTAGCCGCGGTAGAGGACCCCAGCCATGCCAAACATTTTTTTGGAAGCAATTGTCGACTCGGTGTCCGCATATTTGTCCGAGCAGTAGACCACTTCTTTGATCCCCGACTGGATAATCGCCTTGGCGCACTCGTTGCAGGGGAAGAGGGTTGTGTAGAGTTTTGCACCCGAAAGGTCCTTGCCGCTGTTTAGGATCGCATTGAGCTCGGCGTGGCAGACAAACAAATACTTGGTGTCGAGAGGTCCCCCCTGGTTGCTCCATGGGAGTTCGTCATCGCTGCACCCGATCGGCATGCCGTTGTAGCCGAGCGAGAGGATTTTGTTGTCTTGGCCCACAATGCAGGCGCCCACCTGTGTGTTGGGATCCTTGCTGCGCTGCGCCGAAAGCAGGGCGATCCCCATAAAATACTCATCCCATGAAATGTAGTCCTGTCGTTTCAATTCGTCCCACCTCGTTTTTTGCTTTCATTATAACATACCAAAAAGCGCAGGGCAACATTGTATTTTTTTGCGTCCTCAGGTATAATGGGAGCAGATAAGGAGGATGTTTATGCCGATCTCAGCAAAAACGCTCGATTTTTTATTTGAAAACAAGCTCAACAACAGCAAAGAGTGGTATCACGCCCACAAAAAAGAGTACACCGAACTGGTGTTGCAGCCGCTGGCCGAGCTGGTGGTCAAGCTCAAGCCCACCATGCTCGAGCTCGATCCTGACCTCATCGTCGAGCCGCGGGTCACCCGTTCGATCTCCCGCATCTACCGTGACACCCGGTTTTCCAAGGACAAATCCCTCTACCGGGACAACATGTGGCTGGTTTTCATCCGGGACAAAAAGCTCTACGAGGGTCCTCCAGGCTTTTATGTGGACATCTCCCCCCGGGGACTTTCCTACGGGATGGGGTACTACCAGGCGTCCGCCGACGCGATGCGGTGCTACCGTGAGATGATTCTGGGGCGGGAACCCGCTTTTCTCAAAGCGCTCGAGGCGTATGAGAATCAGGAGGTGTTCTCCCTCACCGGGGACCTGTACAAGCGCAGCAAGGGGCCGGACGAGCCGGAACATATCCGCAGCTGGGTGGACCGCAAGTCGGTTGACTTCGATTGCACCTCCACTGATTTTGAGCTGATGTTCTCAGACAATCTCGATCAGGTCATCGCACAGCAGTTCAGGCTCCTCAAACCGGTTTACGAGTTCCTCATGGCAGTGGAAACCCGACGGGACCACACCTCCCCAGGCTCCCGGTGAACATGCACTGCAAAATCCGGCGGCAGATTAAAGAGACCAATTTAATTGGTGCTCGTTAAACGCGGAAGAAAACCTGTTAGGGCATGCAGCATTTTTCTTACCCGAAAGCCGCTCTGCGCATGTGAACCAGAAAGGGAGACGCCATTTGAACAACGGGCGGTATGCATTAGCCCGAAAAGGGCATTGTACGGGCAAGTCACTTCATGGTTTTGAAAATGACGTCACCTGTATCCTTGTTCTACCGCCAGTAAATACGTTTTTTGTCCAATCAGCAGCAATAGGATGTCATGATTCCGCCTCGCTTCAACAAAAACGATGTGCTGGTCGCATTGCCTCCTCTCCGGCAAAGCCGGTGGTTTTGTTAAAGCGATCCATAGATGAATAAGAGCGAGCCGCCAGTGGACTGGCGGCTCGCTCTTATTCATCTTGCTATAACCGGCTCCCAGCAAAAACAGGGTGCGAGGATACGGTTCAAGCGCCTGGATGCAGCTGGCATCAGCCCTGTCCTTAGGGAAGGATAAAAGATAGCCAAAGACCCTCGTTGTCCCTGTATATGCCAGCCGGCATCAAATCCATCTGTGAACAGATTCGCCGCGCCTTCTCTTACCGGTTCACCCCGTGGGTACAGATCATCAGCCGCATCATATCCGCTGTCTCAGACAGTGCGGACTTTTTACTTGTCATTTGCTCCGTTCAATGCTTGTGCCTTAACCGACGGGACTGCCTTACTGCCAAATCCAATGGACTGCAACACTGTGAGAATTGGCATTGAAAGAGCGGTAAGGGGTTCAACCGACGCTCCACACAGCGCTTCATTTTCCAACGGTCTCTGCTGCAAAACCAGTCAGTAGCTGATGACGAGCTTGCGGCAGTTTCGGCAAAGATAGGCCTTTGTTTGAAAACTTTTACGGGAAACGGGTTGCAAAACGCTCTGTTCGGCCCCCAATAGACCCCGCCCGCGCACTGTCGAGAATCCCAAGCTCCATTTCTGCTGTGCAAAACGGACAACTCATACGCCTCAGCTATTCGTCTGCCTGCTTCCGGTTGACCAGATACTGGTTGGCCCGAGCGAGGAGCGCCTCCCGGCTGTTGGGACACTCCTCGTCAATCACGAGACCGAGCAGGTACTCGAGCAGCTGCCCGATCAGTCGCCCCTGGGTGCAGCCGACTTCCCGCAGGTCGTTGCCGTTGACCGCCAGCTGTGCAACTGTAAAGCACTGGTTCTGTGCGACGATCTCGTTGATGCGCTGTTCGTTTTCGTCGAGCTCCTCGAGCTCATACCAAAAGGAAGGATCCTTGCCGAGCAGGTCGCTGCGCTGGACAAGCAGCAGCTCGCGCAGTTCCTCCTCCCCCAGCCTGCCCAGCCAGCGTTTGATCGCCTTGGCTGAGCCGTGAAACTCGACGCTGTGATAGCGGATGAGATCGACCACCCGCCGGGTGATTTCCCCGCTGTAACGCAGCCGCTTGAGAATCTCCTGCGCGAGATCAGCGCTCTTGAGCTGATGGCTGTAAAAGTGCCCGGTGCCGCCCTCGATGCTGAAGGTGAGCGGCTTGGCCAAATCGTGCAGCAGCATGGCGAGCCGGACGGTGAGCCGTTGGGGGGAGCGCTCGACGGTGTGCACCGTGTGCTCCCACACATCGTAGAGGTGGTAGCGGCTGTGCTGCTCAAAGCCAATGCAGGGGATGATCTCGGGGATCACCTCGCAGAGCACCTCGGTGTATTCCCGCAGCACCCGGCCCACGTCGCGGCCCATCAGCAGCTTATTGAGCTCGACCTGCACCCGCTCCCGCGCAATGTGCACGAGCAGCCCGCGCCGGGTCAGCAGGGCGGCGGCAGTGGCGGGTTCGATCCCAAAGCCGAGCACCGAGGAAAAGCGGACCGCACGCAGGATGCGCAGCGCGTCCTCCTCAAACCGGGTCTGCGGGTCCCCGACACAGCGAATCATCCCGGCGTTCAGGTCCTGCTGCCCACCAAAATAGTCCTGCAATCCAATGGAAGGGCTGTAGGCCATCGCGTTGATGGTGAAATCCCGCCGCGCGAGGTCCTCCCGCAAATTGCGGGTAAAAGTCACTGAGTCGGGGCGGCGGTTGTCACTGTACTGCCCGTCAATGCGGTAGGTGGTGATCTCGAGCGGCATCCTGTCGATCACCACAGTGACGGTGCCGTGCTTCACCCCTGTCTCAATGACGCGGTATCCCGCAAAGCAGCGCATTGTCTCAAAGGGCAGGGCGCTGGTGGTGATATCGTAATCATCCGGCTCCCGCCCGAGCAGCAGGTCGCGCACGCACCCCCCTACGATATAGGCTTCATAGCCGCAGGCGCGCAGCTTGCTCAGCGCCTGGCGCACCTGTTCGGGAATTCGCAGTTCCATCCCGCTCCTCCTAACGTTTGAGTGTTTTGATCAGTTCCTTGGTCTGGGCGTCCACCCGGTTGGACTCGACGATTTTTTGCAGCGCTTTGTTGTAGGTCCAGTCGTCGAGCGCACAGTCGTTTAAAAACGCGAGGGTCTTGTCGCGGTATTTGACAAACGCCATCGAGATCAGCCAGGCGTTTCCCATCCGCACATAGTAGTGGTCGTTGGTGATTTGCCCGCTGACAGCGAGCACCCGGTCGATGTAGAGGTCGTTTAAAAAGTGGGAGAGCATCGAGATCAGCCCGAACCGGATTGCCCACGGGCTGCTGCTCAAGGCGTAGCTCTCCACCAGCTCGTAGGCTGCCTGCTGCTCCTTGCCAAACTGCTTGAGCCCGGAGCAGAACGAGTCGCACACCGCCCAATTGCTGATCTTAGGGACAAAGCCAGCGATGTAACCTTTGAGCGCTTCAAAATCACAGTCCAACGCCCCGATCACCATGCCGTGCAGCAAAATTTCCTCGTGGCTGCCCGCCCCTGCGAGCGCGAGGTATTCCTCCGCGTTCCCCTTGACGATCTGGCGGGAGAGCCTGCGCAGCTCCGGCATCCGCACGCCGAGCATGTTGGAGCAGTCGGGAACGAGTTTTTGGTTGAATGCAAGGTAGTCCGGATCGGCGAGCTCGCGCAGCTGCTCAACCAGCTGCTGGTAGTCCTGCTGTGTCCAGTGTTCTCGAGTGAATTCCATAATTGCCTCCAGTTTATTTTCGCCGCTCGATTGCGAGAATATAAGGGCAGTCCTCGGATATTTTGTTGATCAGCCGGTAGAGGAGCACATCGTACGCCTTGCTGTCGAGCTGTGCGAGCTCGCCCTCCAAGGTCTGCCCCTCCAGCGCGCCCTCATCGTGCCCGGGGTAGACCACGATCACGAGCACCCCGCCGATTTTGAGCAAACTGGCAGCCTTGCGCACCGCTTCCAGAGTGGTTTCGAGCTTGGTCGTCACCGTCCGGTCGCTGCCGGGCAGGTAGCCGAGGTTGAACATCCCGCCGTCGAGCTCCTCGTGGATGTACTGGTCAAGATTGCTGTGGCTGTCGAGAATGAGCTCGGCGTTGTCCACCCAGTTGGCCTCGAGCCGGGAACGGGTGTTGTCAACCGCCTGCTGCTGAATGTCAAAGGCGTAGACCTTGCCCTTGCAGCAGTGCTGCGCGAGAAACAGGGTGTCCGAGCCGTTGCCCATCGTGAAGTCCCCCACCACCCCGTCGCAGGGGACGTTTTGTGTGATGAGGTATTTTGCAAAGGTGAGAATATTCTGCATACTTCCTCCTAGTCGTGAAACCGCTTTCCCTGAACGCTGTCCCGCCGGACAAGCTCCTTGTCAATTTCATTGAGGACGACGAATTTTTTGAGGCTCCACAGCGGCCCGATCAGGTCGTCCTTCGCCCCGTCCCCAGTCAGTCGCTGCACAACGACTTCGGGCGGGAGCAGCTCGAGCTGGTCGCAGACTATTTGCACGTATTCCTCGAGGGAGAGCAGTTCAAACTCCCCGCGCGCGTACTCCGCAGCCATCACGGTGCCCTTGAGCAGGTGGAGCAGGTGAATTTTGATGCAGTGCAGGTCAAGCGCAGCGAGCTCCCGCACCGTTTCGAGCATCATCCCATGGGTTTCCCCGGGGAGTCCGTTGATGATGTGGACGCAGACGGGAATGCCCCGCTCCCGCAGCTTGCGGTAGCCCACAAGGAACTCAGCGTAGCTGTGTCCCCGGTTGATCCGCCGCCCCGTCTCGTCGTGGATAGACTGGAGCCCCAGCTCCACCACCAGGTAGGTGCGCCGCGACAGCTCGGCGAGGTAATCGGCGACGTCGTCGGGCAGAGCGTCCGCCCGGGTCGCGATGCTCAGCCCCACCACATTGTCGAGCGCGAGAACTGTCTCGTACTTTTCCCGCAGTACCGGGAGGGGGGCGTAGGTGTTGGTGAACGCCTGAAAATAGCCGATGTACTTAGCCTGCGGCCACTTTTGGTGCAGCGCGGTTTTCACCTGCTCAAACTGGCGGACCAGATCGTCGTTCGGGTTGCCCGCAAAATCCCCGCTGCCCGCGTTCGAGCAGTAGGTGCAGCCGCCGTAGCCTTTGGTTCCGTCGATGTTGGGGCAGGTAAACCCCGCGTTGAGCGACACCTTAAACACCTTGCACCCGAACATCCGGTTGAGGTGGTAGTTCCAGGTGTGGTAGCGCTTGTTGTCGTTTGAGTAGGGAAATGGGCTGTCCATCACGCAACCACCAGCAGGACCTGTCCCGCAATGAGGATGAGCGCAAACAGGATCACCCAGCTGTAGGCGACGTAGCGCAGGCTCACCGTCTTTTTGACCATGATCACCATGGGGATCGAGAAAAACGCGAGCGAGGTGATGAGCGCGATGAGCATCCCGTAGGGGACCCCCACCCGCAGCAGGGCGGAGACCACCGGCAGCACCGACACCACATCGGTGTGCAGCACCAGCCCGAGCACCGTCACCCCGAGCACCCCCCAGAACCCAAAGCTCGAGATCTTTTCAGCAAAGTCGAGGTTGACAAACCCGTTGATCAGAGCAGAGAGCGCGACGCCGATGACGATATAGACCCACTGGTCGCGCAGGGTGTGCTTGGTCTCGTGCAGGGCGTAGCCCCACCGCTCCGTCACAGTCGGCTTGCGGTCGGGGTCGAGCGCGCCGGCGGAAATCCGGTCGCGGTGGATGTACTTTTCCCCGTCGATGAACGAAAGGATGATTCCCGCCACAATCGTCATGAGCAGGCAGACGCCGGTGTAAACTGCGGTGAACCGGATGTCTGTGATCGCCGCCATGGACAGAAGGGAGGTGATGTTCACCATCGAGGCGGCAATGAGGTAGGTCATCGCCAGATGTACCGGAATGCCGAAGGCGAGAAACCCGAGGAAAAGAGGGACATTGGTGCAGATACAGGTGGAGGAGAGGATGCCCGCAAAGGCTGCGATGACAATCGCGACGTAGCGGTTGACCTTGAGCAGCGACTTGCGCACACTCGCCACCGGGATGTAGGTTTTGAGGAACGAGACGACTGAGAGGACGATGATAAAAATCAAAAAGGTCCGCAGCAGATCGTAGAGAAAGTGGGCGGGTATTTCCGCGAGCGGGTTTCCGTCCTCAACGCCGAACAGCTTGCAGAAGAGGTTGACGAAAAATTCCTGAAGCGCTCCATGGTGGTGGGCGGCGTGCTCGGCGGCGTGGGAATCAAGCAGATACATTGGACAGATAATTCCTTTCAGAGAGGGTTAGCGGCGTGCATAGAGCTTGAGCAGCGGGCGGACGATCACCGCGGTGAGAAGCCCAGCAAAAATTGCCTCGGGGATGCCGTTGACCACGACGGTGCTCATGATGATCGCGAGCAGGGCGCCCGATTTGACGGTCGCGTACTGCTGGCCGAAAAACAGGGCGATGTCTCCGAGGACGAGAACGGTGTTGGTCAACGACCCGGCAACCCCCGCCACCGCGCCGGAGAGATAGGCGTTTTTGCCGCGTTTGGTGAGCGCCTGGAACAAAAGCCCAGCGAACACCCCGATGAGGATACGCGGCACAAAGCAGATCACAAGGCTCCAAAAATTTCCGTGGTAATCGCCGAGGGAGTAGAGAGGGGTGAAGACAAACGAGGTGACCACCGGGGCGACAAAACTGTGGGTGATGAAGCTCAGCAGCCCGAAGAAAAAGCCGAGGATGCCCCCGTAGCGGGGCCCGAGCAGACAGGCGCCGATGATGACCGGGATGTGCAGGGTGGTCACCTTGAGCGGGGAAAACGGGATGGTGATGAGCCCGAGATTGGTGAAGTTGAGCACCAGCATCACCGCGATGAGCAGCGCGAGGTTGACGAGTTTGGTGGTCGATTTCATCGTTGACATGGCATGTCCTCCCGGCGAAACAGAATTTTTGGTTTACACTTTAGTATACCTCAAATGGCAGAAATAAGCAATAGCGGATCCTTTTTTTCATGCAACCTACCGGGAACGGGACAGCGGCGGCAGTTCCCTGCCCCAACATTTTCCCGAATGATTTGTTAAACCTTCATCGGATTCAGATATGCCGAACAAAGGAAGACCCCCGGCATTGTTCATTTGGGAGAAAAAAATTCAAATTTCTACAAAAAGTAAAAGAAGCTGTCACAAAACTCATGTTTTTAGGGTTCTATATAGTAGAAAAGTATTTCGTGAAGGAAAGAGGGAACGGATTCCAATGGACAGGATAGTACGGCGATGAAGCAGTAATCAGTTCGTTTTGGAAAGGAGAGATCGTTCCATGAAAAGGTTTCGCAAACTCTGCGCAGCAGTTGCCCTCTGCGTGGTGTCTTCCATTTGTCTGTCGATCACAGCGTACTCCATGAACGTTCTTACCATCACCAGATACTAGCAAGAAAACAGCAACTGGTGCTGGGCCGCCAGCATCTATATGATTTCTAAACATGTGATGGGAAACAGCTATTCCCAGTCGCAAATTGTTTCCTCTGTCTATGGTAGTCCCGTCAACAAGGGAGGAAGCTTGGAAGACGCAGCATACGCGATGCGGGTCAATACCGGCTTTCAGACTTATTTAAACTACTCCCCGCTCAGTTATTCGCAGGCTCAAGGCAGGATTAACGCCCGCCGTCCGTTTTATATGAGCCTAAACTGGAGTAACAGCAACGATTGGCACGCGGTGGTATGCGATGGATACAACAACAATTATCTTCATATCGTAGACCCCTGGTACGGATGCGCAAATATTTATGTCGGTTATAGCGAATGTCAATCAGGGACAGATTTTCAGTCCGGACATGGCAGATGGGTAAATGGCTTTTATATATAAGTGAAAGGAGGAGTTTGACATGAAACAAAAATGGATTTCTATTCTTGTCTGTGCGCTTATCCTGATGCTTTCGTTCTCCTTCCCAGCATCAGCGGTCTCAGATGGTTTTGAATCAATACAGGATGCCGAAGAATACAGCGAAATCTTAGCATTACAGGACGATATTTTGACGCAGATCAACAATATTGCCCCCCTTGAACGCCCCAATCAGACGATTGTGTTCACAGAGGAAGACATGGATTGGAGCAAAGCCTACAAGCTTTATATCGATACGAATATTTACGATCTAGAGAACCCGTCTATTGAAGAAATTCAGCAAACGCTAAAGGATAGCTCCGCCATCTGGCAGCTCCCGGTTTCTAAAAATGGCCTTCACTTTTTGATTGGCATTGCAAAGAGCGGTCCTCTTCCGAATGATGCAGATTCTTATATGACCGAAGAAGAACAGCAGAGAGTTCGGGAAAAGGAAGGCAAGTGGACTTGTAACACAATTGCTACTCCTGAAATGCCCACATCCTATCGAGTTCAATTTGAAAGCATTCTGGAGCAAAATGGAATAGCTGATTCTCCGGTCAAGATTCTGCTTGGTGGAATGGAGAAAATGCGTTCTGTCTCGGGAATTGCACTGAATAATGAAACCATTCTAGGAGTCGTTCCACTAGAAGAACCGCGTTTAATGGGGGTTCCCCAGCCCGCAACCCGGTCAACCCTGCCAATCATTGAGACGAACCATCTCTATTCGTTTGATGAAATCGCTCAGGTCATACAGGCAACGACTGTCCCATCCACAAATGGGGCGACCGGTGGGGGCGGGGAAATCTATGAGCCCCCTGCGCCAAATTATACCATACTCCTGATTCTCACCGCTGTCTGCGGCGCAGTCATTGCCGCCCTCTGTCTCTACGGACGCTATTCCTCCAAGGCTTAAAACAGCCCTATCCGTCCAGAATCACCGCCGCATGTATGAGGGAGGATGCTTTCGCCAGGACCACACTGTATCACAGCTGTGGACTGTCACTCAGCTTCCGGCTGAAAAGAGAGGAGCAAACAGTTCCGTCAATCCGTTTGGTTTGCAAAATGTTTGGATTTCGAATAAGGGTCTTTCACGTTGGTTCTTCCCGTCAGGTAGTCTAGGCTGGTCCCGTAAAACAATGCAAGCTGGCAAAGGATTTCGAACGGAATGCTCCGAACTCCCCGCTCGTAACCCGAATAGGCCTGCCGGGAAACAGATAACATGCGCGCAAGCTCGGCCTGAGTCAAATCATGGTCTTCCCGTAGGTCTCTAATTCTGTTGATGTTCATCTGATATCACCTCTCCTCCATTCTATCAGAGAGAAGAGGAACTGTGGGTAATCTAGATCATTCTGTTCTAAAATTCAAGCGAAGACTGTGGATATCGATCATAATCGTATGGCGCGCATATTTTCAAAGTCTCCTGCGTCAATTGGGATACCGACCGATTGATCACCGCACCCTATGACCGGGCGATTTTGACGCTCAACCGCATCCGCGAGACGCTCCTGGACGACAGTCTTTGTGATTTTGAATGCATCGAAGAGATTGTCTGCATTCTAGAGGATTCCGGGATCGGATGCGGTTCGCGGCATGATTTTTAGCAGTCGGTGCAGAAACAAGCAGCTCATGCCAACAAACGCAAAAAGAGCCAGCGGAAAACCGCCGGCTCTTTTTGCTGCACTCTATTCCAAATATAAGTTAACTTTCAATTCAAGCCTGTCTGACAGCACATGTGAAGCGAATCGTTCTAGCACCTGCGCCAGCCAACGAATCCATCCGTGTGTGCACCGCTTCAAATTGCGGCCCCAAGCTGTGTGTTCCTCACAGGACCTGGCCTTTATCCCCCAATCACAGCGCATTTGCGGGATTTTCTTTTGATTAGAATGAAAAGCGTGCGCTTCCTTTCGCGATTCCCGCGACGGTTCCATATACCGTTTACTTTCAGTCACAACGACTGGAGGATGGGTCCCGATCCCCTATTCTTTTTCCAGTGCGCGCCGGAGCCAGATGCTCGCGATGTCCATCGCGTTGTACAGCCCCTTTTTTTCGCTCTTTTTGACGATCATATCCTGCGGGCGCACAGTCGGGTCGGTGCGCATGAGCTGGATCGAGACGTCGTCCGCAAGCTCCATGTCGTCAAACTTCTTTTTGGTCTTGATCTGCAGCATGATGACATAGGGATCGGCCATGTCGCCGTAATAGATGGTGTTGCCGCTGCGCACCAGCGGTTTCTCCTTATATGTGAAAAATTGAGCCTGTTTTTCTGCCATTTGCGGTCCCTTCTTTCTCAGGGCATACTCGCCCCTTGTAATTTACGATACTAAAATTATATCATCTGTTATACCCTTTGTAAACAGCATTGTTGTAAATAAAATGAAAATTCAGCCACGAAGCCGGTTCGTGGCTGAACAAATCGCACAAGAAAAGGTAGAACTTAGTCGACGTTTACGATCTCTCCGTAGATCTCGCCAAACGCCTTGGCTGCGTTGGACTCGTCGGTGTCGATGTGCATCGCGAGTGCGAACTTGTCGGAGACCCGCACCACAGTGTCGCCGTAGATCGTCTGGCGCTCCGGGCTGTTGACCTTGACCCAGACAATCTGCTTGTCCTCCACCCCGAGTTCTTTTGCGTCAGCCGGGGTCATATGAATGTGGCGTTTTGCAACGATCACGCCCTCGCTGATCTCGACTTCGCCCGCGGGGCCGACGAGCTTGCAGCCCGGGGTGCCCGCGATGTCGCCCGACTCCCGCACAGGGGCGGCCACGCCGAGGGCTCTCGCGTCGGTCGCAGAGATTTCAACCTGGTCAGCGTTTCTCTCAGGGCCGAGAATCGACACGTTTTTGAACTCGCCCTTGGGGCCGACCACATTCACCCGCTCGACACAGGCGAACTGGCCGGGCTGGGAGAGGTCCTTTTTGTTGGTGAGGGTCGCGCCTTCGCCAAACAGGGTTTTTAAGGTTTCAGCGGTCACGTGGACGTGGCGCGCAGAGGTCTCGACAAGAATTTTTTTCGACATGGTAATTCCTCTTTCCTGATTTTTTTCACAACTGCTTCTATTATAATACATCCGCGCGGCGCGGTCAACCTCTGGCGCGAACGTTTTTGCCCGCTCAGGAATAGAATGGCTTATCAGAGCGTCCGGCAGTCCGAACCGGACACCAGGAACGGAGGTAGTATTATGCAAATGGTCGACTTTTTTATAGGCGCAAACTCTCCCGACGGTTTTGTCTCGTTTTTTAATCAGCTCACCGATCCCGAACTGAGGAGCTTTCTATTAAAGGGCGGGCCGGGTACCGGCAAGTCCACCATGATTGAGCGGGCGATCGAATCGGCGCGCTGCGGCGGCATCGTCGAGCAGATCCACTGTTCCAGCGACCCCGACTCCCTTGACGGTGCGCTGTTCCACGAGCCGGGCATCGCAATCGCGGATGCGACGTCCCCTCACGTGCTCTCCCCCAACTATCCGGGCGCGGTGGAAACCGAGGTTAGCCTCTTCGAGTGCTTTGACAGCGAGCCGCTGGTGGCGCAGAAGGATCAGATCATCTCGCTGTTCTCTCAGAAAAAGTCCCTCAGCCGCCGCTGCCAGAATTTCCTCCACGCAGCGAACACTCTGCTCAACGACAGTTTTTACATAGCCCTGGAAAACACCGATCTCGACAAGGTCCACCGCTGCGCCATGCGGCTGTGCGCCAAGGAGCTCCCCCAGACCGGAAACCAGGGGAAGGAGCACCGCCGCTTCCTGAGCGCAGTCACCCCCAAGGGCGTCGTCACCTACATCGGCACCGCCCTCGAGCTGTGCGACCGGATTGTGGTGATCAACGACGAATACGGCTGTTCGAGCCGGCTGCTGCTCAGTCTGATCCGCGCCCACGCGCTCGAGGCAGGGTATGAGATCTTCACCTGCTACTGCCCGCTCAACCCGAACGACAAGATCGATCACATCTTTATCCCCGCGCTCGGCCTCGGCTTTATGACCTCCCACCGCTACAACAAGCTCGACGCGTTCGAGCCCTACCGGGTGATCAACTACACCCGCTTTACCGACACCTCAGCGCTCAAGCTGAGAAAACAGCGTTTGAGCTTTAACCGCAAGGCGTCCGCTGAGCTCATCGCCGAAACGATCTCCACCATGGGGCTCGCCGCCCGGCTGCACAGCATCCTCGAGGCGGTCTACGCGCAGGCAATGGATTTTCATAAAGTGGATGAAATCTCCAAAAAGCTCAACACCACCATCGCAGAACTGTCGGGGCGAGCCTAGTCCTGCTCTTTCCCCTGCGGCGGGGACTCCTGCTGCACGCTGCTGAGATAAAGGTAGTCGGCCGTTGCGGTCGACCTGCCTTTTTTCTCAAGCTTCTTGTTGATTCCCCGGCTGATGAGGGTATAAATTACCGCAAAAACGGGAACACCTACAAACATACCGATAAATCCGAACAGGCCGCCAAAGGTGAGGATTGCAAAGATGACCCAAAAGGCGGAAAGCCCGGTGGTGCCGCCGAGAATGTAGGGGCCGAGAATATTCCCGTCAAACTGCTGCAGGACGATGATAAAAATCACAAACCAGAGGCATTTGAGGGGATCGACCATCAGAATCAGCAGCGCCGACGGAATCGCTCCGATGAACGGGCCGAAAAACGGGATGACGTTGAACACCCCGACGATCACGCTCACAAGCACTGCATAGGGCATGCCCAAAATGCTGGTGCCGATGAAGCAGAGAACACCGATGATGAGTGAGTCGATGATCTTGCCCGAGATAAACCCGCCGAACACCCCGTGTGTCTCCCGTACCAGCGAGATAAACGGCTTGGAAAAGCTGTCAGGGGTGAGCGCGACGATGACCTTCTTTGCCTGGGCGATAAACTGTTCCTTCGCGTAGAGCACATACACCGAGATAATGATGCCGAGGATGGAGTCTTTGAGGGCGTTCACCACCCCGATCACCCCGACGGTCACGTTGCCGAGCAGTTTTGTGATCGACGGCATGGCGGTTGAGATGAAGTCCTGAATCGTGTCGTTGATTGTGGTCATCTGGGTGTCGACAAAGTTTGCAAGCTCCTGGTTGCCCGCGACCAGCCCTTCCACATAGCTTCCGAGGTTTTTCATGTACTCAGGCAGGTTGTTGAGGATGCCCATCAGGCTGTAGGCGAGCTGCGGAATCAGAAGCAGCAATACGACGGTAAACGCGGCGAGTGCGACGACAACTGTCGTCAGCACCGACAAGCCGCGGACAAGCTTGCGTTTCTTTTTAATGCGGGAGTTGCGAAATGCCCGCTCAAAGAGGTTGCGCTCAAAAAACTTCATCACCGGATTGAGCAGGTAGGCCAGCGCAAACCCGATCATGAACGGCATCATCAGTTTGACAATGGTGCGGATGACGCCGAGGACGTTGAAATTGTCAAGAAAAATTTTAAACAGGGTGCAGGCGACAAAGGTGAGAAACAGCGTCAGCCCCACCAGGACATATCTGTTTTTCTTCAAATGCTTCACTGCTGTCCCCTCCTCCCATTCGAAATTAAGTCTATTATAACCGATTGGCGAATAGAAGTAATCAATAAATCATGAAACTTTCAAAAACCCCTTGACATTGGAGAATTTTGGTGTATACTAAAATTAGTAATTATTCCTATTAATTGAAATTTGTTAGAAAAGGCGGGATCTCTAATGATTGATATGGCACTTCTCATGCAGCTCTCCTACGGCATGTACATTGTGGGCGCAGATGACAACGGCCGGCCCACCGGCTGTATTGTCAACGCTGTGATCCAGATCACCAATGAAAACCCCATCATCGCCATCAGCATGAATAAGGACAACTACACCTACGATGTGATCAAGCGCACCGGGAAATTCAGCTTGTCCATCCTCTCTGAGCAGTGCGACGCGCAGACCATTGCAAAATTTGGCTTCTACTCCGGCCGCACAGTGGATAAATTCGCCGGCATTCCCTACGAAACCGCTGACGGCGTGCCCATCCTCAAGCACCTATGCACCGGCTACCTCACCTGCAACGTCCTCCAGATGGTGGAGAGCGAAACCCATTATGTGATCCTCGCCCGCGTCGCCTCCACCATCGACGGCCCGGACAAAACCCC
>CBCSOX010000015.1:0-25775 GCA_965141735.1 uncultured Oscillospiraceae bacterium | reverse complement strand
ATGTAGCGGCCGCTGGATCGCTGCACACCGAGATTGCAGGCATTCCCAAACCCCTTGTTGTCCACACCAGATAAAATGAATACTTTTTCGTGACTCAATTCATACTGCTGCTGTGGGTCGGTAGAGTTATCCACAATGATGATTTCATACTGGATCCGGTGCGTTGTCTTCAAAACCGCTTGCACCGTTTGATGGGTCAGTTCCCGGGTATTATGATTGATAATGACAACTGATAAATCCATCTTTTCACTCCAAAAACGATTTCATTTCATCATAGCATAAACTTTTAACCATTTTATAGCCCGTTTGTAATGGGTTCATGAACGCAGCCCGGACTTTTGTGCATGGGTATACGAATTATAATACTATGATTATACATTTTTATACTTTTGCTGTCAATACTATTATCCCCCAATCCTCGCTGTGATTCGATTGAGATTGTATCTATTTTTTTAAGGATTCATAGAAACAAAAATGCTCTGATTCCGGTATACCGGAGACACCGCAAAGCGGGCAGGGGCTGTTCCACATTGGTGTCAGCCGCATCACTGCTTCCGTGATTTTTGAGGGCTGTAACCTCAGCTAGTTCTGTATACCGCCATCTCACCAACATGTTCTTTTCTCCAATCCCCGGCTTCAAATGCTGAGTTTTAGTATGATTCTCAAAATTTCAACAACGATTGTTCAGCAATCGACTACCCTGTTGTGTTCTTTTTCAATACTCAATCCAGTTGTGTTCTGTCCGCTCCGGAACGTTGATTCAACCCGCAGCCTTCCAGTTTGCATTAAACCTGAACCCCCTTAACGATAGTGATTCCAGCCTTTTTTCAACCATTCAACCGGTCTTTGTTAAACCCGCGCGGATCGCACTATCCTTGGTGAAACCGGAGATACAAAAAACAGCGCCCGCAGAGAAATTTCTCTGCGGGCGCTGTTTTGATCTGCTTTCAAGCAGGCTTATTTGGAATGTCTTTTACGGGTGCTTACAACTGCAATCCCTGCAAGCAGCAGAGCTGCAACAGCCATTGCCGCTGCGCCGGCTTCGCCGGTCTTTGCGGAAGATGCGCCCGATGTCATCGCAGAGTCGCCGCCGAGCGGAACACCGTCATCGGTTACGAGGCCTGCAATCGCATTTTTGAGTTCGGTCACTGTCTGCTGGATCAGCGCTCTGTTTTCCTCAGTGTCGGCAAGATTGCGGTCCGCCTGGATGGCTTTCGCATTGTTGTATGCCGATTCAAAGGCCGCAACAGAAGCCGCACTGAATCCGGAGAGGTCGATCCCCTCTGCGCGTGCAATGACCTGGTTGAGGATGTCTTTGTTTGCAATCAGGCGGAGGTTGAGCATTGCATTCAACAGATTGTCAACTGCTTCGTCAATTTCCGTCTGGGACGAGCTCTTGTCAGCGAGCACAGCATTCGCTGCTGTGAGCGCGTCGGTGAACTCTTTCTGGCCAGCTTCGACATACATGTCGAGGTTGATGCCATTTGCCTGTCCGGTGACCACTTCAAGCTGAGTCCAGTTTTTCAGGACAAGCGCGTTCATTGCGTTGTTGAGGTTCTCATATGCTGTGTCAATTTCAGACTGGACTGCATTTTCATCTGCCTGAACGGTCTTCGCGTCCGCCAGTGCCTTCTCAAATGCAGCGGTGTCCTGATAGTCATTCAGATCCAGTCCGGAAGCGGCAGCAATAAGAGTATTGAGCGCATCCTTGTTGCCCTGCTGGATGCCGAGCATATGGATCGCGTTCATCAGGAGAACCCAAGCCTGGTCCACAGTTTCCTGCTCAACGGTCGGGTCGCCGTAAACCGAGACTGCATTGTCATAGGCTGCATTAAACTTCGCCTGAACCAGCGGGATCGCAGAGGCGACTTCACCGCTTGCAATGACGGTATCCGCGTAGTCAATGACGTATTTGAGGATGGATTTGTTGGTGTCAACAGCCGGCTTGTCGCTGACGGTAACTGCGAGCTTTGCTGTTGCCGGCAGGCCGTTTGCAAACCGCGCTACAATGTAGGCAGTGCCCGCCTCACGTCCGACAACGGTCGGCGCATTGGTGTTGGTGCCAATCAGGTCTGCAACGTTGGAGACAAATCCGTTTTCATCTTCCACTGTCCAGATCAGTGAATTGTCCGGCAGGCTGGAGGGATCGACGGTTGCGGTGATGGCCGCGGTTTCGCCGCTGTTGAGGGTGAGCGGGGAACCGGAAATGGTGATACCGCCCGGGTTAAAGGGTTCCTGCTCAGCGGGATTTCCGTTGACGGTGATCTCTGCGAGCTGGACGCGGCTCTTGCCGTTTGCCCCGGTGTCGTCAAAGCTCGGCACGCCCGCTTTGGTGGTCTCCACCACGATGAAGCGCGCTTTCACGGTATTAAAGTCGCAGCTGTAAGGCTGATCCTTCTGGTCATTTGCGCCGGTGACCGCTTTGACAACGGTGTAGTCCGCCGCATCGCTTGCCTTCACCTTGATGTTAAAGTTCTCTGGGAAGTTTGCTGTGATGTCGGAACTCTCAGAAACTGCGTGAGTATCGGTTCTCGGATAGAGAGTGACATTGTTGATGAGCTTATCTTCCCCGAGGTCGATGGTGATCAGGTGCGGGGTTTTGAGGTTGCGGTCAGCGTCCGAATCCAGAGCGGCAGAGGTGTATCCCTTGACGCCGCTGTTGGGCTGGTTAAGGCCTTCGCTGGTGAGCTTTCCATCCTTGAGGTTGTCAAGGCCCCACATCGGCAGAGCGCCGTCCGAGTTGCTCGCGGTGATGGTGCTCTGAAGAGCGTAGTTCACTGTGCGCGCCTCGTTGTAGACTTCAAATTCTGCGAGCTGCATCCGATAGACAGTGCGTTCGCCGTTGAACTCATCGTTGGTCGGAATACCGAGTTTGCTCGCGATCACGCGCACAAACTGGGATTTCTGCGTGTCAAAGCTAAAGGTCTGGGGCTGGCCCTGCGGGTTGGGATTACCAGTAACTGTCTTGACATCCACCCAGGCTCCGTCCTGTTTGACCTGAATCTTGAAATCGGTGGGGAAGTTCGGGGACTCTGTTCCGCCGTTTGCGGTCTGTGCGTCGGTTCTCGGGTAGAGAACAATTTGATTAAAGTTCTGAACTGTTTCAAGGTCGATCTCTACATAAGGCTGCGGATCGGCGTTCTGGCTGTTGTAGGTTCTGGTTGTGTAACCCTTGACGCCGCTGCCTGCATCCGCCCCTTCCGACAGGCGTTTGCCGTCGGTGAGGTACTGCGGGCTCCACTGGGCGCTGACGCCTTCAATGTTGTTGGCATTGACCGTTTTGCCCAGAGCGAGGTTGCTGCCCTCTTCCTGGTTTCCTCTGAATTTAAATCCAGCAGTCAGGCTCACATTTTGCTTAAGACAGATGTAGATCGGACGGTCAGCGCTTGCAAGGCTGCCGGTCCAGCCGGTAAACTGGTTCATATCATCCGGTACTGCCTCAATTGCGAGGGTGGTGCCTGCGGGATAGCTGAGGTTGAGCGGGAACTCTTTGAGCTCGCCGTTGATTTTCACTTTGCCCGCTCCGTCCGCCTTGAGGTCGAGAGAGCAGTTGTAGCCGGTTGCATTAGAATTTTTGACCACAGCCTCCATGATCTGGATGCGGAAGGCGTTCGCACTGCCCTCGTCGTTTGCCGGAGGGCCAAGCTTGGTGGTTTTAATGCGCATATACTGTGCATTCTGCGGATCAAACGAGACGGTGACCGCCCCGCTCGGGTTGCCCATTTCGACATGCTTAGCAACGGTGTAGTTTGTGCCGTCGCTGCTCACTTCGATGTCAAACACTTCGGGGAAGTTCGGGGTATTGTTGTCGACGCTGGTCGCCTGGGTTCTCGGGTAGAGAACTACGGTGTCAAACACCTGGGGAGCGCCGAAGTTAAAGTTGATGTAGTGCGGGTTATTGGTGATATCACGGCTGCTGAACACGTCGGTGGAGAAGCCGAGGCCCAGATTGCCGTCAATGATGTTTTTGATGTCCCAGCCGCCGCCGAGATTCTTGGTCGTCGTAACAGTTGCACCGGTTGCGAAGTTCGCGGAACCCTGGTACATCGCATTGACGCCGACACTGATGTCGCGGTCGACCGTGAGAGTCAGGGTCTTGTTCGCCGAGAAGACTTCGCCTTCCCAGTTGACAAAGCTGTAGAGACTGTTGTCGATATCAACCGCTTTGACAGTCACTGTCTCGCCGGTTTTCACCGCGATGGTCGACGGAACTGTGGACTGCTTGCCGTCGTATTCAATGGTAATACCCGAGTTGTCCGGATCGCTGATCTTGAGCAGGGAGTACTCCTTGACAGCCTCTGGCTTGAAGTTTGCAATCAGGTTGGTGTTGTCATTGACGACAACCTCGATTGTATTGTCGGTGGAGCCAATGCTGCCGGACCAGCCGTCAAAGACATATTTGTCCGCAGAAACAGCTTCTACTTTTACAGTGGTGCCGTTTGCAACCGTTGCAGTGTAGGGGGTGACGACCTCAGAGCCGTCTACCAGCACCTTGCCGCCCTCGGTTGCCTCGATGTTGAGGGTGTACTCGGATTCTGTGCCGGCGGGTTTCACGTCAGCATGGAACGCATAGCTGCCGGACTCAGTTTGGAAGTAGATGTAATCTTTGTCATTCGACTGATAGGTGATGCCGGAAACCGCAGCGCCAGTGGACATGCCGTTTTCAAACAGCACAGTACCGCCGACTGCAACACGGGTGTTGCCATCCATGCGCGGAATCGCGACGATTGCCTGGGTATTCGCCGGGGAAGTCAGCGAGAGATCAAAGGTGCCATTTTCTGTGCTGCGATTGATCGCGACGGTGATGTCGCCCTTGATGGATGGGACAACCGTGTTGATCTGGTTGAGGCTGCCCATGTCGGGCTTCACCTGATAGGTGTCATATCCCGGTGTGATCGGGGCAACGCCCGCCATGTATTTGGACATGGTGATCAGCGGGCCGCCGGTCCATGCGTGGTTTTTGGTTCCCGCATATCTGTCCCAGAACTCCCACAGGGTGGAGTAGGCGTCGGGACCCTCGACCATGTTTGCGTAACGGTCTTTGATTCTCGCCTGCGCAAGGTCCATGCGGTCCATTTCACACAGAGCGTCGAGAACGTATTTTTCCATGTAAGGGCTGGAGTTCTGGACGTTGGTCAGAACATCCTGGATCACCGGATATTTGTCCTCGCTCGCAAGGCCGGAGAGAACGGCGAGCGCGTTGGCACGATCGTCCGGTTTGCCGTTGCCGCTGGCTTTGTAATAGCCGGCATCGGTCCACATGGTGTCATAGGAAGCTTTGATGGATTCCATCTTCGCCACATACTGCGGGATATCCTCTTCGTGGCCGAGGACCTCTGCGAACTGTTTGGCAACCTTGGAAGCCATGAAGTACCAGGCGTTTTCAATCGGAGCCACGTCTGCGTAGCTGCCCCAGTCCATCCAGTCCCAGCCGCCGCCGCGGTGGTTGACCAGGCCGTTTGCGCCAATCGACCACAGGTTGAGATAGTTCTTGATGTAGTCGTACATCTCGGACATCTTTTCGGTTCTTCCGGTGTAGAGATAGTACTCCCACATGCCGTTGATGCCAGCGAGCATCTGCATCGGAAGTTCCTGGCCGTCATTGCCGTGGCAGGGGACAACGGTGTGCAGGACGTTGTTGTCTGTTGTCCACCCCATCAGGGTATCGAGGCCTTTTTCGTACAGGTCATACGAACTGGTGTCGAGCGAGTACATCATCATCATCATTTCGTTGGTGACGTCGCCCCACCACTGTGCGCGCTCACGGTCGGGGCAGTCCATGAAGTTGTCCCGCATCGTGATGTACAGGGTGCGCAGGGATTGCTCCCACAGGGTGTTGAAGAACTCGTCATCGCTTGTGAACGAACCTTCAAACTCGGTGTTATAACCGGATTCCCGGTACTGCAGGCTGATGATCTTAATGCCCGCCGGAATCTTGTAGTAGACAACCTGGCCGTTCATCCAGCTCAGGCCCTCAAATTCCTGAACGCCCTCACGGGTGACATAGGTGTTGCGGGTCGAGAGACCGTTGCCAGCCGGGTCGGCATAGTTGTCGGTTCTCATGTCGATTTCAAGGCCCGCCGGCGCCTCTACCTTGAGGTAGGGGGTGAGCTGAGCGTTGTAGGGAACCTCCATGGCAAGGGTTTCTTCCTTAGTGGTGGTGTAACCCGCATAGTCTGCCATGTTTTCGTACTCTTTCAGGCCAAAGTCCTTGAGCAGCGGGATAGAACGGGGATGCAGGTCGTTCCAAGGCTCGCAGGGCGCTGCGCCGAGTTCGGTTGCATTGCTCCATGCGCTGTCGTCAAAGTCCTCGGTATACCAGAACTCTGTACCCGCCTCTTCGAGGACGCGTGCGTCAAAGTAGACGTTGTACTCCGGAAGCCGGTAGTTGGGCAGACCGTTGTGTCCGCCGCCGGTGCCGTCGCCAATCTGTTTCATATAGCCGGGGCTTCTCATGACTTTCCAGCTGCTGTCGCTGACGACGAGCTGGTTGCCAAATTCAGCTTCAAAGAGGAAGCCGGCCTTGCCGCTGTCGTTGTTCGAATAGCTCTGTCCGCCTTTGCCCCAGAACCATGCGAGGACTGCGATGGTGTTTTCGCCCTCGTGGAGATAAGGTGCAAGTTCTACATTGTCATAGAAAGTGTCGGTGCGGTTGACGCCGCGTTTGAGCTGGCCTTCAAAGACGACCATTTCGCCGTTGATGTAGAGCCAGTAACGGGAGTCCACTGCGATTTTCGCAACGACTGATTCCGGAACCTGGTCAAGCGTCACAGTTTTGCGGAAATTCATCCAGGTGTTGGAATACATGTCTTGCTGCCGGCCATACTCTGTTACAGTATCACCCTTTTTGCTGTCGTCCCAGATCCAGTTTGCATGCCACTCTTCGGCTGCGGTATCGCTCGCCGGAGCGGTCATCCCCGCCGCGTTTGCAACAATGGTCAGCATTGGTGCACACAACAGGCAGAGGACCAGAAGGAGACTCAACAACTTGTTGGTTTTCTTCATTTTCTTTCCCCCTTTAACTTTACGAACCAGCCTGTCCAGAAGGAGCTCGCCGGCTGTTCTTCCCTATTGTCAACAAATTCCCTCAGAGACAAAGAGAACTTTATCGTCTACATCATCTTCATTTGATATATTCGGTAAAATTCAACAGCTTTGATTCGTTTTACTTCTATATTCTAGCATACAGGCGACGAAAAGTCAATAAAAACTGACCTCTGTCAACCGCAATTTTACGCAAGTTCCGTAAAATTGAAAATAACCGGCCAGCGACAAATGTTTGCTCGCTGTCCGGTCATTTTCCTTCCTTTATATAGTACCTTATACCGTCGCCATTTGAATACCCATGAGCTCCGATACTTTGCGGAACAGTTTTTCGTTATGTCCAACTGAGAGAGCACAGTGATGAGTCGGCGCTTCAACAAACCATTTATCCATGTATTCCGCCGGATTGAGGGGGAATCGAATGTGGGTCGAAGTATTGCCGTTCATCAGGATCGGGTCGTTGGTGGATTCTCCTTCGCTGACGACGAACTTGAGTCTGCCCTCCCCTGTCTGGGTCACGCCGAGGGTGGTGACGTCGCCTGAAAGCACCTTTGCTTCGACCGAAACGCCGCTTCCCTTTTTGCCGTGGTAAACGCCCATGCCGCGAAGAATCGGCTTGCCGTTGGAAATCGCGAAATGGAAAGGACCATCGTGGCCGAGGATCATGGTGTTGCGGTTGAAGTCTGCCGCAATGATCTCACAGAAGCTGCCGCCGGTGCCGAGGATGTCGCAGATCTTCATTGCCAGGGCGGTCTTGATATCCCCCTCCCCTGCACAGGGTACGCCTGCCGCAGTCAGCAGCGAATGCCCGACGATAAAGCCACTCTGAATCTGCTCGTAATAGCCGCCGTCCTGACCGTGGTAATAGTAGGACAGGCTGTCGAGATCGCGGTCAATCACCATCTTCTCCTGAGCGGCCGCCACCTTGCAGGACCACTCAAGCTGCTCTTTGGTCGGCGCCTTTGCGATGGGGTCGGAAGGGGAATCCCCTGAGATGGTGAAGAAGTCCTCCACTGCCTGCAGCTTTTTCTGCACGTCCACAGGGCTTACCTCTCGCAGGTACTTCTCCAAATCGCACATCTCGAGCACCTCGACGTCGATGCCGGTCTGGGCCTGAAGCATGGTGAAATCGCTGTACATGTCAAGCATACCGCTGTAATAACCGCCGAGGAATCCGAAACGGGCGTGCTGAAGGGTGCGCTTGACGGATGCCGCCATGCACCATTCCTCAATTTCCTTCCACGCTTTGATTGCCTCGGGACGGTCGCTCGTCGCCTCATCGCTCACCGCGATTTCGGGCGTTTCAGGAAGACCGAGCAGGCCGTTGACCGCACGGTAGGGGATCTGCGCCCGGTTGAATGCGTTCGCAATTTCGGGGATGGAACAGCCGACGCAGTAGGCGAGCCAGTCGCCGGTGCCGACCTTCGCGTAGTTCATCTCAGGGGTGGGCTGGAGATTGAGAATGACCACTGGCGCCTTGTTGATCTGGTGAATCGGGAGAAGACAGGCGCTGGTGTAATAGGTCGCCGCATGGCTGAACACAATATCCACATTGTTGGCATTGAAGTATTCTCCCGCTTCCCTGCCTTTGACTTCGGTGTCCACCATGCCAAAGTTAAAGACCTCACCAAACTCGGAGAGCTTCTCCTCCATGAACTTGTTGTATCCCATCAGCCGGTCATACAGCCCTTCGAACTGGTTCCAATAGGTGCACAATCCCGCACTGTAAAACCCAATCCGAGCTTTTTTAATTCCCTTGATTTTGCTTGGTGCTGCCATAATAGATTCCTCCTCAGACTCAATAACAAATATTTTCTTCTCTCAAAATAACAAACAATGATTGATTAATTTTGCGATTGATGTTATATTTATAATAACAAGTATATATTCGTCTTTCAATAGTATAAATTGCTAAAAAATGAAAAAATATTGCTCAGAAAGGAATGGTGTGTATGCTGAAATATAACCTCGATATTTCCGATGATTCGACCTGGATCACTGCAACCCCGAGCAGCGTTGCGACCTCCCTCCCTTTTTACCTCACGGAAGTCGGTAAATTCTATGCGGGAAAGGGATACTACACCGAGCGTTCGGACAAAGACAGTTATCTCATCCTCTACACAATTTCCGGCCGGGGCAGTATTACGGTGGATGGGAATGAAATCGACATCTACGCACACAACGCGGTGTTCATCAACTGCAACTCCCACCAGTTTTATAAAACTGAATCGGATGTGCCGTGGGTTTTCCTCTGGGCGCACATCAACGGAACCGGTGTCGAGCCTTACTACAGCTTGATCAACGTCGGCGGCCGGGTGTCCCAGGAAAAAATCAGCGACTACGCGGATTTTGTGGAGCTCTTTGAAGAAATCCTCATCACGAGCAAATTTAACGACGTGCGCACCCTCTCCAACCTCTCGGTCAATTTGCAGCGGCTGCTCTCCATCATCCTCAAAAGCCGGCTGAGCAGCTCTAACAACAAAAAGCATGAGGCCCACATTGCAGACATCCGCAGCTCGGTTGACTACATCCGAAAAAACTACAAGCGGCAGATTTCCATTGACGATATCATTCACCGCATCAACATCTCCAAATACTATTTTATCCGGCTTTTCAAACAATATATGGGGACAACTCCCTATGACTACCTGATCAACTACCGCATCAACCAGGCGAAAATATTGCTGAACTCAACCAGTATGCCGATCGGGGATATTTCCCAGGAAGTCGGCTTCCTGGACGAGAGCAATTTCATCAGCCATTTTAAGCGCCAGACGGGGATTAAGCCGACCGAATACCGCAACAGCACACTCGGGTTCCACCGTCCGCCCAAGGAACTCCCCAAGGATGAATAAAAAGTTTGCAAATTCTTATTGATTTCACTGCCAAAAAAAGCTATAATTACCCTTGTTACGAGTTATTTTGGTATAGAAAAGGGGCATTTGTATGATTAAAATTGCAGTTGTCGGAACCGGCAACGTCGGCAGATTTGCCATCACCAACGCTCTTGCGGAAGAGGACGTCGAACTCGTCGGCGTCATCACACGAAAAAAACATGACCTCGGCATTGCAGGAACCGAAACCATCCAGATCGCTGAGGATATTACTGCGCTTGATGTCAAGCCGGACGTCGCAGTGCTCTGCATTCCGACCCGCGCGGTGCCGGAGACAGCGGAACAATGCCTCAACGCAGGCATCAGCACGGTCGACTGCTTTGATATTCACGGCAAAATCGTTGACCTCCGGGCGCAGCTTGACAAAGCTGCCAAGGCAAACGGCCGGGTTGCGGTCACCGCTTCGGGCTGGGACCCCGGCTCCGACTCGATCGTCCGCACCCTGATGCAGGCGGCGGCCCCCAAGGGACTGACCTACACCAACTTCGGCCCCGGCATGAGCATGGGCCACTCGGTGGCTGCAAAGTCGAAACCCGCCGTGCGGGACGCACTCTCAATGACCATTCCCCTCGGTACCGGCGTACACCGCCGCATGGTCTACATCGAAGTGGAGGAGGGCTGCACCTACGAGGAGGCCAAGGAGCAGATCCTCACCGACGATTACTTCTGCCACGACGAGACTCACGTCATTGCAGTGGACGACATCGGTGAGCTCAAGGATATGGGCCACGGCGTCCACATGATTCGCAAGGGCGTCTCGGGCGGCACTCACAACCAGATCCTCGAATTCAGCATGACGATCAACAACCCGGCCCTCACCGCCCAGATGATGATCGCCTCCGCCCGCGCGGCAACCCGTCAGAACCCAGGCTGTTACACCCTGATTGAAATTCCAGTCGTCGACTATGTGCAGGGCGAGCGGGAAGACCTCGTTCGCAAGCTGGTATAAGTATCCTTAACATAAGAAAAAGCCGCCAAATGGCGGCTTTTTCTTATGTGCTGGGATATTCGGACGGAAGATATTGTATGTTGTTCATCTCTTCATAATCAATTTGCGTCCCATCCAGCATGTTAAAACAAAGAATCTTCATATCAGAATAATACTCAAACTGATATACAACATCGACCAAGAGAATCGGGGTTACCTCTCCATCTATAATGAAAAATGCTTTGTTCTGCCGAACCTCGCTGATGTATTCGCTATTCTCTGACGAATAGACCGACTCGGTTATCTTATCCTGATATTGGGAAAAGGAATCAACGAGCTTTTCGGCGTCATCCAAAGGGTTCGCCTTCTCAACTGTTTTTTTAATTTCTAAAACAGTCCCGTTTTCCGCTGTAGATACGTCAAAATAATCATTGATAACCTCAATTCCAGAGATACTCCGATAATATCTCGTGATTTTTCTGGCAGGATCGTCGGATAACACGTCAGTAATACCATAATCCTCCTTGTTTTGAATGAATTCACTGAGAATCGGATACTTTACTCTTACTTTGGCCCCTTCGGTACCACTACAGCCGCTAAGCAGGAAGGCAAATACAATACATAGAATTACGAATGATTTTTTCTTCATTGCAATCATCTCATTTACAATTCATCAGCGTATTCAACCGAAATGATCGAATCATAATCAATGAAAGAACCATCCAACAGATTCATACAAGTTATTTCAAGATAATTATATTCAAATCTTTCGATTTCCGGTTCTTCATGATGATAGGTAGTTTCAATAAATTGAACAGGAATAATCTGGCCGTCTTTTTTTATTAATTGTATATAGTTTTTAGAATCGACAATGCTATCCGATGGGTTTTCAGAACTCAGTACTCTTGGAGCACTCAGCTGCATAACGGATGCCTGCCCCGCCACAACCTTTGCTTGTGACAATTCTGTTTCCATAATCGTATCTTTTGATTTGCTAACATTTAGTATGGAACCATCTGGCTTAATCGTAACATCATAAAAATCATCCATCACCCGCATACCGTTGATCATTCTATAGTAACGTACCCAATGGTTCTCCTCCAAATATCCAAGTTCAGTTGTAGAGTAATCGTATTTCTCTAATTGAGCTTGAAAATCACGAATTGTCTTAGCATCACTTTGATATTCAAATCGTGACTTCTTAGTAGTTGTCTCTAGTTGTTCTTTATCTAAATTTTTCAAAGATGTCGGCCGTAGAATAAAATCATTTCGGGGATGAATGGCCGCGGACATGAGCAGTGTGTTCTTATCTCCCAAAACCTGATAATCTCGCACGGTATCATTTTGATTGCTGATTGTGCCTTTTGCGAGTTCCGCTGCTTTGGAAACGGTATAGCCTGCGTTTATATTTGTAAAAAACGCATCATTAAATTTTTTTGCACTCGTATTGTATATGGTTTGATTCCAACCAATCGCACACTGTGCTCCGTTGTCTATCGACAGCTGGGCCATGGAATGGGAAGAACTCGAGGCAGCTGCTGTCAAACAGCCACTCCAATACGCTAATTTTGTGTTTCCCATATCCTGAATATTTGTTTGATCCATAATATATCCGTGTTTTGTTCCATCTGGATCAGTCTCAATATATTGAACATATCCTGCATTGCCATGTCCAAAATACCCATACACTTCAGACCCTATCTGGTAAAAAAGTTCTTTGTTTTGCTGTTTCAGTCCGGCACCGCCATTGCGAAACACAGTAGTAAAATATCCGAGAGCGTTGATCATTGTAGATGGGGTAAGCACTTGATTATAGGTATTCAAAGGATCTCCCATTACCGAATAATCAAATGCGAAAAGTTTTGCCTTTTGTCTCCTGACTTGAAGCGCAACATCAAAGCTTTGATTATCTCCAATCAGTGCAACTAGAATTGTCACCTTTTCTCCTGCCTTCATTTTTTTACCTATACAGGAAAAATTCCGTTCACCACTATCATCATCCGAATATGTTGTGCCGCTGCTATCCACTAAGCGCAAATAAGTGTCACAATATACTTCTAATGGAAATGTTTCAAAATTATAAATCCATCCACAGCAGCAGTAAAAGAAGTCGTCGCAATATTATCAGATGCAGCATGAATTTTTCCGATCTGATCTAAGCTCATAGCCACGTAATTTATTACTTGCACTGAGATGTTGCTAAATGCTAGGCATTGACGCGATTATGGTTGAAGTTAGTCAAAATGATATTGCCCTTTTTACATCTTTTTCATAGTTTTCTCTTTTCAACGGATAAAAAGTTGATTCATTTCCAATATTAATTATTTTACTAAATTTTGCCTTCCCTCTATATATGTTATTTGTAAATATTCTCTCATTCTTATCACCTTATTACAATAACATATTTGTTTTACTTTGTCAACAATTTATAGTTCTTTCTACCACAAAAAACCGGAAGCTTTTGCTTCCGGTTTTTCTATAATCAAGTATTTCGTTAGATCAGTTCAATAATCGCCATCTCTGCAGCATCGCCGCGACGGGGTCCGATTTTGATGATGCGGGTGTAACCACCGTTCTTATCAGCATATTTCGGCGCGATCTCGTCGAACAGCTTTTTGGTTACAGCTTCTTCCGTGATATAGGCCATAACCTGACGCTTGGAGTGGAGAGTGTTTGTTTTGCCGAGAGTAATCATCTTCTCAGCCATTGCGCGAACTTCCTTTGCTCTGGTGACGGTGGTCTCAATCTTGCCGGTTTTGAGCAAGAAGGTTACCATTCCGCGCAGCATCGCTTTTCTGTGATCGGAAGCTCTTCCTAGCTTTCTGCTACCTGCCATCGAAATTCACTCCTTACGGATTCAATTATTCCTCATCAGCCTGGAGGTCATAGCCGAGCGATTTGAGCTTGAGCACGACCTCATCCAATGATTTACGTCCGAGGTTTCTGACTTTCATCATGTCTTCCTCAGTTTTATTAGTTAAGTCTTCAACCGTGTTGATTCCAGCACGTTTGAGACAGTTGAATGAACGCACAGACAAGTCAAGCTCCTCAATGGTCATCTCGAGGACTTTCTCTTTGCACTTATCGTCCTTTTCTACCATGATTTGCTCGGTATAACCCTCTTCGGAAAGATCAACAAAAAGGTTAAGATGTTCATTGAGAACCTTGGCTGCGAGAGACACGGCCTCTTTGGCGGAAATCGTTCCGTCGGTCCATATCTCCAAAGTTAACTTGTCATAGTCGGTGATTTGACCGACACGTGTATTTTCAACACTGTAATTAACTTTTAACACCGGCGTGTAGATGCTGTCAATCGGGATGACCCCGATCACCGGCTGCATGATCTGCTTGTTGCGGTCGCTCGAGACATAGCCCCGTCCGCGGTCGATCACAAGCTCCATGTAAAGCTTTGCACCTTCGTCAAGTGTTGCGATGTGCATTCCCGGGTCAAGAATCTCAACCTCAGAATCGGCCTTGATGTCGCCAGCGGTGACTTCGCATTCACCTTCCGCTTCGATATAAACCGTTTTGGGAACATCGCCGTGCACCTTGGCAATCAGGCCTTTGATGTTGAGCACAATCTCAGTGACATCTTCTTTGACGCCTGGAATTGTTGAGAACTCGTGCTGCACTCCGTCGATCTTAATCGAGGTGACTGCAACACCAGGAAGCGAGGAGAGCAGTACGCGTCTGAGTGAATTCCCAAGAGTAGTACCAAAGCCGCGCTCGAGTGGCTCAAGGATAAATCTTCCGTATGTTCCGTCTGACTTAAGTTCCGCCGTCTCAATTCTTGGCTTTTCAATTTCAATCATTTAAAAACCCTCCTGTTTTGCAGGAGCGGCAGCGACACTGCCCCCTGCGGAATCACGAGCCAATCTCATTATTTGGAGTACAACTCGACAATCAGATGCTCTGCAACCTCGAGGTCGATCTCGTCGCGGTTCGGATAGCGGTCCATTTTGACCGTCATGCCGTCCTTGTTGACATCCATCCACATCGGGACAGGACGGGCGCTCCAAGTTTCAACAACAGCTTTCATCTTGTCGTTGGAACGGCTTGCCTCAGTCACTTCAACCACATCGCCGGGTTTGACAAGCAGCGAACAAATGTTGACTTTCTTGCCATTGAGGCGGAAGTGGTTGTGCAGCACAAGCTGTCTTGCTTCCGCTCTGGAAGAAGCGAAGCCTGCTCTGTACACAATGTTATCCAAACGGGATTCGAGAATTTTGAGAAGGTTTTCGCCGGTCATGCCGGGTTTTCTCTCCGCCATCTCGAAGTATTTGTAGAACTGGCTCTCCGAAACGTTGTAGTAACGTTTTGCCATCTGTTTTTCTCTGAGCTGTAAACCGTACTCAGAAACTTTTTTTCTACTTTGTCCGTGCTGGCCGGGAGCGTAGCTTCTCAGCGAAACGGAGCATTTGTCCGAGAAGCAGCGTTCGCCCTTCAGGAACAGTTTTTTGCCTTCACGGCGACAAAGTCTGCATACCGCACCGGTATATCTTGCCATATTCTTACACCTCCTGGTTTCTGATTAGACACGTCTTCTTTTCGGAGGACGGCAGCCGTTGTGGGGAATCGGAGTGACATCTTTGATCATGCTCACTTCGAGCCCAGCCGATTGCAGTGCTCTGATTGCCGCTTCACGTCCGGAGCCGGGGCCTTTTACAAAGACTTCGACCGATTTCAGGCCGTGTTCCATAGCAGCTTTCGCAGCGGTTTCAGCAGCGGTCTGCGCGGCGAACGGAGTGGATTTTCTCGAACCGCGGAACCCGAGTCCCCCTGCGCTGGCCCACGAAAGGGCGTTGCCCTGGGTATCTGTGATGGTAACAATCGTATTGTTAAAGGTGGATTGGATATGCACAGAGCCTTTTTCGATATTTTTGCGCTCACGGCGTCTGCGGACAGTCGTCTTCTTAGCAGTTTTTGCCATGTCTGATATCCCTCCCTATTTCTTCTTGTTCGCAATAGTCTTTTTAGGACCTTTTCTTGTGCGAGCGTTTGTCTTGGTTTTCTGTCCTCTGACAGGAAGACCTTTTCTATGACGTGTTCCGCGGTAGCAGTTGATCTCGATGAGTCTCTTGATGTTCAGAGCTACGTCGCGGCGCAGGTCGCCTTCCACCATCAGGTTCTTGTCGATATACTCACGCAGTTTGGATGCCTCGTCCTCGGTCAGGTCTCTGACACGGGTGTCGGGGTTTACTCCTGTTGCAGCGATGATATCTTTAGCGGTTTTCTGACCGATACCGAAAATGTAGGTCAGAGCGACTTCAACACGTTTTTCTCTTGGTAAGTCTACACCAGCTATACGCGCCATTCAGTTTGCACCTCCAAGTACACTGCAAAATCCTTCCGCCTCGCGGCGGAAAAACCTGCATGACTGTTCTATTATTCTATTTACTCGGGGCATACGTTCGATCGCCGAAACGGTCCTTCCCAAATCAGTTTGAAACAACTGCACACTTGTGCCAGTCCGTTCCCAATAGCCGATTTGGCCGCCCCACTTAAAAGTCTTAACCCTGACGTTGCTTATGCTTTTTATTCTCGCAGATGACCATGACGCGGCCTTTGCGTTTGATAACTTTGCATTTTTCGCAAATGGGTTTCACTGAAGGTCTCACTTTCATTTGAAATACCTCCTTGTTCGCGGTTTCCCCGCAAACGAATTCCTGTTTATTTGGAACGCCAGGTAATGCGTCCCTTGGTTAAATCATAGGGCGACATCTCAAGGGTAACCTTGTCGCCGACGAGGATGCGGATGAAGTTCATCCGGAGTTTCCCCGATATATGCGCTAAAAGGACATGGCCGTTTTCAAGCTGCACCCGAAACTCAGCGTTGGGGAGCTTCTCGATGACGGTGCCTTCTACTTCAATGACATCTTCTTTTGCCATAAGAGTGCTGACCTCCTAATTTTGAACAGGTTGATCCGGATAGTTGAATTCCCACAACAGACGCCTTAGTTTCCTGTCTGTATTGTATAAAGAGATATCGACAATACGTTTTGTAGAACTTAGGTGGCTCACGTTCTTGCGTTTGGGCCGCGCAAGCTTTCTGCGCTTGCCATCCGCAATGTAGGCGAAGCCGTTTTCCAGCCGCACCACCAGGTAAAACCTCTCTTTATCATGCCCAGCATTCGATTTTACAATCATTCCCTGAATTATCTGCATATTCTTCCTACGCTTCCGTCAGGATAACCGGGCCATCCTTTGTTATGGCAATGGTGTGCTCAAAATGAGCAGAGTAACTTCCGCTGACGGTTTTGACCGTCCAACCGTCCGGCTGTGCTTTGACTGCGTCCCCTTTGAGGTTGATCATCGGTTCAATCGCAATCACCATACCGGGAACCAGGCGGACGCCGTGCCCGGGCTTGCCGAAGTTCGGTACATCGGGGCTCTCGTGCAGGTTTGCACCCACGCCGTGCCCAACATACTGCCGCACAATCCCGTAGCCGAATTTAGACACGTAGTTTTCCACTGCGTGTGAAACGTCGCCGATTCTGTTTCCGGGAACCGCCACTTTGATTGCCTCATAGAGGCTTTGCTCGGTAGCTTCGAGAAGCTGTTTCGCTTGCTCGCTGATCTGTCCCACCGCAAAGGTGTAGGCGTTGTCCCCATGGTAGCCCTTGTAGTAGGCTCCGACGTCGACACTCACCACATCCCCTTCTTTGAGGATCTCCTTCTTGGAGGGGATGCCGTGAATCACGGTATCGTTGACCGAGATGCAAGCGCTTGCGGGGAACCCGTTGTAGTGTAAGAAAGAGGGTTTCGCACCTTTGGAGAGGATGAACTCCCGCACCTTGGTATCGATCTCTTTTGTGCTCACACCCGGCTTGCAGTACTCGCCCGCCACGAGGAGGGCCTGGGCGGAAATCGCTCCCGCCTCACGCATCAGATCAAGCTCTCTGGCTGTTTTCAAAGCAATCATGAGGTTATGCCTCCACGGCTTTTAACGTCAGGGCAGTGGTGTCTTTGACATCTTCCTGTCCTTCCACAATGACCAGCTTGCCGGTCTTGCTGTAATAGTCCTTCAAAGGCTCGGTCTGCTCGTGATACACGTTCAGGCGGTCTTTGATGGTGTCGGGATGGTCGTCTTTGCGCTGAACCGTTTTGCCGCCGCACTTGTCGCACTTGCCTTCCACAGCGGAAGGTTTGTAATCGACGTGATAGGAGGCGCCGCAGTCCTCGCAGACGCGCCGGCCCGAAAGTCTTTTCTGGATCGCCTCATCCGCGACCTCAATGTCGATGACCTTGTCAATGACAACGCCCATCGCATCAAGCGCCTCGGCCTGCGGAACTGTCCGCGGGAAGCCGTCCAGCACGTAGCCGTTTTTGCAGTCGTCTTGTGCAATTCTCTCTTTGAGAAGCCCAATGACCACTTCGTCCGGCACGAGGTTTCCACTCTCCATATACTCTTTGGCTTTGAGTCCGAGCTCGGTGCCGTTTTTGACAGCCTCGCGCAGGATGTTGCCGGTCGAGATGGCGGGAATTTTGAGGGTATCGCAAATGACTTCAGCCTGGGTGCCTTTACCAGCACCCGGGGCGCCTAAAAGAATCAGATTCATAGTCGTTCCTCCGTACTATTCCAGGAAGCCTTTGTGGTGGCGCATCATGAGCTGGGATTCCAGTGTTCTCATGGTCTCAAGGGCAACGCCGACGATAATGATGATCGAGGTACCGCCGAGGGAGATCGCCGCACCGGTGAAGATCTGGAAGATAATCGGGAAAACTGCGATCACGCCGAGGAACATAGCGCCGACCATCGCGATTTTCCAAATAACTTTGGAGATGAAATCCGAGGTGGGCTTGCCGGGACGGATGCCCGGGATCGCGCCGTTGTTCTTGCGCAGGTTGTTCGCAATTTCGACCGGGTTGTACTGGATTGCGATGTAGAAGAAGTTAAATGCAATGATCAGGACAAAGTAGAGGATCGCATATCCCCAGGAGTCGTAGTTGAACACCTTGAAGAAATGGAACCAGAAGCCGGACTGCACGTTGACAAATCCAGCGATCATGCTCGGGATCGAGAGGATCGAGGTCGCGAAGATGATCGGCATAACGCCGCTCATGCTGACCTTGACCGGGATATGGGAGCTCTGTCCGCCGTACATCTTTCTGCCGACGACGCGCTTTGCGTACTGCACCGGGATGCGGCGCTCTGCATTGGTCATGACGATGATGAAGACGATCATTGCGATGAAGATCAGGATAATGAGCGGAACATAGATGTAGTTCTGCCATGCGCCCTGTCCGCCGAGGTCCCACAGGCCCTTGAGGGTCTGGAACGCAGCCGGGCCGCGCGAGATAATACCTGCAAACAGGATAATCGAGATGCCGTTGCCGATCCCCTTTTCGGTGATCCGTTCGCCGAGCCACACAATGAGCGCGGTACCCGCGGTAAAGGTCACCACAATGATGATCGCAGCGTAAATGCCTTCAAAGCCTTTGGTGAATTCAACTGCTCCACTTCTCTTGAGCAGGAAGTAGTAACCGATTGCCTGGATTGCACCAAGGGCAACGGTCAGATAACGGGTGATCTTGTTGAGAACCTTTCTGCCCTCTTCGCCCTCTTTTTGGAGGCGCTCAAGCGCAGGGATCGCAACAGTGAGCAGCTGAATGATAATGGATGCGTTGATGTACGGGGTGATCGACATCGCAAACAGAGTTGCGTGCTCCAGACCACCACCGGTCAATACGTTGAGGTAGCCTAAGAAGCTGCCCTGTGCATTGATCGTGGATGCGAGTTGCGAAGGATCCAGGAAAGGAACCGGAATCGCACAGCCGATACGGAAGATAATGATGATCAGCAGAGTGTAAAGAAGCTTCTTTCTGATGTCCGCTGTTTTGAACGCATTTCTGATCGTTTCAAACATCCTACTTCACCTCAGCCTTTCCACCAGCCTTTTCAATCTTTTCTTTGGCTGCCGCTGAGAATTTCGCCGCCGTCACGTTCAGTTTCTTTTCGAGCTCACCGTTTCCAAGCACTTTCACACCGTCGAGTGTCTTTTTGATGAGACCCGCTTCTTTCAGAGCCTGAGCGTCAACCGTTGCACCGTCCTCAAATTTATTCAAATCAGATACGTTGACTGTTGCGTAGTTTGTTCTAAAGATGTTCACAAATCCTCTTTTGGGGACACGTCTCTGGAGGGGCATCTGGCCGCCTTCAAAGCCCGGTCTCACACCGCCGCCGGAACGGGCGTTTTGACCTTTGTGACCTTTACCAGCTGTCTTTCCGGTACCGGAACCTGCGCCGCGGCCAATCCGCTTCGCAGCTTTCTTGGATCCGAAAGCCGGGGATAATTCGTGCAATTTCATCGTTTACACCTCCTTGCTAGCTTTCTGAAACCTCTACAAGATGAGAAATCTTATTGATTTTTCCTTTGGTTGCGGCGTTGTCGGGCTGGGTGGTGACATCGCCGATCTTTTTCAGGCCGAGCGCCTGGGCAGTTGCGATCTGATCCTTTTTGGAGCCGATCAGACTTTTTACGAGTTTAATATTGAGGTTTGCCATCTGTCAAGCGCCCCCTAACCTAAAATTTCTTTTACAGTTTTGCCGCGCAGTTCAGCGACCTGCTGAGCGTCCCGCAGCGAAGTGAGGCCCTGGATGGTTGCTTTTACAACGTTGCAAGGATTGTTGGAACGAATCGCCTTTGTTCTGATATCCTTAATGCCTGCAACCTCAACAACCGCACGAACCGGACCGCCGGCGATCACGCCGGTACCTTCCGGGGCGGGTTTGAGCAGAACTCTGCCCGCGCCGTACGCGCCGACAATCTCGTGGGGGATCGAGGTGCCCTTGAGAGAAATCTTCACCAGATTTTTCTTCGCATCCTCGATGCCTTTGCGGATTGCGTCCGGAACCTCGCCGGATTTTCCAAGACCGAAGCCGATTGTGCCGTTGCCGTCGCCGACGACGACGAGAGCTGCGAACTTGAAGATACGGCCGCCCTTAACCGTTTTCGATACACGGTTGATCGAAACGACTCTCTCTTGAAGCTCGAGTGTAGATCCGTCTATTCTAGCCAAAAGTATACCTCCTCATTAGAACTTGAGGCCGCTCTCGCGGGCTCCTTCAGCCAGCTCAGCGACTCTGCCGTGATAGAGGTAACCGTTGCGGTCGAAAACCACTTCGGTGATGCCCTTCTCAACAGCCTTTTTGCCGATCGCCTGGCCAACTTTGCGTGCAGCTTCTTTGTTGCCGCCGTTTCCTTCGAAGTCTTTCTCCATCGAGGAAGCAGCAACGAGTGTAACGCCGTTCATGTCATCGATAAGCTGTGCATAAATATGCTTTGCGGAGCGGAATACATTCAGGCGCGGACGAGCAGGTGTGCCGGTGATTTTACCGCGCACTCTGCGCTGTCTTTTTAATCTTGCCTTATTCACCATTGTTTTGTCACTCCTTTAACTACTTCTTAGCACCCTTGCCGGCTTTACCTTCTTTGCGCTGGATATATTCATCAACGTATTTGATGCCCTTGCCCTTGTAAGGCTCCGGCGGACGTTTTTCACGAACTTCAGCTGCAAACTGGCCAACCTTCTGTTTATCGGGTCCCGAAATGATGATCTTGGTCTGTGCGGGAACCTCGATGCTGATGCCATCGATCTCCGGCATGATGACCTGGTGGGAGTAGCCGAGGTTCATCACAAGGTCTTTGCCCTGCTTCGCCGCACGGTAACCGACACCGTTGATCTCTAATTCTTTTTTAAAGCCGTCGGTCACGCCCACCACCATGTTGTTGATGAGACTTCTTGTGAGACCGTGCAGACTTCTGTGTTCTTTTTTGTCACTCGGACGGGTGACTGTGATGACGCCGTCAGCCAGCGCAACCGTCATGTCCTTGTGAAAATCTCTTTCCAGCGTTCCTTTGGGGCCTTTGACCGCAATGTGGTTGCCGTCAATCTTGACATCGACACCGGCAGGAACTTGGATTGGAGCTCTACCTATACGAGACATTCAATTCCCTCCTTACCAGATAAATGCAAGAACTTCGCCGCCAGCGTTTGCTTTGCGCGCAGCCTTGTCGGTCATAACGCCTTTGGATGTGGAAATAATCGCAACACCCAGGCCCTTCATGACCTTTGGCAGATCCTCGCAGCTCGAATAGATGCGCAGGCCGGGTTTGGATACTCTGCGCAGGCCTGTGATAATCGGTGATTTGTTCTCGCCGTATTTCAGGGTAATGCGGATGATCCCCTGTTTATCGTCTTCGATCACCTGAAAGTTTTTAATATAGCCCTCGTCAACCAGAATCTGGGCAATCGCCTTCTTCATGTTTGATGCCGGGACATCCACTGTATCGTGTTTTGCTGAGTTTGCGTTCCTGATTCGGGTGAGCATATCAGCAATTGTATCAGTGATTTGCATGCCGTCAACCTCCTTTGCTCGTGCTTACCAGCTCGCTTTTTTCACGCCCGGGATCTGACCTTTGTAAGCCAGTTCTCTAAAACAGATACGGCAAATGCCGTATTTGCGCAGATACGCGTGCGGTCTGCCGCAGATTTTGCAACGATTATAAGCACGGGTGGAAAATTTGGGATCTCTTTGCTGTTTCACGATCATTGATCTTTTCGCCATTGTGTTTTCCTCCCTTACTTCTCGAACGGAGCGCCCATGAGCGTCAGAAGCTCTCTGGACTCTTCGTCGGTTTTCGCGGTGGTGACAAAGCAGATGTCCATACCGCGGGTTTTATCGATTTTGTCGTAGTCAATCTCCGGGAAGATCAGCTGCTCTTTCAGGCCCATGTTGTAGTTGCCGCGGCCGTCAAACGAGTTGGGGTTGATCCCGCGGAAGTCGCGGACGCGGGGGAGCGCGACGTTGAAGAGCCGGTCGACGAACTCGTACATGTTCTCAGCGCGGAGGGTGACCTTAGCGCCGATGTTCATGCCCTCGCGGAGTTTGAAGTTTGCAACCGATTTCTTCGCTTTACACACGATCGGTTTCTGACCGGTGATTGCGGTCAGGTCGGTGATGATCGCATCAATGACTTTGGAGTTGTCGCGGGCTTCGCCTGCGCCTACGTTGATGACGACCTTTTCAAGCTTCGGAATCTGCATGACACTTTTGTATCCGAACTTTTTCATCATAGCCGGGGCTACGTCGCTTTTGTAGAAGTCTCTGAGTCTAGCCATGTTTTTCCTCCTCACTTAAAAAGTATGGTCGCATTTGACACAGCGGCGCTTTTTGACGCCGTTTTTGTCCGTCGCGTGCGCAAGTCTTGTGGTCTTGTTGCATTTGGGGCAGACAAGCATCACTTTGGAAGCATACATCGGTGCCTCAACCTTGAGCAGACCGCCCTGCTGGCCCTGCTGTTTCGGTTTCATGTGTTTGGTCGCAATGTTGCGGCCTTCCACGATAACCTTGTTCTCTTTGGTGCTGACTTCGAGCACCTTGCCGGTTTTGCCTTTGTCCTTGCCGCTGATAATCTGGACTTTGTCGCCGGTCTTTACGTGCAACTTGTTGTTCATCTAAATTGCACCTCCTACAGTACTTCCGGAGCAAGGGAGAGAATCTTCATGTATTCCTTATCGCGAAGCTCTCTTGCCACGGGCCCGAAGATACGGGTACCTCTCGGGTTTTTATCATCTCTAATAATAACAGCAGCGTTTTCGTCAAAGCGGATGTAGGTTCCATCATCTCTGCGAACGCCTTTTGCTGAACGAACGATTACTGCTTTTACAACTTCGCCTTTCTTGACAACGCCGCCGGGTGTTGCTTTTTTGACCGAAGCAACCACAACGTCGCCAATGTTGGCATACCTTTTGCGGGAACCACCCAACACGCGGATGCACATGAGCATCTTTGCACCGGTGTTGTCAGCTACCTTCAGGCTAGTTTGCATCTGTATCACAGTGCGTTCCTCCTTTCGGTATATCGAATCATTGCGATTTTATTTTGCTTTTATTTTGCTTTTTCAAGAACGGTGACGACTCTCCATCTCTTGTCTTTTGAGAGCGGGCGGGTCTCCATAACCTGCACCTTGTCGCCTGCTTTGCACTCGTTGTTCTCATCGTGTGCTTTCAGTTTTACTGTGCGCTTTATAATCTTTTTATAAAGGGGGTGCCTTACGTTGTCCTGAATCGCAACGACAACCGTTTTGTCCATCTTGTCACTGACAACCTTACCGACACGAGTTTTTCTAAGATTTCTCTCGTCCACAGCTGAATCCTCCCTTCCTGCTAGTTAACGCTTTCCTTCAGTTCACGCTCGCGGATGACGGTTTTGATGCGGGCGATGTCTTTTTTGACGGCCTTGATGCGCATCGGGTTTTCGAGCTGATTAATAGCGAGCTGGAAGCGCAAATTGAAAAGTTCAGCTTTTAATTCGCCGAGCTTGTTGTTGAGCTCATTGGTCTTGATATCTCTGATCTCAGCAGCTTTCATTATTGCTCACCATCTTCCTTTGTTACGAATTTACATTTGATCGGAAGTTTGTGCATAGCAAGACGCATCGCCTCACGGGCAACCTCTTCGGAAACGCCTGCAATTTCAAACATCACTCTGCCCGGCTTGACGACCGCAACCCAGTACTCGGGGGAACCTTTACCGGAACCCATTCGGGTCTCAGCGGGTTTTTCAGTAATCGGCTTATCCGGGAAAATTTTGATCCATACCTGACCGCCACGTTTGATGTAACGGGTCATCGCGATACGGGCCGCCTCGATCTGGTTGGAGGTGATCCAGCCGGGTTCGAGCGCTGCGAGGCCGAAATCACCGTAGGTGACAGTGTTGCCTCTCATGGCTTTACCTTTTAAACGACCGCGGTGTACTCTGCGGTATTTAACACGTTTTGGCAGCAACATTATTTGTTACCCCCTTCCCTGCGGGGCGGTCTTCTGCGGTTGTTCGGTCTTCTTCTCGGCTCTTCTGCCGGAACCTCGCCTTTGAGAACCTCGCCCTTGTAAATCCATACTTTTACGCCGATTCTGCCGTAGGTGGTATCTGCCTCAGCAAAACCGTAATCGATGTCTGCGCGAAGGGTCTGCAGCGGGATGGTGCCCTCGTGATAGCTTTCGCTTCTCGCGATTTCAGCCCCGTTGAGACGTCCTGCAACGCGGATCTTGATGCCCTTTGCGCCGAGCTTCATCGTTCTGCCGATCGACTGTTTCATCGCGCGGCGGAACGCGATTCTGCGCTCGAGCTGTGCGGCGATGTTTTCCGCAACGAGCTGTGCGTTGAGGTCGGGGGTGCGGACCTCGACGATGTTGATGTTCACCGGCTTGCCGATGAGCTTTTCAATCTTTGCTTTGAGTTTTTCAATCTCTGCGCCGCCGCGGCCAATGACGATGCCGGGTTTTGCGCAGTGAATGTGGATCTTGGTTCTGCCTGCGGCATCACGCTCGATCTCAATTTTCGAAATACCAGCTGCGAACAGGTTCTTTTTAATGAACTTGCGCAGGTTGTAGTCTTCTACCAGGATATCGCCGAAAGTGCTTTTGCCTGCAAACCAGCGGGAATCCCAATCTTTAATAACGCCCACTCTAAGGCCGTGTGGGTTTACTTTTTGACCCATAGTTTACCTCCTCTTCCGACTATTCCTTTTCGCTGACCGATAAGGTCACGTGTGATGTTCTCTTGAAAACGCGGAACGCGCGGCCCTGTGCTCTGGGTCTGATCCGTTTCAGGATCGGTCCGGGAGTCACATAGCAAGATGAAACATACAGGTTGTCTTTGTCCATGTGGAAGTTTGTTTCAGCGTTTGCGCAAGCCGACTTCAGAAGCTTTTCAAGGTCTTCACAAGCAGCCTTGGGTGTGTGTTTTAAAATCGCCATCGCCTCTGCGGTGTCTTTGCCCCGGATGAGGTCGAGGACGATCTGCACTTTGCGGGGTGCAATACGGGTAAATTTTAATTTAGCCGTTGCTTCCATTTAAAATCCTCCTTTCGGCCTACTTACCGTTGTTCGATGTCTTGGAACCGG
>CBCSOX010000014.1:0-26239 GCA_965141735.1 uncultured Oscillospiraceae bacterium | reverse complement strand
CAGTGCGACCCACGCCGCGTCAATTTCCGATTGATTGTTGGAGTGTTCAAGCACGTCCACCGCGTGGTCGTATGCAGCGGTAAAGCTCTGCTGCACCGACGGGATCAGGGTGGCGATCACACCGCTGTCGATCTGTTCTTTTGCATTGCGGACAACCCGCTCCAGGATGGAGGTATCCGCCCGGGGAATTTCCACCTCGGTCTGGGTGTAGGGGGTGAGGGTGACGTCGCCGATGATGCCGAACGCATAGGTGTTGCTGGGGGAAGTGCCAAACATGACGTTTGCCATGTTGCTCGAAACCTCGACCTCAATGGTGTTGGTTCCCGCGGTCAGATAGCTTCCGATGTCCACATGCAGAGAGAGCTGATTCATCGGAACTTCGGTGCCGTTGACGAACAGACGGCCCACATCCGAGACATCGGTAAAATCGAGGTAAGCGCCCTGTCCCTGCGCCCAGCCCTTTTCGAGCTCGAACGAAGAGGTGTAAACCGCGACGCCCGCCGCCTTTTTCAGGTTGTCCGGATCGATTTCATACCAAGGCACCAACCCGGTTGCCGAGAGGTCATATGCATCTGTGGGGACAACGTTGGTGTCGTGCACGGTCTCACCCTGGGTCCACTGGTTGAGCATCATGGTCCAGTTGGTGAGGTTGACTGGAGCCTGTGCGGCCTCTGCGTTTACGGTGACACTCGTCCCATCGTTGAGGACGGCGCTGAGTGTCCCGCCCTGGGAGGAGCGAAGTGCCAGGCTGGAGGTTTCCCCGTCATAAACAGCTGCGTCGGCGTTTGTCTCTTTGACCGAAATGTCCGGCGACTTGCTGCTCCAGCCCGCTTTTGCGACGGCCACGAGCATGGAGTCCTGGGATTCCAGATCGATATCAATGGTGACGGTGCCGTTGCCGGATGTGTATTCAGCGATGGGGGTGATTTCTCCGCTCCACGGATCGAGCAGGTAGGGGGTGCCTGTGCCTTTGAGGGTCAGGCTCTGGGAGCTGGTGTCCGCACCGTCGTTGTAGACGAAATAGAGCTGTGCGTCCTCGGTGCTGCGATGATTGAAGTATACGTGAGAGGAAGTTTCCGGCTGCGCGTCGGGGGAGACACCCAGCTGTGAAAGCGCAGTGACAAGCTCGGCGCGGTCTGCAACTGTTTTCACATTGGCAAGCCCGGCGAGTTCGGCCATATACTCTGCAAGCTTGGCATCTGCATCCTCGAGCACGCCAGTCGAACCAACTGCCTCATCGCTGCCCGGGTAAGAATTCACCTTGCTCGGCGCCTCGCCGACGATGACGACCGGAAGCCCTGCCTTGGCGTCCGCAAGGATCTTTTCCGCAGTCTCCAGCGGCATCTCAGAGGGGGTTCCGTTTGCGAGCGGTTCGATCACAAGCGCCTTGTAGGAGGGCCCATCCGCGGCGAGAACCGTTTTGCCGTCCTGTGTTCCAACAACGGCGTTGTCCATCTCAAGGATGCTCGGGGTGACGTAGTCATAGGTATAGCCAGCCTCTTCCACCGGGGTGATCGCGTTGCGCGTGTTTCCCTTGCCATACAGTGCGCGGTACATGGCGAGGTCCACGTCTCCCTGACCCTGCTGGAGCACCATCTGGGTGCGGGAAAGGGCGTCGGTCATGATGTCCACATTTTCCCACATCGGGGTTTTGTCGTCCCACTCGTTGCCGTAGCTCAGCGCGGACATCGCCGAATAGCCCGGCCAGGTCACCTTGATGGGGAAAAAGGAGTTCTCGGTATCGGTGAATTTGTAGGTGGTGCCGTGGAAGACCATCTTGTTGACCCCGGCTGCAAACAGGCGGTTGGCATAGTAGAAAAATCCGAGGTGACGTCTCTCTCCACCGTTCTGCAACTTGGTGTCGGTCCAGGTTTCGCGCCAGGAGTCGTTGCCGATCTCCGCCGCCTCTGCGGAAAAGATCTTGTCCCCGCGCATGTTTGGCACAGCGCTGAGCTGGCGGTAGGCATCGGGGTTGGTGCCGCTCATCGCGTAGGATTCCACCTCGACAATGTCGGTGTTCATGGCCGGATAAGTCAGCTCAAACACACTGCTTCCCGCACTGCTATACGCCTGGTAGCGCAGGGTCATATTGTGGGACTCCGCCCATTCATTGAATACGCCCATGTGGTTTTCTGCCAGAAGCTCGGTCATCGTCGTGTACAGGTCGTCGCGGACACGGCTGCCGATCTCGCTGAAGGTGCTGTTGATGGCGGGCAGATAGGGGGTGAGGTCATAGCCGCGGCGGGCTTTGAATTCCTCGAGCATGTTGGGGGTCCACAGGTTGCTGCGCAGCTCAAACGAGTCGCCGAACAAGCTGCCCCCGTTTTCTTCGTAGAGCTGTTTGAGTTCCGGATCGCTGTTCATCGCGTCCTCCCAGTTCTGGGTAACCGCGCGGGTGGCCTCTTCGCTCATGTGGTCAATGACATACTGCTCCACGCCAAATCCCACCATGTGGCCGGCGGACTGGCGGTAGAAATAAAAGACAGTCCACTCCCCTTCCGAGGGCGCGGTCCAGGAAATCTGGCCGGTCGCCTCATCGAAGGAAGCTGATTGGCCTTCATCCAGCAGATCAACAGCTGTCGCGGGGTCGTAGCTGCCGTCGGCGAGCTTTTTCGCCGCTGTGACGGCGATAAATTCGTAGGCGCGGTTGGCGTCGAGCTGCCTGGGGAGCAGATAGGCGTCCGCCGTGTAGGTCATCGAGTCCTGCGAAGCGGTAAAATCAGCGCTTGCATTGAAGAGCTGCTGCTCTGCACGGGTGTCGTCGATGTCAGTGATCGCAGGCGTTGCAATCGGCCACATCTGCCCAATCGTAAAGTCAATTTGAACGCCGTAGTCACGGCCCGCCTTGAGAATCCATTTCATCGTCTCATTCCAGGTCTCATCGTTGATGACGCAGTCCTTGGCGAGCTCGAGGCACTGCAGTTCCACGCCGGAATACCCGCCGTCTGCAAATTCCTTGATTTCGCGGCGCACTTCCTCTTCGTTCATCCGCCCCGGTGCAATCCACCAGCGCATGAACGGCTTTGCGTCGTCGTCCGGGTTGAGAAACGCCTGCTCAAACGGGGTAAGCGCCTCCTTTTCCTCGCTCACCGGCGAGGCGATGCCTGTAATCCCCTGTGAACACAGCATCACAACCGAAAGTAACGCAGCGAAACAGCGCATTGCTCTCTTTTTCATGGTTTCATCCTCCTCTTGGTCATTTGGCCGGACTGGACCGACCGATAAAACTACCCCTCTGTTCCAAACGCTGGCTTTTTCTCTCCTCAACGAAACTGGCTGGCCTTTCCCTCACCGTTGAAAGCGGGGTATCGGCCGGCCGTCACAGCAAAACGCCGGACAGAGTCAACCTGTGATCGGCTGTCTGCCGCCAAAAATTTTGGCGGTGGTTTTCCTTTTCCGCTCACATGTGTTATACTAATTGTATCAAAGCGCCAAATTTACAACAAGAGAATGGATCGCCGTAAAACAGGGAGTAAGAATACCTGTCCTGTATAATTCGTCAAATCGGAGGGGGAATCTTTATGCAAATCGACTATTTAATTAAGTCCGAACGGGAAAAAGCAGTTCGTTTGGGCCATACTGCCTCCAAAAAATACATGCAGCAAATTCAGAAATACGGGTTTTTCACCGTGTCCATCGAGCACGAGGAGAACGCTGTGATCAACGGGATTTCCATTGTCCTGCATGGCCCCCCGATGAAGCAAAAGCGCCCCCCGCTGTTCCACAACCATGACTATTACGAAATGGTGTACGTCTACCGCGGGGGATGCGTCAATAACTTCCGCGACCAGGAGGTGATTCTGTCCCAGGGCGACGTGCTGCTGATGAACCCCAACGTCCTGCACAGCATTCACACCCTGCGGGAGGAGGATTGCGTCTTTAACATCATGCTCAGCCGCTCTCTGTTTGAGGAATCGATGCTGCTGCTTTTGTCCGACAACAAGCTTTTAAGCAACTTTATCGTCAGTTACCTGTACCAGATCAACACCAGCCAGGAATTTCTCTATTTCCCCTCCCCCAAAAACGAACAGGTGGATGACATCGTGACCAACCTCATCTATGAGTTCTCCGACCGGGGACCTGCGGGGAGCGCAAGCGTGGTGCAGCACCTCCTCGCCGTGCTGTTCTCTCTGCTCGCCCGCATTTACGCGGAACAAAACCAGATCCACACCGACATGCACTCCAAGCTCTCCCCCCTGCTCGACATCATCAGCTACATCAACCACAACAGCAGGACGGTCAGCCTGGCGGCGCTCGAGGAGAAATTCTCCTATTCAGCGGGCTACATCTCGCGGTTGATCAAGCAGCACTGCGGACAGAGCTTTACCCAGCTGGTGCAGAACGCAAAGCTGAAACATGCGCGGGAGCTCCTCAAAAGCAGCGATACAAGCGTGACCCAGGTAGCGGAAGAGGCGGGGTTTCAGGACAGCCAGTACTTCTCCAGGCTGTTTAAGGAAAAGTTTAGAATTACCCCCAGCCAGTACCGCAAGCTCAGCCAGGAACAGGCATAGAGCATTTCCCAGTCCAAGGAGGTTTCCGCGATTCGCGGCCTGTGTCCAGTGCGGGAAACGCGCGGAGAAGACAGGCCCAAAACTGCGGCGTGTGCAGCCAGCTCCGCCCCTAAGTTGGGGAATTGCAAAAAATTCAGCACAGCTGCAGACAAACAACCTAACCGCACCGGGGAGAGATACCTTGTACAAACCGAGCAAGCGGGTTGTGTAACGCTGTCTTTCTCCCTACCCGATCGATAAATCCTTTGCGAATCTGCTCATTCTAGGATGACGCTGCCTGGCTGCGGCTGGGTCGAGTCGCCCTGTTCCCGGTCTGAGCCGCCAGCATTCCCGCTGCCTGTCCGGCGTGTCAGTTAGGTCAGAAAGGCGAAATTTTCTGGGAATTTAAATAAGTTCGCTGTGCGATTGGAATACGCCGGTGCAGTTGTGTCTTTTGAGGGAGGACCAGCTTCTCCGCCCCTGTTCCACAAAAAAAGAAATCCGGCACGCAGGCAGCCGGATTTCTTTTTTGGGAGTATTTTGATTTTTATCAATCTCAAACCAACAACTTAACCGGTGCTTTTGTGATAAAACATCAGCCGCCCAACAATCATTGAGCGGCTGATGTTTTGGAGGTGAATGGGCAACTCGCGAAACCACTGCAAACGGAAAATTTCGCCCAGCGTCCGGGTTCAGGATCCAACTCCCTGCTTTCCGGCGAGCAGCGGCGAAAAGCCCCCACAGGCTGTGCTTTGAGCTGTATTGCGCTGAACTCAGTTTCCAGATCAGGGATCTTCGCACGCTATGCGTGCGGTTGTCCCACACGGAAACAGATGTCTTTATCTGTTTTTCCCTCTTTTGCGGCGAGCGAGCGCGCCCCCTGCAAACAGCAGACAGAGCGTTGCTGCTGCCGGAGCGGCATCCCCGGTTTTCGGGGAAGACGCAGCGCCTGTCACGGCGGCATCCCCTGCCGCCGAAGTGCTGGACCCGGTCAAAGACTGTTTATTCGCCAAAGCTTCCAGCACTGCGCGCAGATCATCCGCCGCTTTGTCCGCTGTTGCCTGGTCGGCGTTGCTGTCGCGCAGCACTGCCTCCGCGGCTTGCTGTGCACTGCGAAACACCGCCCGTTCCTTCTCGGAATAAGCCGAGAGATCAAATGCCTGCGCCTGGGCGAGCACTGCTTTCAACAGGGTTTTATCCGCTTTCAGTCGGAGATCCATCATCCCTTCAAGCAGGCTGGAAGAAGCTGCATCCACCTCATCCTGCAGGGCATTGCCATCCTCAAGAACTGCTTCCGCCTTTGCCAGCGCCGCAGTAAACGGCTCCGCAGTTGCGGGAGTGTAGTTTTGAATCTGTTGCTGATAGGTCCTTGCGACCTCGATCAGCTGGAGGAGGGAGTTCTTGTCCCCCTGCACAAAACCGAGTTTGTGAATCTCCTTCATCAGCGTCTGCCAGGCCGCGTCAACCTGCTGCTGTCCCGCCTCAGGATCGGCGTCCACCGCACGGGCGGCCTCAAGTGCAGCGGTGAAGGATGCCTGCACATCGGTGATCACCTGAGCAAACGCAGAGTCTGCATCCTGGGCCTCGGCATAAGCGAGCACGGTTTTAAGAATGGCCTTGTCGGCAGGCTGCAATATTTGGAGCCCGTCAATGACCGATTGCAGCCGGGTGGCTGCCTGGTCAAGCTGGAATTGCGCAGTGGCGGTGTCAAGCCGCCTCCTGTGCGAAACGGATGGCGTCCTGCAGCGCGGCGTAGCTCTGCTCGGTGTACCCTTCCCTGCCGATCTGCTGCGCAGTCTCAAGCAATTCGACCAGTTCGGTTGTATCCAACTCCTCCGAAACCGCCGCGTCCCGGTACACATACTGGACAACGATTTTTTCCTCCCCAAAAGTACCCGAGGCGTTTTCCGGAATCTCGGTCAGAAGGTAGGCGAGCTGTTCCATATTCGGTGCGGGCGAAGTGGAGTAGGCTTCCCCCGCCTGACCGGTGAGATATTCGGTGGTCGCCGCAACCGCCCCTGTCGTCGTGACATGGCGCACTTCCACCGTGCACTCGTTCTGCGGGATGTTGTCGCGCGCATTACCGCGCACAATCCCCATGAAGTTGGCCGCCTCGTAAATGCGAGCAGTCTCGTGGGGGTGAGCAGTCCTTGGTCGGAGGGGGGAACGTTGATGACAAGAGTGTTTTGCTGCGCAACGTACTTGTCATAGAGCTGATTCATCCGCTCCGCCGACATATGCGCCGTCTCGGGGGAGCTCTTGTCATTCCAAAACCAACCGTTGCCCATGATAAATGTCCCCTCAAACGGGAGGTAGTAGTTTTCCCCTTTGTAGATAAACACCTTCGGGTTGGTCACGCCGGTGTCCCGTCCGTCGTAGAGCTTGAAGTCGGAGGGGAAGTTGACAATCTCCTCCCCGCCCTGCAGGGTGTCGATCGGCCGGTCGCCAAGGGTGAGGTTGACCGACATCTGACAGCCGGGCTGGAGGCGCTTGACCATGTCGTACATATGCTCGTATTCCCAGCGCTCGGTCTCCTTGAGCCAGCCGCCGTCAATCCACAGCTCGCAGATTTCGCCGTAATTGGTCATGAGCTCTTCCACCTGTCCATAAGTGAAGTCGGCGTACGCCTGATCCCAGGCGCGGACATCCACATAGTCTGACTGGGGGTGGTTGCGCTCCCAGTTCATATCCCATATCGAATAGTAGAGCCCGAGCTTGATCCCATATTTTTGACAGGCGTCCGCCACTGCCTTGACAATGTCCTGATCCCCGCCGGGATGCCCGGAATTGGTGACTTTGTGTTCGCTGTATTGGGTGTCGAACATCGCGAAACCGTCGTGGTGCTTGGAGATGAGCACAATGTAGTTCATGCCCGCCTCCCATGCGGTGCGCACCCACTGCTCCGGGTCAAGGGTTTCGACGTTGGGGTTGTACTCAGAGGGGTCTTCCGCCCCAGTCCCCCACTCGCGGTTGGTGAAAGTGTTGACGCCGTAATGGATGAACATCCCGTATTTCATCTCCGCCTTGCGCTGCTGGAAAACATTTGCCTCGGTGGAGGGAATCGGCTTGATCCAGTCGGGGTCAATGGGCCGCTTGTCGGTGATGTATTCGGTTTCCACCGCCTCGTCGTCGCAGTAGACGCCCACCTCGTCGGTGTTGAGAGAGTCCCCGGTGAGTGTCAGCTTGATGTACTGCTTTGTGACCCTTTCCGCCACTATGCTGGTTGTGGCGGGCACATGCTCCGCGTCCATACGCCAGTCGGTCCAGTTGACCCCATCGTCGGATACCTGCGCGCTGACGGTGAGCATCCTGCCCTTGTATACCTCGGTTTCATACAAAATAATCTGGTTGAACTCCTTGGGGGCACCCAGGTCAAGGGTGAGGGTGAACTCTGTGGGTTCCCCGTGTTTGGTGGTCGCCCAGCGGGTCCCGAAATTCCCATCGACCGTCTGAGAACCGTCATAGCTGGGCATGTTGTCGTACACATCATCCGCAACGGCTGTCGCGCCAAGCGCGAGGTTTTCCCCCAGCCAGCCCTGTTCGAGCTGATTAAGCGCGTCCGTGAGAATGCGGTAGGCGTCGTTGATCTGCCCGTCCATCATGTTGTCGTTGCCGTAAATCGTTTTGGCGTTGAGCTGGGAGGTGATGAGATCCCGCGAGTACTGGATTTTAAACAGCCGGATATCCACCGCGTTGGCGTTTTCGAACAGATCGCCTAGCCGCTACCGCGCGGTGCGGGGGGCAGCCTGGTTGTACACCTCAATGGTGTCCACCCCGATCGTCTCCCCGCTGCCGCAGCCAAACGACAGCCGGATGTAACGGGAGATCACAGCTCGGTCGAGATAGAGCGCTTCCTTTGCCCTGCCGTTGCGCAGCCAGCTGAACCGGCCGGCCTCTGTCCAGGAACCCTCCTCCCCGGTAGCCGAACACTCCACCAAAACCGAGGAAATCCGCTCCCCGAGTTCTGTCGATTCCGAAAACCGGATGGTTTGAAACTCCTCTTCCTCCCCAAGGTCAAGAGTGATAGAGCTTCCGTCCCCTTCTCCAGTCCGGGTCTCCCAGCTGGTGTCCTCGTTGGCGTCCACAGCAAAACCGGCTGGATGTCCATCTCCCTCGCTGCTCGCGCTGCAGCCGGCGCGAAAGGCGAGGTCTCCCTGCTGGGACGAAAGAATGCGGTAGGAGTATGTCTGCACCGCACTGCGTTCCCCGTCCTTGACCGCAACTGCCCGCAGCGCAACGTCGCGGTCTGCGAAATCTCAATAGGGGCTGTAAAACGGGTGCTGTCCTCATTCGGCGTCGAACCGTCCAGGGTATAATAAATCTCTGCGCCGTCGGTCTGGCTCGAAAGGAGCACTGACTGCATTTCATCCTTGTAATAGGTCTCGCTCGGAAGGTTTGCCTCCGGGGCGGCGACGTTCGAGGAAGGGGGCTGCGCGCCTGAGAGGTTGTACAGCTCAATCTCGTTGATGTTGATTTCACTCCCGTCGCTGTCCACAATAAACTTGATAAACTGTCCGAATGCCGGCTCGTCGAGCTCGAGTTCCTCGTTGTCCCTGTTGTTGTTTTGTAAACCGGTAAACGCCTGGACGGTCTGCCAGGTTCCATCCTCTTCGGTGTCCGAGACCTGTACGGTCATTCCGGTGATGCGGTTTCCGTAGTAAGCGCCCGGCGTCTCATACAAGACAACCTTGTCAAACGCTGTGGGCGTAGGCAGCTCGGCGACCAGCCAGCAGCTCCCAGCGCCCTTGGCGGCCCACTGGGTGTGGAGATCGCCGTCAAAGGTGTCTTTCCCTCATAGCCGGCGTAACTGCCGCTGTCGGTAAAAATTCCCCCAGTCAGGTCTACCTTGTTCGACTCTTCAGCAAAAACGGACATACCTGGCAGCATGACTGCCGCTGCAAGCGATGCAGCCAGCAGACCTGCCACCGCCCTGTTCAATCTAACCTTTTTCATCGTATTCTCCTTTTTGAATTGTTTTGCTTGCTTTTCATCACTTTCTAAGTAAAATCAACACCCGTCTTTTGAATAGACCGCAATTTAGCATTCTTTTTTAAGACAAGGATAGCATAAGAAAACAAACAAAAAATAGAAAACCCTGCAGACAAGTGGTAAAATCAAAACACTTTTCAGTGAAAATCAAAATTTTTTGTGTTTTCAACGCCACTTTATAAGAGATATGACCTCATTTTATAAAAATATTGTTCTCATCCGCAAGAGAACGGAAACGATTGTCAAAAGCTGTGTAACTATTGTGCTGCTGTGATACGATCCTTTCTGATCTCTCAGGCCTGCACCATACCAATTCACTGTTAAGGACAAGTTCGATCCTACCCTGTTTCCATCGACGCTAAAAACGGGTTTTTGAGGGTGCCGCCGCCTTGCGGGCGAGCATATTTCACACGGTGCCATAAAAACCTAGAAATTGCTGGCTCCGGGAATGCGGAACTCCCGTTTTACGAGATTACAACAACTCTTTCTTATAAATAGAATTTTTTTTAATAAATTTATCGATACTCAATTACCGCTCTGTTGTCGGATTCACTCTGTCAACCATCAAAAGCTCACTTTTTCCAACTTTTCATGCATATTCCAATTGAAGTTTTTCTCCCGTTGTGCTAAAATGAGTTCAAATAAAAAACACTGCTTAAAAGTAAATTTCCATCGCATATTTAAAGTTATTGCAATATCGGCGCTGCTGGCTGCCCAATCATTTTCACATTTCACGCTGCATCCGTCTCAGGCGGCTCCTTCTGCACAGCCGCAGACTGCCAAACAGTGCGTGCAGCATCGGTCGAATTGCGCTCCAACAGGTTCGGAAAATTCTCAGGCACATCAGGCCTGCACATCTGCAGCAGACAGTTAAGTCCCCGCTCTCCGAATAGTAGCTTGAGGCATTACAGGTGTTTTACCCGGAGACAGAGGCGCGGCAATTTGCCGACGGCATCCCCGCAGAGAGGGTTCGATGCTTGTTTGATTGTGCATTTCATTTCTATAGACAGTACATAGCAGGTAGGCGATGCCCGACAGATACCGCCGGCTGTGCCCACAGGGTTTCAAACAACTGCCGTTCGGTCAGAGACGGCAAGGCTCGGTGCACCGGGGTTCCGCCCCATGACACAAACGCAATGAATGATCCCACAATTTAATGTAAAATTCGCACCGGTTTACTTTTCTTTGTGGGATGCGATCCACCGGAGTGAGAAATGATGAACAACTGGCTGAATAGAACCATCTGGAAAGGCACAGCCGTCCTGCTGCTGGCAGTATTCCTGGTTTTGGCGTTCAGTTTTCCCGCACAGGCAACTGAAACCGAAAGGCGTGTGCTGCGGGTCGCCTTTCCCCAAGTGGAGGGGATAAGCTGGACAGCAGAGGACGGAAGCCGCCATGGGATGATGGTGGACTACCTCAACGAGATTGCCAAATACACCGGTTGGGAATACGAATATATCGATACGACCGGCGAGACAATGCTGTCCCAATTTCGAAACGGGGAGTTTGACCTCATGGGCGGCTGCTACTACCTGCCGATCCTTGAGGACGTCTACGCATACCCGGATTATAACACTGGGTACAGCCGTTCGGCGCTACTTGCCCGCAAGGACGATTGGAGCATCCGCAGCTATGACCTCGAAAGCCTCAACGGCAAGACGATCGGAGTCTATGAGCGCGCGGTGGAAAATGTGCGCAGGCTGAAGGAATTTTTGCAGATCAACAGCCTGGACTGTGAACTCCGGTATCTGAAATACGAGGAACTTTCGGAGGATGGGAATTTCTATCCTTACCTGGAACAAGGGGAAGTGGACCTGCTGCTGGGCAATCTCAGCGACAACAGCGGCACCTTCCGGGTGGTGGCTTCCTACGATTCCCAGCCCCTTTATATCGTCACCAATCCGGGCAATCAGGAAGTGCTCGACGGGCTGAATATGGCGCTCGGGCGGATTCTCGAGGCAAACCCCAACTTCGCCGAGCAGTGCTATGCCGCCAATTACCCCGATGAGATGGTCGACATCCAGCTCAGTGAGAGTGACCACGCATATATCAAACAGAAAAAGTCCATCACTGTGGCAGTTCCAAAAGACTGGCACCCTCTGGCCTGTCCCGAATCGGAACAGGAGCTCCACCCCGGTCTGGTGCACGATCTCCTCAAACAGATCAAGGCGTTTACCGGCTTGGATTTTACCTATGTGTACACCGAAAAATACATTGACGCAGTGCGCATGGTGCAGCAGGGGGAGGCGGATCTCCTGGGGTTTTTCCTAGGGGATGAGGAGGATGCAGCCGAACAGGGACTGGCTCTCTCCTCAGCTTATGTGCGTATGAATAACATTCTCGTGCGCAACAAGGCATCCAACTACCCCGACACAGGGCTGGTGGGCGCCGTCATCGAGGGGCAGCGGCTGCCCAGCGATATCGCAGCGGCTGAGGTGCGCAGCTATCCCGACACAAGTTCCGCCCTCCTCGCAGTGGAACGGGGCGAAGCGGATTTTATCTACGGTTTCTCTGCACGGCTGGAACAGGAAATCCAACGGTATCATTTCAACGGACTGGTGCCGGCAACCATTGTCAACGACCAGAGCAACATCTGCCTCGCTCTGGCAAAGCCGATTGACCCAGAGCTGCTCACAATCCTCAACAAGGCCATCAACCAGCTCTCCACCGATGAAAAATCCGCCATGCTCAACCGAAACCTGGTATCGATTGGAGAGAACCGGTTCTCCCTGACCGATCTTATCTACACCAATCCCCTGCTGTTTGTCTCAGTGGTCGCCGGCATCCTGTTGGTTCTGGTTCTAGCGATTCTGATGATTTTCCGCGCTCGGATGAGGGCCGCTGTAATTCAGGGAAATCTCGAAAAGGCAGAGGCGGCGAGCCGCGCCAAGGGGGAATTTCTCTCCCGCATGAGCCATGAGATCCGGACGCCGCTCAATGCGATCCTCGGAATGGGCGCCATTGCCATGCAAAACCTAAACGACGCGGAGAAGGTGGAGAGCTGCCTAAAAAAACTCACCCTTTCCTCCAAGCATCTGCTCGCGCTGATCAACGATGTGCTGGACATGTCCAAAATTGAGAGCGGCAAAGTTGAACTCCGGAGCGAGCCGTTTGACTTGCGCGCCTTTCTGGAGAGTCTCAGCAGTCTGTACTACATTCAGGCCAGAGAAAAGAAGCTGGAATATCAAACGGTTTTGAACGGAGAAGTGGACGAAGCGCTCGTGGGCGATTCGCTCCGCCTGAACCAGATCCTGACCAACCTCTTATCCAATGCGCTGAAGTTCACCCCGGCCGGCGGGTCGATTGAACTGCGGGTCTCCCAAACGGAGCAGAGTCCCAGCGCCGTCCGGCTGCGCTTTGAGGTGATCGACACCGGCTGCGGCATTGACGAGCAAAATTATGGAAAAATATTTGAATCGTTTGAACAGGAAAACAGCAGCGTGACCAACAAATACGGCGGTACGGGACTGGGCCTTTCGATCGTCAAGCGGTTTTCTGAACTGATGGGCGGCAGCGTGAATGTCTCAAGCAAGTTGGGGGAGGGCAGCACCTTTATGGTAGAACTTCCATTTCAAAAGGCAGCGCAGCCTAAAAATTCCGCCGATATCCCCCGCCTCAAGGCGCTCGTTGTGGACAGCGACCCCGATAGCACTGCCTATGTCTGCAGCCTGCTGCACCGCATGGGGATGGAGGTTCAGTCTGTAACGAACGGAAACCTTGCGGTTTCGCGGATACGGGACGCACACAGCCGGCAGGAAAATTTCGACATCTGTTTTGTAGACTGCAAACTGCCCGGCCAAGATAGTTTTGAGACAATACGCCGCATTCGCAAAATTGTTCAAAACGAAACCACAGCGGTGCTCACCACTGCCTACGACGCGGCGGAAATTGAAAAAGAGGCAGTACAAGCCGGCGCCTCCGGCGTCCTGATCAAACCGCTGTTTGCGTCTGCCATCGCCCAAGCAATCTCCAGCCTCAGGCAGGAGCGCCCGCTCTTTGAAAGCAAAGACAGCATGGATGCCGATTTTCACGGCAAGCGCATCCTGTTGGTGGAGGACAACCAGCTCAACCGTGAAATTGCAGTGGAGCTCCTGCGCACCACAGGCGCAGAAGTGGAGTGCGCAGAGGATGGAATAGAGGCGGTGAACCTGTTTTCACAATCTCCGACAGACCACTACGATCTGATCTTGATGGATATCCAGATGCCCCGCATGGACGGCCTTGAGGCGACCAGACAAATCCGCAAGCTCGACCGCTCCGACGCAGGTTCTATCCCGATTTTCGCCATGACAGCCAACGCCTTTGCTGAGGACGAGCAGAAGAGCAAAGCGGCGGGGATGAACGCCCACCTCTCCAAACCGCTGGATGTCAAAATTCTCTTCGCACAGATGAAAGCGTTTTTATCCAATAATCATTAAATCGCGGGGAGTCCTTGCCTGATCTGTTTGAAAAAGCAGAGCCCTCTCGGCTGCCTTTCGCAGAGCGGCGAACAGGGCCGGGGGCCATCTGCCCTGACTGTGGGCAAACTTTGAAGTGTAACAGGGGGAGCAGCATCCTGCACCGGCTACCGGCTTCCCCTGATCAAGAGGTGATCAAAATAAATTTTATTCAAATGGTGACCAACTATCAGCCCTCCTGTGCACAGGAGGCTGAGGATAGACAGACAATCCTGCGGTATGCGCATCTTGCTGGATCCGGCGTGCTGGAACGCAGCGACTCGATTGCCCACGTCACAAGCTCTGCTCTTGTGCTGGACACCTCCCTCAGCCGTGTCCTGCTGGTGCGTCACAGCCTGCGCGGCAGCTGGTCGTGGCCGGGCGGCCATGCGGATGGAAACCCTGACCTGCTTGCGGTCGCGGTCAGGGAGTGCCGGGAGGAGACAGGAGTGCTCCAGCTCACCCCGCTGTCCGAACAAATGGCCTCGCTCGACATTTTTGCCGTCCCGGCCCACCAAAAAAACGGAACTTATGTGGGGGCGCACCTGCACTTTTCAGCCGGTTTCTGCCTGGTCTGTGATACGAATCAGACCCTGCGGCCATGCCCTGGGGAAAACTCAGCGGTGAAGTGGTTTCCACTCGATTTCATCACCGCCGAACAGTTCGGCGAAACGGATGCAGCTCTGTACCACCGGCTGATTGCCCGGGCAAAACTGTTTTCCCAGCGAAGGGAGGGTACAGAAGAAAGCGGCTGACTTGGTCAGGACCGGATGGCCGCCCGGTGATTCCCGACAGCTGCCTGACACGAACAAGGCAGGGGACAGCGGACAAGCTCGTCAAGTTGGAATCGATTTTGAAAAAATGGATCAGCTTCGCCTTGAGGGAAAGAGCGGCACCTGTCAGTTTGATGAACTCGCTTTCCAGAAGCTGCTCGGCGCAAACCTCATTGCCCTCCTCAAATCCTATGATATTTTTTAGTCCGGTGCGCAACAAATTGTCTCAAACCAGGCGGCTGTCTCTCATCTGGCTGCCTTTTCGATGGGGCAGCATCATCTACACGCCGGACTGCACTCCTCTTATCCTGTATCTGGAAAGGGTTTTATGCATGACAACAAAAGACTTCCCCATCAGGCGTTTTGCAATGATGCTGTTTGGCATTCTGCTCATCGGCCTGAGCGTCTCGTTTTTCCGGCTGTCCGCATTTGGCGTTGACCCGTTCACCTGTATGAATCTTGGCGTCAGCGGCTTTGTGCATCTCAGCTTCGGAACCTGGCAGCTGATTGTAAATATTGCGCTGCTCCTTCTGGTCTTCTTCACAATGCGCTCGAGCATTGGCCTGGGCACTATTGTCAACATGGTTTGCGTGGGCTACATCGCCGACTTTGTCTGCTGGCTGATCAGCAGCATGGGGGACGGCGACTTTTCCCTGCCCATCAAAGTCCTCCTTCTCGTTGCGGGCACAGCGCTCCTCTGCGCCGGCATTGCCATTTATATGACAGCCGAGATGGGCATTGCGCCGTACGACACAGTTGCAAAAATTCTCGAGCAGGCGACGCACCACAAGCTTGCGTTCCGCTGGGGGCGCATCCTCACCGACGTCACCTGTGTCACCATTGGCATTGTCTTCTGCCTGCTCAGCGGGGGAAACCTCTGGCTGCTCGTCGGGCTCGGGACAATTGTCGCTGCATTTCTAACTGGTCCGCTGGTCCAGTTCTTTACCGTACATCTTGCGGAACCAATGCTGCACGGTCGTGCTGCAAAACAGGGCGAACATTAGGTTTGCCTCACGCAACGGGCTGCAAATCCCCTCTAACCCCCATTGTGTCTCTCCTGTTCAAGGAGGGGAGTCAGACCGTCTCCACACACTTCTTGCTGCGGGTTTTCATCGTGAAGAGGGGAAATCCCTTACTAAGCGGCGGCTGTGATTGCAGCCGCCGCTTTGCTGTTTCGAGCAACCCTGCCGCAGCGCTACACCCGCAATGAAAGAGAGGAACTCTCGTTATAGGAAGAGACCTTCCAAATTTTTAACGGCACCATTCTGGAACTAAAATTTTGGCGACTGACCGGACAGCGCTTTCCCCAGCCTGTGGGCTTTGCCGCCATGCCTGTTTGATTGGCTTGCGGTTTACCATGTGCCAGGGAATCCGGTGAACTGCGTTGTGAAGGTTTCCCCCTGTGTTGCGGATCAGCCCATCCTGTACGCAGACCATGGAAACGGTTTGTCTGTAAACTGTCTGTCCGCTTGTTTTGAACGGGGGGAAGCTCTCTTCCAACAGGGCCCAACGCGCTTTCTCACTGGGCGAACAACACACCGCAAGCCCAACCACAAAAACCAAGATCCAACGAAAAATAGAATTTCCCTTGCCATGTACCCTTTCAGACCATGACCGGCGATCATTAGACTAAAACTAATCGCCGCATTCTGGCAATTCCAGCACATAGGATGCCAGGAATGAAAGAAAGTTACTGCCAATCTGCCGAAAGGATTCCTTTGATTACTGCAAACAAATGATTTCTATGACAATAATTAAAATTGCTTCTTTTCCTCTCTTTCTGTCGAATTAGGTTTTATTTCAGTAAAAATTAACGGTTCGTTTGTTTGCTTTCTTGTCACACTCGTGTTAGAATTTATAATATATGTTGCAAATAAAAATGGGGGTAACTCAACAATGGAACAGAAGGTACAGCTTCTCACTCAAATCGTAGACAACGTCGAAAAGGTCATCGTCGGAAAACGGGAGGAAATAGAAATGGTGCTCGTCGCGCTGATGTGCGGCAGCCACGTCCTGATTGAGGATATCCCGGGCACCGGGAAGACAAGCCTTGTCTCCGCCCTCTCCCGTTCCATCGCCTGTGAGTTCAGCCGCATTCAGTTTACGCCGGACATTCTCCCTTCGGATATCACCGGCTTTTCAGTATACAACCAAAAAAACGCATCGTTTGAATACCGTCCCGGCGCAGTGATGAGCAACCTTGTTCTCGCGGACGAAATCAACCGCACCTCCCCCAAGACCCAGTCCAGCCTGCTCGAGGTGATGGAGGAAAAGCAGGTGACGGTGGACGGTCACACCCTTCCCATGGCAAACCCGTTCATGGTCATCGCGACCCAGAACCCGATTGAGTACCTCGGCACCTTTCCACTGCCCGAGGCGCAGCTCGACCGGTTTTTTATTCGCATCTCGCTGGGATACCCGACCGCTGTGCAGGAATGTGAAATGCTCACCCGCTTCCAAGGACGCAGTCCGATTGAAACGCTGGAACCGGTTGCCACAGGGGAACAGATCATCGAAATCCAGCAGGAGGTGGAGCAGATTTTCGTCAGCGACCTCATCATCGGCTACATCGTGATGATCGTGAGTGCGACGCGCAAAAATCCTCTGATCCTGCTCGGCGCGAGCCCGCGCAGCTCGATTGCCCTGCTCAAAGCCGCCAAGGCGTGGGCGTTTTACAACGGCCGGGAGTACGTCCTCCCTGACGATGTGCAAAAAATGGCTCCTTACGTGCTCAGCCACCGCATCAAACTCAAACAGGAGGCGATTGGAGACAACCTCTCCGCTGTGGAGGTTGTCCAGGGGATTGTGGCACAAGTCAAGGTGCCGAGGAGCGAACAATGATCCGCAACAGACTGGTGTACTCCTTGTTCCTCCTGCTCGGAGTGGTGTTTGTCATGGCGTTTGGCGGGAGGATACCGGTGTTTTTGCTGACCGCCCTGCTCCTTCTCCCCCCTGTGTCAATTCTCACTACCCTGATGTCTTCCAGAAAGCTTGAAATGCGACAGACAATCAAGCGCTACATCCTGCAAAAGGGGGAGGAGACGACTTACACCATCAAGCTCACCAACCGGGGCCATTTTTTCTGTCCCCTTGTGCGCGCCTGTTTCCGACCGGAAGCAAAGTCGGTGATGGAGGATTGGAATAAGGAGCGCCTTTTCAGCCTCCCCCCGAAACACTCCGAGTCCCACAGTTACACCCTAAAGGGTAAATTCCGCGGAAAGTTCCCCGTGGGGGTGGAACACCTTGAGGTACTCGATTATCTCGGGTTGTTTCGTCTCAAGCGAAAGGCAAACCAAAAGCTCGTTCTCAAGGTTTTTCCACAGGCTGTTCCGCTCACTGGTTTTTATGCTGATCTCGGGCAGGAGGTAAGCCGCAGAGAGATGAGTCTGCTCAGCCAGGAGGACCACAGCAGCGTCTCCGACATCAAAAACTACCGTCCTGGCGACCATTTGAAGGATATGCACTGGAAGCTGTCCGCCAAGCGCGGCGAGCTGCTGGTAAAAAACTACGAGGTACTCAGCAACACCGGGGCGACCATTGCCATTGACCTCACTCCCTCAGTCCTCCCCCGGGAGAAAGCGCTTGCCCTTGAGGACCGCATGATTGCATCAGCCATTTCAATTGAACAGTATCTGCACAAAAAGGCGATCCCCTGTTGTCTCGCCTATGCGGAGGATTCCCTCGAGCTCTACGGAAAAGGGCGCAGCCTGGACGACCTGCTCGACCAAACTGCATTTCTCCCCTTCAACGGTCAGATTCCCGCGCCCAAGCTATTGCGCCTCATCAGCAGCCGTTCGCTCATCAGCTCAAGCCTTTTGCTGTTTTGCCACCAGGTAAGCAACGAGCTGTGCAGCGAAATTCTCCGCCTCAGCTTCAATGGACTCCACATAACCCTGTTCTATTTCGCATCCGAGGAGGGGGAATCGGCCTCCAATCAGCTCGCCCTTGTCTACCAACTGATCGAGCGGGGCTCCGCCTGTTATGTGATCCGGGCGGGCGACGACCTGAAAACCCAGATTGAGAAAAAATAAATGAGGTTTCTATGCAACGGAATCGATTGATCAACACTGCGTTGTTCGCTGTGCTCGGCACCCTGTATTGCTGGGCTGTCCTGACAACGATCATCCAGTTTTCCTATTTAAAGTTTGACGCGCTCCCCCTATTGCTCCTCTGTCTGGAGGCTGTCTGTGCGTTTTTACTGCTTTCTTACAACAAGCGGGTGCTCCTCGTCGGGTCGGTGACGATTGCCGCGCTGATCGCGATCTGTCTGCTGCTCGGCCTGCGCACCGGGTGGACCTCTGCCTTTTTTAGTGACCTGACCTACATCCTGCGGATGATCATCAGCGTGGAGGACTACAATCCGCTGTACAATTACCAGATGGTGCTGGTGATTGTGCTCCTTCTCTCGGCATTTGTCTGCTTTAGCCTCAGGACCACCTACAACTTTTACCTGCTCACCGGGTTCGGCGTCGCAATGTTCTGCATCACCCTCAACGAATCCAAACCGGTAGGGATGGAATTTCCCGTCCTCTGCTTTGTGCTGCTCACCCTGCTGCTCGCAAAGCTCTATGTCCGCTATCTGCGCAAGAAAAAACTGAGCAGCCTCTGCCTTGGAGGATACCTTCTGCGGGCCCTTCCCCTGTCTCTTGCAGTTGTTCTGCTCGCCTCCGCGGTGTCCATTCCGTTTTCAGGTATCAAACCCGCCTCCATCCTGCGCTACGACAGCTTTCAGGAGTTTATCGATCTGGGGCTTTTCAGCGGTTCCAAAAAGTCCAGCCAGTTCCACAAAGGGGAGGTCAACCTCGGGGGTGACCTCAACCCGACCGATACCCCAGTGCTGCGCGTCACCGCAGACCAGCCGCTCTACCTGACCGGCAGCATCAACGACGAATACACCGGCCACTCCTGGAAGCAGAGCCAGTCTGAGTTCAACACCTATCCCACAGATGTGCCGACCGTCGACACAGCCACTTCCATGTGGCTATACGGCCAATTTTTCCCATCCTACATGCATGTCCAGACGCTCGACATCACCTATCTGTATGAGGACTATGCCCTGTTTGCCCCCTCAAAAACACTCTCAATTTCAGGTCTCGAAGACAATTGGGTGTACATCAACAATTTAGGGGAGTTTGAGACAAACAAACGAATATCTGAAAACAAGTCGTATCAGATCTCCTACCTGATCAACGACCTCGTCAGCCAGGGGCAGGTTGGGCAGTTTTCTGAGAATCTGGACGCGCTGCAGCCAGCCTTGAACCCCAACTCATTTACGGTTCCCGTCTTTAATGAGCAGTCGTTGGTCAGCGAATACAATTGGAATGCCGACCGCCTCAGTGAGTATGCGCGCAACCTCAAAGAAACCTACACTGCCCTGCCCGGCTCAGTGACACAGCGCACCCGGGACCTCGCTGACCAAATCTCCGGCGAGTACGGCAGCACTGCCGCCAAGGCGACGGCAATCCGGGACTATCTTGTCAGCAACTACACCTACAGCCTCTCCCCTGGCCCGGCCAAACGCGACCAGGATTTTGTAGATCAATTCTTGTTCGACACCAAAAAAGGCTACTGCACCTCGTTTGCATCCGCTATGGCAGTGCTCTGCCGAAGTGCAGGCATCCCGGCGCGCTATGTGGAGGGCTATGCCATGCCTGCCCAGCAGGAGACGGACGGCAGCTATTTGGTCAAGACCCGCAACGCCCACGCCTGGGCGGAGATCTATCTGGACCAGTACGGCTGGGTGAAAATGGAGGCAACCCCCCCTTACACTTACGCGGAAGAATCGGGGGAAAAACCTCAGATTCTGCTCGACGAGGACGAAAAAAAACCGGAGGACCTCCAGCAAAACCTGGAGGATCTCGGCATCGACTCGCTCGAGTCGGATCCAAACGCTTCTGCTGGCGATGAAATCGGCGTGGAGTCGCAGAGCAGCGGGGCGGACCCCCTCCCCGATCTCTCCCAGTCACAGTCAGCAGCGACCGGCGCCCCCGTTGGGCTGATTGTCGGATCTGTGCTTTTCTGTCTTGCCGCCGCAGCTGTGGCGCTGCGCATACGCAGGCGCAAACTTCGAGAGCTTCCAGACACTCCGCTCGACGCAGAGCTTGCCCGCGCAAGTTTTGAGCAGATCCTGAAGCTGGCGGGTTTTTCCGGCACTTCCATCCAGTCCGGCGAAACCCCGCTCGCCTTTTGCAAGCGGCTTTCCGCTGAAGCGGGTGATATCCCTCTCGAGGAGGCTGCCCGGCTTTACTCCGCCCAACAGTACGGCGGCGCAGAGCTGACGCAGGAGCAGATTGGGCTGATCCGATCCGCCTGCCGCCGCTATGACGCTCTCGTCCGGGCACAATCAAAATCCATCCGCTATCTGTTCTGCAAATACCTTCTGCATCGAATTTAGCTGTTTTAGGGAAATATGCCAAATACTTTGTACCAAATCTATATCAATTCTTTTACAAAACGGTTACAGTAAATGGAATCTTGTTGAATTTGCTTGTTAAAAAAGATATGATATAGGTATTATCCGGAAAGCTACAATTCATATGCTATTTGTAGGATTGCAGGGGTTCCCCTGTATAAGATAGATGAGGTGCTACTATGAAATTGAAAGATTTTATCCTGGGTCACAAAGTGATCAGTATTGTCATCGCCTGCGCAGTTGTTCTGCTCGCAGGCGGCGGCACAGTGGGGGGTGTCATGCTGCACAACCACCTGCAGTCCATTCTGCCTGCGAATGCCTCCTTTAAAGGGGTGTCGCTGAGCAAGATGGACGTCGAGCAGGTGACAGCAGCGATTGAGAATGAGCTCAACCAAAAAATCGCCAGTTCTGATTTAACCTTTGCTTACCAGGAACAGGACCACACCCTCGCTGCAAGCGATTACGGGTTTCGCTTTGACCCGGCAGAGGTATTCGAACAGGCAAAAAAGTTTGACTTTAAAAACGGCGGCGAACTCGAAGTGCCGATCCAGTACGATGAGGAAAAGCTATCCTCCTACTTTGAGACGCTCGAGTCTGAGGTCAAATCCGCCCCCACCCCCTACAGTTACCGGATTGAAGAATCCAATCTGATCGCCACACCCGGCAAGGAAGGGCTCACATTCAATAAGGAAACCGCTGCGCAGGATATCGTCAAGGCGGCGCAGTCCCTCAGCTTTGACGAACCAGTTGCCGCTGTGGAAGAGCCGGTTTCCGACGATACGATGAAAATTGATTTTGACGCGATCTACGGCGAAGTCAAAAAAGAGATGCAGAACGCCACCTCAGCGGTGAATTCCGAGGGCGTCATGGTGTACACCGACCCTGTCTCAGGAGTTGACTTTGACCTCGAGGCTGCCAAAGCGATGCTCGAGACCGAGCAGGAGGAGTATGTCGTCCCGCTCAAAATAACCCCTCCTGAAATCACGGTGGAACAGCTCAAGCAACAGCACAACGCGGCAAACTGCCCCGACCTTCTTTCGGAATACATGACCAAATTTTCGGCGGGTGACGCCAACCGAAACTTTAATATTGCCCGGGCCGCTGCAAAAATTGACGGCACTGTCCTCCAGCCCGGCGAGGCGTTCTCCTTCCACGGAGTGGTCAAAGGCACTGGAAAGGCGCAGGGCTACAAGGAATCCACCGTTTACAGTCCCAAGGGAATTGAAAAGGGTTATGGCGGCGGCGTCTGCCAGGTTTCCACCACCCTCTATCTCGCAGCAACCTACGCCAATATGGACATTACCGCCCGCCGCAACCATAGCTACACCGTTACTTATGTCCCTCTCGGATACGATGCCGCAGTCAGCGATGGAGGACAGGATCTGAAATTCAGGAATAACAGAAAATACCCGATTAAAATCAAAGCGATCGTCACTGGCAGCACCATCACCATGCAGTTGTACGGCACCAAACTCGCAGAGGAAGATTACAAAGTCACTCTCAACTCCCAAACGGTTGAAACCCGTCCGGTCGAGGAAAAGATTGAACAAAACGCTGCTCTCGCCCCCAATCAGAAAAATATTATCTCCAATGGGCAGCCCGGCTACCTCGTGTACACCTACAAAACGGTGACGCTCAACGGGGTGCAGGTATCGAGCACCAAGCTCACCAGTTCCTATAAGATGCTGCCCAAAGTCATCGAGGTCGGACCCACCCCACAAGCGCCTCCGCCGGCTGAGACGCCATCAGAACCTCCGGCTGAAACGCCCCCGGCAGAGACACCTACCGATACGGAACCAGCATAACGAATTCAGCAGGGATGTGCATTGCACCTCCCTGCTTTTTTGTAAGTGAAAACCCCCGGCTGAACCGAGAGTCCGAGAAACGCTTCAGCGATCGATAATTCCTTTTCATATGCGACCTGACAACTGCACTCGCATATGATAAAGAAGGATACACGGATGCCGAATGACAATAAAGTTTCGCACAGCGTTTGACCCTTTGGGTATGCCGCTTACAACTGCAAGCATCATGTCGCGTTTTCCCTCAAATGACCGGCGGAAATAGGAAAAATTCAATAGGAATTATGTGAGAGGGGGGGATCAAAATCTTGGGGGCAGAAGTGTGCCCAGACCACATTCCTATGACCGAATAAAAGTGTCGGGCTGTGAAAACGAATTGGCCACGATTCGGTGGACTGGCTCCCTTCAATCCAAAACAAACCGGCTACCAGCAAACAGTTCAATTGCTGCAGTAAAACCAGCGGCCACAGACCAGGGCTCTCACAGCGCATGGGGACGGGTTTGCTCCCCTTGACCACCACTCACTGTACAATCAGATGATCCCGGGCGGTGCGTTCGCCCCCGTCATCGGGAAACCAGTTGTCCTTTCCCGCCGCTCTTTTGAATGGATGCCCCATCGGTATCATTTTAATTTCAGTTGATTTCCAATCGCATTTCGTCACAGCGGCAACGGGGGTTTTCCACCTTCCATTAGTTTTTCCATATCGGTTGACCCGCAATCTCCTAAACGAAATGCAGGCGGCACAGGTTTCATGGACCTGTGCCTCCTGCATCTATTCAGAGCCTCTTTCCCGAATCATCGTTTTGCTTCCGAGATAGGTGGCAAGGAAATACGCCCCGTAAATGACAATGAGCGAAACCACCGTTGCGATGACATTTCCAGTAATGTCCATTTCCCCGAACTGCTTGAGGAGTTGTGCGATGACAAAAATTCCAACTGCCGAGTGGACAAGTGCGAGAGCGAGCGGAATGAAGAAATAAATAGCGATCTGAGCAAGCAGAGACCGGTTGATCATCCGGGGCTCTACGCCGATCTTGCGCAGCAGCCCGTACCGCTCGAGGTTATCTGCCGACTCGGAAAGCTGCTGGAGCGCCAGCACTGCCGCGCTTGTCAGCAAAAATACAATGCCGAGATAAATTGCGATGTAGGAGAGCATGGTCTTGGAGCCCGCCATCTGCTGGTAAATCGTCAGCTTTGTATCGGAGAACTGGAAGTGGTCTGACTGTTCCACCAGGGCGGAAAATTCTGTCTCCGCCTGATCCTTGTCCTCCCCGTACTGAAACACCGCCATTTTCGAGACAATGGGAAGCTGTGCGGCAACTTCGTCGGGGACAATCAGCGTCCCAGTATCCATTTTCATTCCCGTCAGGTCGATGGTGTTTTCCACAACTTGAGGCATTGCGGCAGTCAACTCAATTCCCCCAACCGTGAGCTGCCGCACATTGCCCAGGTAATAGTTGAGGATTCCAAAAACCTCATCAAAGTTGCAGTTGATTGCAAACTCATTCTCTGCCAAATCCAGGCCCCGCTTTCCCTGGAGTTCCATCAAATGGTTGTAATCCGAAATTCCGATCACCGGAACAAAGCTCGATGCAAAGCGGTCAAGGGAATACTGGTTGGTGAGGGTTTCCATTCCCCCTTTGATGAGATCCTGGTAGGTGAGCTGCGGGTCAGAACGGTAGCTCACCTGTTGCATCTGCTGGGCAAAGCTCAAATCGGAGTACTGCTGAACATCCGCGATGAGGTCAAGGTCGGGTTCTCCTTCCGGGAGCTTGTAAGTAATGCTCGCATCGTACGGCGTTGTCTCCTCTAAATCCTTGGTCATAATCGACGCCATGCTCATGCCGGTGGAAAGGGTCAGGATAGCCACAAACAGCAGCAGGCAGATCACAGTCATTGAAAGATACGTTGTGTTGATCTTGCTGTTGATCTGGCGCAGCACGAACATGTTGAGGTTTTTGAGATAGATCCGCCTGCTGGATTTGACCAGACGCAGTAAAAAGCCGGAGAGGGACATAAAAAAGAGCAGCGTCCCAACCATGCCGAGCACAATCGACGCAGTGAGCTCGAGGTTAATGGTTAGCAGTTTATTTTTGCAGATCAGAAAATAGGCAGTGCCCAGGCAGCCCACAGCCAGAAGAAAGAGCACGACAGACATCCAAAGCTTTTTCATCTTAAACTTCTCATTTTGCTTGTGCGCGTTCAGCAGGCTGATGAGCTTGCACTTTGAGATGGAGACTGAGTTGAAAATCATAACGAGCAAATAAATGATCCCAAAGTAAAGGATTGTCTTGAGGCAGGCTTCAGAAGAAAAGGCAAAGCTGAAGGATTTGAGCCGCACGGCAAACATTTTCGCTGTCACCACAGCCAGGCCCTGCGAGAGCAAGGTGCCGATGAGCAAACCGACCAGGAGTGAAATCACCCCGATGAACAGCGTTTCGCAGATGAGAATCCTCGAAATGCTCCCCTTTTCCATTCCAAGAAGCATGTAGAGCCCGAGTTCCCGCTTTCTGCGCTTGATCAAGAACTTGTTGGCGTATATGACGAGAAATCCCAAAATGATTGAGACAAAGACTGAGACATATCCGAGCAGCATCGAGAGGTTTTGAAGCATCAGCGTCTGTACCTCCGAGACTTCGAGCATCGACTGCTGAGCCTGCACCGAGTTAAAGACATAGAAGATGCAGACGCCAAACATAAGGGTCAAAAAATAGATGGCGTAATCCTTCATGCTGCGCCGGACATTGCGGAAGGAGAGCTTAAAGAACATTTCCGTTGTCACCTCCGAGCATGGTCACAACCTCGATGATGCGGTTGAAAAACTCCTTGCGCGACCGGTCCCCCCGCACGAGCTCGTTGAAAATCTTACCATCCTTGATAAACAGGATGCGCTTGCAGTAGCTGGCGGTAAACGCGTCGTGGGTGACCATCAGAATGGTGGCCTGCAGCTGGTCGTTGAGGGTCTCAAAGCACTCGAGCAGCATCCGGGCGGATTTGGAATCGAGCGCGCCGGTCGGCTCATCGGCGAGGATGAGGGAAGGGTTGGTGACGATTGCCCGCGCGCTCGCCACTCGCTGCTTCTGGCCGCCCGACATTTGGTACGGGTATTTGTTGAGCACCGAGGTAATCGCGAGCTGCTGCGCCACCGCCTTGACCTTGGCGTCGATCTGATGCGCGGGCTGTTTAAGGATGGTGAGCGCAAGAGCGATGTTTTCGTAGGCGGTCAGCGTGTCGAGCAGGTTAAAATCCTGAAAGATAAACCCGAGCTGTTCCCGACGAAACCGGGAAAGGTTTTTGGAGCTCAATGTGGTAATATCCCTTCCCCCGATGACAATG
>CBCSOX010000013.1:0-26476 GCA_965141735.1 uncultured Oscillospiraceae bacterium | reverse complement strand
GCTCAAGTACATTGAGGACCATCTCGGTTACCGGTATGTGCTGCGCAGCTCATCGGTTTCTTCCTCTGTCAAGCAGGGGACCGTCTTCAAGGTGAATCTCAAAATTGAAAACACTGGGTTTGGCAATCTGGTTAACCCCCGACCGGTAGAACTCGTTCTGGAGAAAGACGGAACCGAATATGCGGCAAAGCTGTTTGCCGACCCGCGCAGCTGGAAAGCTGGGAAAACATCCTCCCTAACCCTGCTGATGCAGGCGCCGGGATCGATTGAACCCGGCAATTGGAACCTCTACCTTCGCCTGCCGGACGCGGAGCAGTCGCTCGCCGGACAGAATGCGTACAGCATCCGGTTTGCAAATGAGGGACTTTACAGCGAACAGGTCGGTGGAAACTATATCGGAAGCATCCAGGTCAAAAAGACGATCTTTGCAAACCACTCAAAAAAATTTGAACAGATCAACCGGTAGGGATACAGGACACAATTCTCAGTAAAAAGGAGGCGGTTTTTTGGATGCGTTGGTGATCGGGGGACACGGCTACGCCGGGAGCCGCCTCGTGGAAAAATATGTGCAGGAGGGCTTTTCAGTCACCGTGCTCGACCGGGAGGAGAAAGGCTATCAGCGGATCCCCCGTTTTCAACACCGGTTTTATCCGGTTGATTTTTACCAGCTAAATGCACACCGGTTTGTAGAACACAAGCGGTTCGACCTGGTGGCGATCACCTTTGACGACTACCGGCTCGAAATCGATCAGGACCAAATGTTGATGTTGCTGCACAGTCTGGAGAAAATACTCCACATCGTGGGCGCTTCCCGGGCAAAAAAACTGCTTTTTCTCTCGAGTTGCAGCCTCTATGACCGCAGTGCAGCCGTGCTCACCGAAAAGACGAAAACACAAGTGCACGACCGTCACACCTACTTCTATTACATGGCGGAAAAGCTCTGCATCAGCATTGCGCAGATTTACCAGATGGAATCGGTTATCCTGCGCGTCCCCGAAGTGTACGGGGAGGGGCAGAACCTCTCTTACGGCCGGGTCCCCTGGCTGCTCCAATCAGAGCATAAGAAAATTCAGGTGAATCCAGACCAGGAATTCGCCTGCCTCTACATCGGAGACCTTATTGAGGCGATGTACAAAGCGAGTGTCTATTCCCACCCGCCGGTTCTCAATCTCGCAGCGGATGACCTGTGGCATATCCGGGAACTGAGGGGGCTTTTGTGGTATTCTGAAGTGGAGGAAGTACCCCTTGAGCCCTGCCCCGCGATCGACAATTCCCTTGCCAAGCGCTGCCTCGATTGGGTTCCGCTCTACGACTTTTACAAGGGATTCGAGCGGGTTTACGACTGGTATGAGAGTCACCGGCACAGCGGGCGGGATGGGAGAAAAAAGAAGAGAGGGCTTCACCTGCGGTTGCGCCCCGCAAAGGCGGTGCTCAACCTGGCGGAGAATCTCGCGCTGTTTGCGGTGTGCGTCTTTTTGACACTGTCCCCCTTGTCAGTCATCAGTTCTCTCTCAATCGATTTTAACCTTCTTTACATCGTCGTTGTCGGGTCTTTTTTTGGAATCCGGCAGTCGATGCTCGCAAGCGTCCTGGCGAGCGGACTCCTGCTCGGCCAGCGGCTTGCGATGGGGATTCCCCCCAGCATTGTGCTCACCGATCTAAACTCGATGATCATGATCCTCACCTACCTGTCTGTCGCGATCGGCCTTGGCTATGTCATCGAGACGGGCAAGGAAAAGCTCGCCCGTGCGAAGCGGGACCTCGATGCCCGCGAACAGGACTATCAGACGCTCAATACACTGTACCTGGACAACATCGGCACTCTGCACCAGATGGAAGAAAAAATCATGCTGTTTGAAAACAGCTCGAGCCGGTTGGTCGACACCTTTTTGAAACTTGACACACTCGCGTCGAATGAGCTTTGTCTGAATGTCGTCCGTTCGGTGGGAGAAGTCCTGGATGCCGAGTGGGCGGCAATCTATTTTGTCTCCAAAAACAGGAGCTTTCTCCGGCTTGCGGCGACCAACAACGAAGCCTACCACATTCTGCGAAACAGCGTCGATTTGTCGGAGCGCCCTAAACTTGCGGGCATCCTCAAGAGCGGACAGATGCTGATCAACACCGGGATGGATCCCACCCAACCGAGCATGATTGCCCCGCTGATGATCGACGGGGAGTGCGTGGCGGTGATGATGGCGGACTTAAAAAAATTCACCGACCACACCCAGTACAAGATTAACCTCTTTAAGGTGCTGGTCAGGATGGTGGACAGTTCGTTTGCCAACGCCTACGAGTATGAGAGCAAAATTGTCAATGAAAAATACATTTCAGACAGCAACATAGTCACCGAGAACTATTTTGTCAAGGAACTGCAGGTTCTGCTCGGAGCGGGCAAAGAAAACACACACCACTTCACTGTTCTGCGCCTCTCGGGGGAGGGAGACAGGCGGGCGCTCGCCAACCGGGTGTTCCGGCTGACAAGGGACGAGGACATTCTCGGTGAATTCCGTGCAGACCTCTGTCTGATCCTGAATCACACCGGGGAACAGCAGGCAGAAATTGTGCGGGAGAGACTGCGCAAAAACAGGGTAGAATCTGAGATTATCCGCGATCTCGAGGGAATCTCCCGCTAGAAAGGAGGCTGGTGCGGTGATCTGGCTGCTCCTGCTGCACCTTGTGCTCACCGCCCTTTACGCGGTTTTCATGGTGCGCCGCTACAAATGGCTCGGCGCGGCGAAGTCTGTCATCTGGTTGTTTTTCCCGCTTCTCGGGCCCGGCTTTGTGCTGTTGACAGACCTTGTCTTTTTGCTCCGCCGCGGGGAGAGGTATGACTACAGTCAGCTGATCTCACAAGACGATACCGAGATCATCGACGAATACCGCCGCAATGCCGATGAGGTGCTTGTTCCGATCGAGGATGTACTCTATATCTCCAATGCGGCGACCAAGCGAAAAGTTTTGCTCAATGTCCTTAAAAAGGACACCCACCAGTTCATCGGACAGCTCAAAGCCGCCCTGGCGGACGACGACACCGAGACGTCGCACTACGCGGCTGCGGCCATGGTGGAAACCAAAGGGGAATATGACAAGCAGGTTGAGGCCTGCCTGCGTCTGACTGAGCAAAAGGATGGCCCGGAGCCGTATTATCAGCTCATCGATGTGCTGTACAGCTATATGTCGCTTGACATCCTCGACTTTGTCACCGAGCGCAAATACTCTGAGCTGCTGGTGGAAAACGCCCGGTATGCCCAGCAGGAATACGGGATTCTGCCCTTTGAAACCTACCTCAAGTACGCGTCGACCCTCATGCGCACCGATTATCCCCGGCTTGAGGAGGTGCTGCTCGAGTTTGAGCAGCACTACCCCGAGCGGGAACAGCCCTACCGTCTGCTGCTCGATTATTATTACCAGCTGCGCGACCAGCACAAGCTGCGCGAAGTCATCGGACGGCTGGGCAATTCCAAAACGCTGCTCAGCCGGGAGATGCTCGAGCTGGTGCGGTTTTATAGAAACGGAGATGAGGCGCTTGAAATTTAAACGGCTTCTTTTTTCCGGCTGCGCCATGCTGTTGGTGGTGTGCGTTTTTCAGCTCATCCGCATGGATATCGGCGGAATCGGTTGGACGGGGAGTCAGAGCGATTTTCTGCCCCCTGTCTCCAGTCCGGAGCAGAACGGGGAACAAATCCTCATCTTGTACGACAGTGCGAGTGAGGAAAGCGCCGAGCTGCTCGAAAGCTACGAGACACTTCTTGACTTTTATCAGCTGGGCTACCGCACAGCCGATGTGCAGAGAAGCGGGGCTGCGTCTCTCCCAGCAGAGGGGGGGACGCTGCTGAGCTGTGTCAAAAATCTCGAACAGATAGACAATCTGGCTGAGGCCTTCGAGTGGATGGAGCGGGGCGGAAACCTGGTGCAGGGTCTCTTTCCGGAGGTCAACGGGGTATACTATTCTTATATGTCCTATTTCGGCATCAACGAGGTCGGGGATTTTCTGGCACATGAAGGGCTGGTGTTTTCCCCCGGCTTTCTCTTCCTCAGCGATGCCACCTCGTTTGACTATCCCGCAGAACACAATTATGCGCACAATTTGAGACTGGGAGAAGGATGTACCCCGTTGATCCGCTCAGCGGATGGCACGCCGCTGCTCTGGACGCTGCAAAAGGGGGAGGGGGAGCTTTATTTTTTCAACACCACCTCCCTGCTTCGCCGGGAGGCACGCGGCATCCTCACAGGGCTGCTGGGGCGTACAGAAGAAACGCTGCTCTACCCCGCCGCAAACACACTGACCGTGATTCTCGACGGCTACAGCTTTCCGATCACCCCGCAGGTTTCCCAGCTGGTATACAACAAATACCAGACCAACTACCGCCACTACCTCAGCTCGATGGTCGAGGAGCCGGCGGCCAAGCTGCAGAATAAATATGGGGTTCGGTACACTGCCTCCTATGTCAACGCACTCAACGCGGTCGTTGAGGCTCCCTATCCCAACGACGGGATCACGCGAAACGAACTTTACAGTTCCCTCTCCCAGCTTTTGAACGGGGGTGGGGAGCTCGCAATCTGCGGCTACAATTACAAACCGCTCGGCCTGGAGGGAGAGTTCGGGAAGGAAGGGCTGTTTACCCCCTTTCCCTCCCTCAACGACATTCGCGCGAGCCTCGATAAAACCATCCGGTTTGCACAGGACAGCTTTTCCGGCTATCAGCCGCAGACTTATATTCCCCCTGCCGGGCAGGTTGGAGGGAGCGCGCTCTCTGTCGTGGAGCAGGACACCTCTCTGAACACCGTGGTGGGCGTGTACGACCGGGTGTGGAAAAACGAGCTGCAGCAGGAGTTTGGACTCCAGGGCGGTCTGTATCACTACCCGAAGATCACCCGAATTGAGCGGGAGGATCCCCCAAACGAATTTTCCGCCCTGTCAAGCCTCATGGCCATGGGCGCGGTGAGCGTGGACCTCAATTTGCTCGACCAGCTGATGCAGGAGGGTTCCGACCTGCGCAGCTGCTGGGAAGACCTTGACAGCCTGCTCGGTGAATTTGAGAAGAATCATCCCTATGTGTCATTTACAACCGTTTCGGAGGCTGCGGGCAGACTCAACCGGCTGCAGGCCGCGGCGGTTGAACGGGAAGAGACGCAGGACGCCCTGACCGTCCGGATCAAAAACCGGGCTGAAGACGGGCAGTTTGTGCTGCGCACCGCCCGCAGTGTGGAGGGGACAGAGGGGTGTTCTGTCCAGCAGCTGCGCGATGGAGTCTATTTGGTCACCCCTGAACGGGATGAATTTACAATCACCTATGCATAGAAAGGGGGATGGGGATGAAAATTGGATTGATCTGCGAGGGGTGTTATCCCTATGTTGTCGGCGGAGTCTCTTCCTGGATACAGCAGCTGGCTCAAAATATGCCCCAGCACACCTTTCACATCCTGGCCATCGCCCCCTCCGAATCGATGCGGGGGCACTACAGCTACCCCGTCCCGGACAATGTCGAGGAGATCACCGAGATCTTTCTTGATGAAATCTTTAAAGAGTCCAAGGGATTTGTTCAGGTTCGGATTCCCACTGAGGTCAAAGAGCTGCTGCGGGGTCTTCTCCTCAAACAGCGGGTGGACTATGGGGCGCTGTTCGACTATTTTCGGCACACCTCGTTCCGCATCCCCGACATCCTGATGGGGGAGGATTTTTACGAGATCGCCATCGAGATCTACAACTCCCACTACCAAAACGCCAAATTCGCCGAATTTTTATGGACTCTCCGCTCGATGTACATGACGCTGTTTTTTGTGCTCAAACAAGGCCTTCCAGAAGTTGACCTCTACCACACTGTGGCAACGGGGTACTCGGGGGTGCTCGCCGCAATGGGCAAGCATTTTACCGGAAAGCCGATGATCATCTCGGAGCACGGCATCTACACCCGGGAACGGGAGGAGGAGATCATCAAGGCCACCTGGATCAAAAGTGCCTTTAAGGATTTGTGGATCGATTATTTTTACATCATGTCGGATATTGCCTATGCTTTTTCGGACCGGACGGTTTCGCTGTTTGAACGAGCGCGGGCGATACAGATCAGCTTGGGCTGCATTCCGGAGCACACCCTCGTCATCAGCAACGGCATCAATCCAGACGTGTTTGCGGGCGCGCCTGAAAAACCAGGGGATGACTCCCATATCAACATCGGCGCAGTGCTGCGCGTCACCCCGATCAAGGACGTCAAGACGATGATCTATGCCTTTAGCGTGGTCAAGAAGAAAATCCCCTACGCGAGACTGTACATCCTGGGGCCCTGCGACGAGGACGAGGACTACTTTCTCGAGTGCAACTCCCTGGTGGAACTGCTCGGAATTGAGGACGTCGTTTTCACCGGGCGGATTGTGGTCAAGGAGTATATCAAAAAGCTCGACATCATTTTGCTTACCAGCATCAGCGAGGGGCAGCCGCTCTCCATCCTCGAAGGCTTTGCAGCATCCCGGCCCTGCGTCTGCACAAATGTGGGCTGCTGCAACGAGCTGGTGCATGGCAACAACGATGGATTCGGAGACGCCGGATTCATCGTTCCGATTATGGACTACGAAAAGATTGCAGACGCGCTCATCACCCTGTGCGAGGACGAAAACCTGCGCAGGGCGATGGGGGAGGCCGGCCGCAATCGTCTGATTCAAAGCTACTCGGAAGAAAAATTTTTGCAGGATTACAGAGATCTTTACGACCTGTTTGATCCGAAGAAGCGGCAATAGGAGGCCACCATGGCGGGAATTGGGTTTCAACTGAAAAAGCTTTTTGGCAGGCGCAGCGTCACTTCGGCGGTTGCGGGGGTGTTTTACTCCACCTTTGTCACGGTGGGGAACATCCTCTTTATCATGCTCGCCATGGTGCTGCTCAACGTTGTGATGAACCGCAGCGACCCCACCCAGGAGATCGCCACCCAGCTGTTTACTGTGCTGCTGTACTGCTTTGCGTTTTCATTCATCTTTGTCAGCGGCACTTCCATGCTGATGTCGCGGTACCTGGCTGACCGGATTTACGCTCAAGAGTTTGACAAAATTCTCCCCTCTCTTTACGGGGGGCTCGCGCTGCTGCTTCCGGTGATGTCCATCGCGGGCATCCTCTTTCTCTGTTTTTCCACCTTCTCCCTGCCGCTGAAATTCCTGATTTACTGCGTCTATCTCGAGTCCGGAGTCACCACCTTCCTCTCGACCTATGTCAGCGCTGTCAAGGCGTTTAAGGCAATTTCATTTACCTTTTTGGCGGGCATGGCAGTGACCGTGCTGCTGGCGTTTTTCCTCCCGCGGGGAGAGCACCTCCTCGGCAGTATGCTCTTTTGCATTCTCTGCGGTTTTTTTGTCATCATCGCGGGGCTGATGCTGGTGATCCGGCATTCGTTTGAGCCGAGCAAAGAGAATGTCTTTGCATTCCTCTCCTATTTTCCGAAGTTCTACAAGCTCTTTTTGATTAACACCTTTATTTCGCTGACCAACTATCTCCACAACATGCTGTTTTGGCAGGTGAGGGAGATGCAGTACCGGGTGGGGGGGAATTTTGTCTGCGCGCCCGATTACGACGCCGCAGTGTTCATTGCGATCCTCTCCTCGATTTCGGTAACCGTCCTCTTTGTCGTCAAGACGGAGACGCATTTTTACGACTCCTACCGAGACTATCTCGCCAACATCCGCAACGGGACCCTCGCCCACGTCGAGCAGTGCCGCAAGAACATGGAGGCAGTGCTGCAAAACGAGATCACATTTGTGTTGGAGGTACAGTTTATTATCTCGCTGTTCGCAATCGTGCTGTGCACCAACCTCCTGCCCGCTTTTGGCAGCAACACCCAGACCGTTGAGCTGATTCCCTTCACCATAGCGGGATATTTTTTCAGCACCATCTTCATGTGTATCGTCACCCTGCTGCTCTACTTTGAAAACTACAACAAGGCGCTCGCAAGCGCGCTGATCCACTTTGCGCTGATCCTTCTGCTGACGGTTGTCACCATCCTGCTGGGCAAAAATTTTTACGGCCTCTCTCTGCCGATTGCCTCGGGATTGAGCCTTGTGTGCGCCTTGAAATTTCTGAAGCAGACGCTCAGCCGGGTCAACTACAAGGTGTACTGCAACTATGAGATGTTTACTAATTTGAGCTGATAAAGGAAAGAGGCTATGAGAAAACACAAAAAACTGATTGCCGTTTCAATTGCTGCTGTGCTGCTCGTCTACCTTGTGCTGCTGGCTGTCAACTGGATGCTTGCCCGGCCTGCACCCGACACGAATCCGATTGAACTGACCGCGCTGCAAAACAACCCGATCGACGATCAACCGATTGTGGACCGGATGGAGTATGACAATGACCCGGCCCCGCGCAGCATCTACGTGACGGTTTACCCCGGCACCAACAAATACGGGACAAAGACCTACACGCTGGCAGATCTCCAGGCCACCTCAAAATATGGGCTGGGTCCGGATGAGCCGGAAGCATACGCCAATGTCAAGGTCGGCTCCCCCGACGGCGTCGAAGGGCAGCTCGGCTATGGCACCGATGCGATCAACGCGAGCATCAAGCTGCGCGGCCATTCCACCCGAACAAGCGACTGGAAATCCTACAAACTCAAGTTGTACGACGCGGCTGGGCTTTATCAGGGCCAGGATGTGATCAATCTCAACAAACACCCCTCCCAGGGAACGCAGCTGCTCAACAAACTTTGCTTTGACCTGTTCACCACTGTACCGGACTTCACCAGTGTCAACACCAATTTTGTTCACGTCTACATCCGGGACTGCTCCAAAGAGGAACCAGATGAGGACTATGTGGATTACGGGCTGTTTACCCAGGTGGAGGAGCCGGACAAATCCTTCCTTGAAAAACATGGGCTCGACCCGAATGGAATGCTCTACAAGGCGGAGAATTTTGAATTTTTCCGCTATCCCGATCAACTCAAATCCCAGCTCGACCCCGATTACAACGAGGCGCAGTTTGAGACAAGGCTTGGCATCTTAAACGGAGACGACCACCGCAAATTCATCGCGATGCTCGATGCAATCAACGATATCAACCGAGACATCAACGAGGCGTTTGACCAGTATTTTGACCGGGACAATTATCTCACCTGGCTTGCGGTCAACATTCTGCTCGGTAATCTCGACACCACCAATCAGAATTTTCTGCTCTACAGTCCGGCAAACTCACAAAAGTGGTATTTCCTCCCCTGGGATTACGACGGCTCCCTCCGGGACACAGAGCTTTTCACCACCAACTACAGCTGGATGCACAAGTCGCTGCAGGGGATTCACCGCTACATGTCGGTTCAGCTGCACAAGCGGATGATGAGCGATCCCGAAAACCGTCAGCAGCTGTCGGACAAGATCAATGAAATCTATGAACATTACATCAACCCCCATACAGTCGACGCCCTGGTGCAGAGCTACCTCGCGAGCGTGGGCGAGACCTTTCTCAGCGAGCCGGATTTAGGGACGGTGCTGTTCAACAAGCCGCAGATGTTTCTCGACTACTGCAACGAGCTCAAGGGCAACGTGACTGGAAATTACGAAAACTATTTTGCAACGCTCGACTACCCCGCCCCCTTCTTTATCGAGCCGGTCAGGGTGCAGGATGGCCAGGTGACGTTTGAGTGGTCTGAGTCGGTCGATTTTGCGGGCACGGCAATGCACTACACCTTGGACATTCTGACCGACATTGAAGAGGAAACCGTGGTGTATGCCAAGCAAAACCTCAATTCCGGGAAGCTGACGATCACCCCCTCAGAAGTGGGACTGGCTCCGGGGACTTACTACGTCCGGGTGCGGGCGTACAATGGCCTTGGACGGGAGCAATTTGCCTACAATGAAATCAAATCCAAATACCGGTATGGATATATCCGGTTTAAGATCACCGAATGAAGGAGGGCTGCCAGTGAAACGCACTTTAAGAGCAGTGGCGCTCGCTATCTGTTTTGCCCTCCTGCTGACCGGCTGCACCAAGAGCTTTGGCAGTGTCCGCCTGCGGGAGAACAAGCGCATCTACAACTCTGACCGCACCGACACGCTCGACGTGCTTTACCTCACAGTGGGGGAATACACCGACAAAGAGGGCAACACCTGGACGCTCTCCGATTTGCGGGAGTATGTGGGGGAGGAGCTCGATGTGCAGCTCCCTGTCCTGCTCACCGAGGGAACGCAGGACAGGGAGCGGGTGTTTGGCCAGTACGGCTATGCGGACGAAGGCACCAATGCTGTTATCAAACTGCGGGGCAACACCGCCGAGCCCAAAGAAAAATCCTATAAAATTGTCATTGACGAGGACAGAGAGCTCTACCACATGCAGAATCGGTTCAACCTCATGAAATACGAAAAAGATCTGAGCCGCGCAAAAACCAAGCTGTATTTTGACTGCATCTCCTACTTGGAGGACATTCCCGGGCTGCGCACCCGGTTTGTTCAGGTCAAAATGCGGGAGCAGGGTGGGGAATACCGGGATTACGGCCTGTACACTGTGTTGGAACAGCCCAATCTGCAATACCTCAAGGGGCACAATCTCTCGGAGGACACGCTCGTCTACCGCGCGCGGGACTTTGACTTCACCAAACAGGACGCGCTCATCACCGAGGAGGATGCCTCCTACGATAAGGACGCGTTCGAGCAGTACCTCACTCTGTCCGAGGGAAGCACCAAGCACAAGCAGCTCATCAAGCTGCTGGACGCGCTCAACGACCCGGACAGCGACATCGATAAAGTGGTGGATACCTATTTCAGCCGGGACAACCTGCTCTCCTTCACCGCGCTCAACATCCTGCTCGGCAACACAGCGGTCAATCGGGAGGATTACCTCCTGCTCTACCGCAAGGAGGATAAAAAGTGGTTTTTAACCGGGTGGAGCTGCGAAAAAATCCTCTCGTCTCCCTATCAGGAGACCAAGCGGCAGCGGCCGGACAGCCTCTACACCCACGAGTTGTTTGCCGACAACCTGCTCTACCGCCGTTTTTTCTCCAATCCAGACAACATCCGCCAGCTCGAGCGGCGGGTTCAGGACGTCTACAGCATCCTCAACAAACGGATCGGGATCCTGTCGGAAAACTACCTCAACCTCATCGCGCCGCAGGTGGTCAAAATGCCTGACATCAACCTCCTGCCGAGTACGGTTGACTTGGTAGACGATTATATCCTGTCGTTTCAGACCTTTGTGGAGGACAACTACAAAAAATTTCAACAAGCCTCAGAACTGCCCTATTCATTTGATATCACCGGAATTGAAGTGCAGGGCGATCAAATCTCCGTCAGCTGGGACAGGGGGCTCAACGGGGAGGAGGTCCACTTTGTCGCGGGCCTATACAAAGACGCCGCCTGCACCCGGCTTGCCGCATCTTCCCTCCCCTTGGACGCTGCGTCCTATACCTTTACCAGCCTTGCGCCGGGGGAATACTACCTGAAGGTGGTCGCGATGAACGGGCAGGGGCAGCAGATTTCCCGCAGCCTTTTTGTCAACCCATTTGGAAAGACCTATTATGGAACCGATTACGCCATCGTTCCGGGAGAGGGGGGATAGCCGGTGCAGTATCAGGGAAAAACCATCCGGCATGAACAAAAGTATTACATCAACTACGCGGAGTACTATTATCTGCGCGCCCGCCTCGAGGAGTTTTTGCAGCGTGACAAAAATGCCGAACCGGGTGTCGGCTACCACATCCGCAGCCTTTATTTTGACGATATGTACAACAATGCGATGTGGGAAAAGGAACAGGGTGTTTTCAAGCGACACAAATACCGCATTCGGGTGTACAACAAATCCGACCGGATCATCAAGCTCGAGCGCAAGGAAAAATTCGGGGAATTCATCTCCAAAACCTCGGTGACCCTGACGCGGGAGCAGTATGAAACAATCATTCACCGGGAGGATCTCGGTTTTATGCTCGGATTTAAAAAGGAGATGGCCAACGATTTTTACATCGAGACCAAGGCTCTTCTGCTGCGCCCCGCGGTGATTGTCGACTACCAGCGGGAAGTGTATATCATGAAAGAGGGGAATGTGCGCATTACCTTTGACAAGGAATTGCAGGCAGGGGTGGACAGCTGCAACATGTTCGATCCCAATCTGATCGTGGTCAATGCGATGCCCGCAAATCTCATGGTGCTCGAGGTCAAATACGACGATTACTGCCCCAAGATCGTCGAGCGGCTGCTCAAGCTCTCCCGCCACGAGCGCTGCGCGATCTCCAAGTACGTGATCTGCCGACAGGCACAGCAGCGGGCGGGATTTTACGTCCAGACATACGCAGACCCCAGCCGGTTCCAACACAATCAGAACCGCCGGGGTTTTTGGTAAACCATATAGATGCGATCGAGGAAAAACATATGAATGAAGTCTTTAACTTTGCAGACATTTTTAAGAATAGCTTTATGGAGAGCGGGACGGTCAACGAAAGCACTGTGCTCGACATAGCAATTACAATCGGCCTGGCGTTTGCTGTGGGCCTGTTCATCTTTTTTATCTACAAAAAGTGTTACCGCGGGGTGGTGTACAGCCACTCGTTTAATTCGAGTCTCATCCTGCTCGTCCTCATTACAGCGATGATCATCATGACCATCAGCTCCAACATCATCCTCTCTCTCGGTATGGTCGGCGCGCTGTCAATTGTCCGGTTCCGGACCGCGATCAAGGACCCGATGGACCTCATCTTTCTGTTTTGGTCGATCTCGGCGGGCATTGGTATTGGCGCGCGGATTTACAGCATCGCCATCATCTGCTCGCTGCTCATCGGCCTGACCATCTTCATTCTGATGAAATTCAAGGACAAGAGCAACATCTACCTGCTGGTGATCAACTACACTGCCGGCGGGGCGGATGGGGTCAACAGGATTCTCGCCCACCTCAACTATGTTCTGCGCACCAAGACCACCCGACAGGGATCCACCGAGCTGACCCTCGAGATGAAGATCCGCAAGGGAAACACGGCATTTGTGGACGATATTTCCGCCCTGCCGGGCGTTGAAAATGTTGTGCTCGTCTCGTACCACGGCGACTTTGCCGAATAGCGTGGTCAGAACGGTTTTGTATTTTAACAACGCAACTGGAACACTGCCGACATGCAAAAAAGCAAAGGCGGAGCTCTCTGTGTGCATGCAACTGGGTAAAAAGGGGTTGGATTGCTTGACCTCAATCGTCAGCGGCGTTTAATCTCTGATGAAAAATCTGCGCTTGTCTGTCGGTTTTGACGCCTTGCGGTCTGTTGCCGCCGAGGGATATTCCCACTGACTCACTGCTTTCAAACGCTATTTTGTAGCTGGGGTTGAGGGCGGGCAGTGCAGCCCGAGCTGCTTTTTGAGTGTCTCGTGCCGGTAGGTGACCAGGATGAGAAACGCGACGAATACCAGCACCGATACGATCCAGGCAGTCAGAGCGATCATTTTGGATTCAAGGCTGAGAAAGAGGAAGAGGATCAGAATTGGAATGACCAGCATCCCGCCGAATCCAATACCGACGTAAAGGGGATAGCGCCTGTGCAGCGTCTCGTAGCGGGCGGTGAGGCGCTGCTGTTCGGTGTCTGTCATAGAATCGCCAGGAGCGGAAAATTCCGCCACCACCTGCGCGCCCGCCTCTTCGTCGGAATGCCCGGCGGCAATCAGCTCGGAATGCCTTTGCTGCATGTTGTGTAACAGGTTGGTCCGCACCCTGCCCATTGCGGGGTTGTGGGGCAGGGGTGAAAACAATTCGTCGAGATAGCGTTTGATTTGTTCCATAGCAAATTTTCCTCCTGAATTGTGATGTTCGCTGTCAAAAAATCCGGCGGGACTCCCCCGCCGGATTTTTTGTCATTGCTGCTCTATTGTTAAGAAATACCCGGTTTTACCGGACGGCAAAAGGGATTCGCGTCAGCCTTTGCGCAGGGAAGCGCCCAATCTCAAAACCCTTTTTGGGAGCAACGGCTGGCGATGGGAAGTGCTCGTTGACAGGTTGTGGGGAGTGTTGCAGTGACGGAATTCAGCGCTGCTTGAGAAATAAGCTGGTCATAGGATTTTCGAGAGCCTGCATAGATCACCAGTGAACGGGTGATCTTCATTGTCCTTAACTTGAACAGCCTGCTGATGGCAATCCCCGCAGCTTCGGCTGCAAAAATAAGCGGAAGGACAGTTACAATACTGTCTTGAGATACAGGGTCATTTGATCCCTATCGCTTTCAGCTGCTGTGCACCGGATGAAAGAGCCAGGTTGTTCGGCGCCGTGAAGAGAAAAGATAGGTGGCCGTTTCTAAGCGGCTCAGTAATTGCTGAACAGCCGCTGCAGGTGGTTTTTGTTTTTTTCCTGTGTCATAATCATCACGTCGTCTCCCTCTTTGAGGACAGTGTTTCCGCTGGGAATAATCGTTTTGCCGTCCCGGAGCATGGTGATGACGAGGGTGTTTTTGGGGAATTTGATATCGCTGAGCCGTTTGCCGTTGATCGAGTCGGTGCCACTGACGACAAATTCGCAGATCGAGGAGTCCCCCATGTTCATCCGGGTGATGAACCGCATGCTCACCGCATCGACTTCCTGTTCGATGATGTTGGTGATGATGTTGATGCTCGAGACAACGATGTCAGCTGAGATGCTTTTCATCACGTCGATGTTTTTGGGGTTGTTGGCCTTGACAATGGTGTTTTTGACGTGAAAATATTTTTTGGCGAGCTGGGAGGCGATAAAGTTGTCCTCATCCTTGCCGGTGATGCCGACGAGAATGTCCGCTTTGTGCGCGCCGGCCCGCTTGAGGGTGCCGATGTTGGTTCCGTCCCCGTGGATAACCGAGATGTCGAGCCGGTCCGCCACAAAGGAGCACTTTTGCAGGTTCTTTTCAATGAGATTGATTTCGTGCTTGCCGGCACTTAGGAGGGAACGCGCGAGATAATACCCGACGTTGCCGCCACCGACGATGATAATTTTCAAAATGATTTCATCTCCGATCTTTTTTCAGCCAGGGCGGTCAGTCGACGACCGTCGCAAAAATCATTCGATCATCCTCCCGCACCTCCCGGTCGATCCGGTAGTTGTAGAGGGTGACGATGTTGTGTTTGTCAATGAGCCCGAACAGCTTGTGGTCCGGGGAAGAGCTCAGTTCGGAAAGCCGTTTGCCCTTCATATATTTGTCATACGGCACGGTGGAAAGCTCGATGGAGCACCCGCCGTAGTGGACGATCTTGTTGTTCTGCCCGATGCCGAAAATGCCAGAGCAGATCGATTCGAACGCGAGAGTGGTCGGACAGATTGTGCAGATGCCCAGATCTTCAAAGGCGTGCGCTTTGACCGGGTCGAGCACCCGGGCGATGATGTTTTCAATTTGAAACACCTCGTGGGCAATTTGTGCGGACATGATGTTGGTGTTGTCCTGATTGGTGACGCAGATGACATGGTCGCAGCCCTCAATGCCGGCGGATTTCATGACGTCGATGTCGATCGGGTTGCCCCGGACGACCAGGCCGCTGAATTCATCGTCGAGCATATCAAAGTTCTCTGGCTGAGCATCGATTACGGCAATGGAGTGTCCCTGCACATCAAGCACGCTTGCGAGCCTGCTGCCGAGCTTTCCACAGCCGATAACGAGTATGTTCATGACGGAGTAAGTTCCTTTCCAATGTATTTCCGGCCGTGCGGCCGGGGGTGTTCCAGTTCCCGGCCCGGGCATCGCTTTGTGTGGGGCGGGGAGTGGATGTTTCGCCTGTCTGAATTTCTACCCCCTTATCTTAGTACGTTCTGTTCGATTTGTCAACGTTCCCTGACCAAACGTTGATTTTCATCGTGTGAATTGGTATAATAGAAACAACAAAATGTGTCGAGGAGGACAGGATGCCACGTTTTTTTCTATCAGAAATTCCCTCAGACCGGGTTTCCCTCACAGGGGAGAGCGCCCGGCATATCGCCCGTTCCCTGCGGATGAAGGCGGGGGAAAAGATTGTGCTGTGCGACGGGAAGGGTGTCGACTGTCATGGTGTAATTTCCCAGATCACCGACGATGAGGTGATTGTGCAGATCAGCGAACGGGTTCAGAACAAAACCGAACCCAGCGTTCACATCCGGCTGTACCAGGCGATGCCCAAAGGGGACAAGTTCGAGCAGATTGTGCAAAAATCAGTCGAACTCGGGGTGTTTGAAATCATTCCAGTGCTCACCGCGCGGTGCATCTCCCGTCCGGATGCAAAATCCATGCGGAAAAAAATCGAGCGCTACAACAAGATTGCCTGCGAGGCGGCCAAGCAGAGCGGACGTGGAAGAATTCCTTTGGTGCGGGAGCTACTCCCATTTGACCAGGCGCTCAAGGATGCCTGCGGACGGGAGGGGGAGACACTCCTCTTTTACGAGTGCGGCGGGCTGCGCGTTTCAGAACTCATTGATGCCGGATGCAGTGAACTCTCCATTTTTATCGGGAGCGAAGGCGGCTTTGAGCCATCCGAGGTAGAACGGGCCAAGGAATTTGGCGTTCAAATCGCGTCTCTCGGAAGCCGCATTCTGCGCTGTGAAACCGCGCCGCTCTGCGCACTTTCGGTTCTTCTTTTTTATACCCAAAATATTTAGAATTATCTGTTGTATTTCTCGTTTTATGCGTATATAATAGTATTAGTTTCCATTGGAATACAAGCAAGAAAGGGAGGATACTCATGAAAAAAGGACTGATTGCTTCGATTATCGTATTTGTCGCCGCTGCGGCGGGCATCATCCTCGCAGTTGCTAAATTTATGAAAAGAGGCAGCAAAAAACTCAGCGAAGACCTCGATTACAACGACGACGCCTACCTCGAGGATGATTACGACAGCGAGGATATCGCCGCAATGGCCGGCCCGGAGATCGACGAGCCCGTTGCCTCTGAGGAGACGGATGCAGCCGAGCCTGCGGAAGTTTCCGCCGATGACGAGGACAAGGCGTAAACCTTTCCCGCGGATGAACCTCTATATGCGTTTTGACAGGGCAGGTGGGAGCTCCCCATCTGCCCGTTTTTTGTTGGTTCCATAAAAATGGCTGTTGTGACGGCGAGCTCTATCGGCTCGGCCTCCGTGCTGAGTGGGAGAGGTTGCGCTCGGAAAACGCACGAGGCAACGTGTCAGCTGTTCGGTCCGACAACTGTGTGTTTATCAGCTGTGGGAAGGGGGCGCGGAGCAAAAGAATGAAACCTTCCTTTCATACAGCGCATTTCTGCCTGATCCTTACAGCGGATTCCGGGGAAATTTGGATTTCTGACATCCGCCGCTGTGCTTCGGGAATCAGCAACAGATCACTGACCCCACTCTGCGATTGGGTGAGGCAAAGCTTAGTGTGGGGAATGCAGGTACAGAGGAGTCCTCTGCACCTGCAATATTTCAAAAATACAGCGGCGCCGGAAATGCTTTGTTCCAGGCGCCGCTGTATTTGGTTTCAACAGTTTGTTGATGGAAAAAAGGAAAAAGATGAAGGGGAAGTCCAGACTTTCGGATGACTCAAAAGTCCCTTTGGACTGCTTTTATTCTATCATCTTTTTGTGTGGGAACCATGAGGACGGGGTGAATTGTTTTTTGATAATTTTTGGAGAAACCGTGGAAAGCGCATCTGATTTATAAAATACTTTTTTTGGTCAATCTTGCTGCCTCCTCTGCCTAGAGACCGATTGTTCGATTTGTCCTTTTGTGAAGGAGTTTCTCTCTGGCTGTTCCAGGCGAAACGCTGCTTTTCATCTATTCTGTTATTTTTTACCTCTTGCTGTCTTTTTTAGGAAACAGAGTATAAATACTTTTTCCATACAAATAATAGCGATACAGTATTTAAAAACTCTTTAAAAAAGCGGAGGTTAAAATAGATGAAAGCGACCGGAATAGTCAGAAGAATTGACGATTTGGGCAGGGTGGTCATCCCAAAAGAAATCAGAAGAACCATGCGGATTCGAGAAGGAGACCCGCTCGAAATCTACACCAGCAGCAATGGGGAAGTTGTGTTTAAAAAGTATTCTCCGATCGGCGAGCTGTCCGCCTTTGCGACGCAGTACGCGGATGTGCTGTGTAAAATGGTCAACATGCCCGCGATTGTCTGCGACCGCGACCACGTGATTGCGGTGGCCGGCATGCCAAAAAAAGAGGTGCTCGAGCGCCGGGTTTCCCCCGCTCTGGAGGAGGCGATGATGAGCCGCAAGACTTACGTCTGCCACGTCGAGGATGAGGAGAAACTCAAACCGATTGAAGGGATCGACCGGTATTCCATTGTCTGTGCGCCGATTGTCTCGTCGGGTGATCTGGGAGGCGCTGTGCTGTTTGTGTCGGACAACATTCAAACCGATCCGGATGAGACGGTGATCAAGCTCGCCCAGGCAGCTGCGATGTTTTTGGGGAAACAAATTGAAGGCTGAAGGGCGCAGCGTATCGCCCAGCGAATGAGAGGCCGCCCACGGCACAACCGGGGCGGCCTCTTATTTATCTGCACCAGATCATTTTTCAAAAACAGCTCGGCTGCCGCTTTCCCGTGACGTTTGCCCTCTCAGAAATCAGATTCATGAGAATTTTGACAGGGCCGCACTGTCTGGAGATCAGACCAAGCTGCCTGTACATCAGGTCGTGACTCGGCCGGCAGTTTTTATCAATCGACAGACAACCGGGGTTGGTGTCGCATTCCGCCTCTGTTATCCTGTACAGGGGGAGGCAGAAGGGCCTGTTTTCACACTGGTCTCAGTGGCGAACAACAGCTTTGCCGCTGTCTGGTCCAGATGCAACCCAAATACAAATCACCCTCTATTTCATTACGGTGCACTGTTTTTTGAGCGCATAGTTGACCGCGGGGCTGTCATACTCCCCGCAGACGGCGATGAGCAGGTCGGCGGGCCGAATCACCGTCTCACCGTTGGGGACAAGTTCCTCCTCCCCCCGTTCGATCGAGACAATCAGGCATTTGTCCGGCAGGTTGACCTCCCGGATCTTTTTGCCGCAGATTTGAGAACCGTGGTGGACAGGGATTTCAATTGTCACCTTCTCCCCGCTGCCCGAGCGTTTTATCCGACCAAATTTCAACAGCATCCGCCGCAGGAGCTGCTCATAGATCGGTTTTCCCCGGAGCAGGTCGGCAGTCGCGTAGGCGGTCAGCGAGGCGAGGGCAAGAAAGAGCAGGTGGGAGAAATTTCCTGTCATCTCGGTGATGAGCAGGATGCCGGTGACCGGCGCGCGCACAATTGCCGCAAAACTCGCCGCCATCCCGAGAATGACGAGCGCCTCAAGGTTGAGCTCCAGCCCAAGGCCTTGCGCGGCGCCGTGAAAGATGCCGCCGCACAGCGACCCGAGCACGAGCAGGGGGAGGAAAATTCCCCCCGGCACCCCCGAACCAAAGCTAAAGATAGAAAAGAAGAATTTGAGCACAAAGAGCAGGCAAAGGGTAATGAGCGGGATGCCCCCCGCCACCTCCAGGATCAGATGGCTGCCCCCGCCGAGCACTGCAGGGAAGGTGAACGCAAATATCCCCGCGAGCGCAAAAGGGATGAGGGTGCGCACAAACCGGCTGGGAATCTTGTCGTAAAGGCCCTGCACCACATCGGTGCAGCGGTTGTACACCACCCCGACCGCCCCGGCGAGCAGCCCGACGAGCATGACCACCCAGAAATGGGAGAGGGGAATGGCGATTGCCCCCGAAAAATCAAACACCGGCTTGAGACCGAAGATGTTGCGGGAGATGAAGTCGGCGGTCACCGACGATGCCATCGAGGAGAGCAGAACCTCAATGGAGAAACTTTTATGTACCTCTTCGAGGGCGAACAGCGCCCCGGCGAGCGGCGCGTTAAAGGCAGCGGCAAGGCCTGCGCTCGCGCCGCAGGTAATGAGAAGTTTCTCCTCGGTTTTGTTCTGCTTGGTGACCCGGGCAAACCCCTTGCCCGCCATTGCGCCGAGCTGGACCGACGGCCCCTCCCGCCCGAGGGAGAGCCCTGCGCCAATGGTGAGGATGCCGCCGGCAAACTTAGCCAGCAGCACCCGCCACCAGCTCTGCTGAAAAAATCCGAGAATTTCCCCGTCGAGCTGGGGAATGCCAGATCCGGAGATCATCGACTCCCATTTGAGCAGCAGCGTTACCAGACCTGCCGCGCAGAGCAGCACGGCGGCCCACACCGGGACCAGCCAGGGATGGGCGGTGACATAGGCGACGGTTTTGGGTAGCCAATGCTCCACCTGTTCGAGCACCAGGCGGAACAGCACGGCAACCAGTCCGGCGGCCGCGCCGACGCACACCCCTTTGAGGACGAGCTTGTAGCGAAAGTCGCTGAACCGGTTGATCCGTTTTGTGGAACTGTGGGAATCCTCCATTTGTGAACGCTCCTTATCATAAAAATCCGATTACCTTCATATTTTATTATACTACGGTCATGCTAAAATGGAAAGAGGGGGCTGGATGCTCCCAACGATCCGGTTTGCAGTCGTTGCCAGGGCGTGGGCAGCAATGCGATTCAAAAACTGTATGATTGTGTCCAGCGGGGCGTGTCGTCTCATTTTTCCTGTGTTTTCTGGGCTTTTCCCTTGACAGTCGAAGGGAACTGTGCTAAACTGGTTAGTAGTAGAAAATAAGCAATGTGAAAGACTGGGAAACCCCAGTCTTTCCTTTATGTTAGCGTGAAATTATAGGCGGACGCCGGGGATTTCCCGGTCCCCGCGGCAGTCAAGGAGGACGTATGTCAGGCAAAGGAAATACCGTCAGCGCGGTCACTGCACTGGTCAAACCGATTGTGGAGGATCTCGGCCTCATTCTGTGGGATGTGGTGTTTGAAAAGGAGGGCGCGTCCTGGTTCCTCCGAGTGTTTATTGATAAGGACGGGATCATGGAAGTGGACGACTGCGAAGCGGTCAGCAAGCGGCTCAACCCGCTGCTCGACGAAACCGACCCGATCGAACAGAGCTATTACCTCGAAGTATCCTCCGCGGGGCTGGGCAGACGGCTCAAACGTCCTGAGCACTTTGCGCGGTTTCTCGGCGACGAGGTGACCGTCAAGCTCTACCGGGCGGTTGACAAGAGAAAGGAATTTGTCGGCGTCCTCTCCGCCTTTGAGGACGGAACCGTCGTGCTGCGCGAAGGGGAGCAGGAGCACCGCTTCCCGATCGGCGACTGCGCTTATGTCAAGCTCAACGACGATCTCGATTTGTTTTAACCAATTCACCGCGAATAGAGAAGAATAGAACAACCGCGCGCACGCGCAGTTTCTGGAAGGAATGTTGAGGAAAAATGAACAACGAATTTTTTGACGCTCTCGAGATGATTGCAAAGGAAAAAGGCATCTCGATGGAGTATTTGATTGAGAAGATTTCCAACGCGATCACCATCGCCGTCAAAAAGGATTTCGGCGGAATTGAAAACGTCAATGTGGTCATCGATCCGCTGACCCGCCGCTACAAGGTGAGCATCATCAAAACGGTTGTCCGCGAGGTGGAGGATCCGGTCAACGAAATCCTCATTGACGAGGCGCTCAAATATTCCAAGCGCGCCATGGTTGGCGAACCGGTCGAAATAAAGCTCGAGACCAAGCAGTTCGGCCGCATCGCTGCGCAGACCGCCAAGCACGTCATCCGCCAGGGCATCCGCGAGGCGGAGCGTGAGCAAATGCTCGCCCAGATGGGCGACAAAGTCGGCGAGGTCATCACAGCAACAGTGAGCAAGATCGACCCGACCAACGGCAACGTCATCGTCGAAATCGACAAGAGCGAAGTGATCCTCTTTAAAAATGAACAGCTCCCCACCGACCACCTCCTGCCGGGCGACAAGGTCAAGGTCTATGTCGTCGACGTCATGGCGAGCGAGAAGCGGTGCAGCCTGAAAATTTCGAGAACGCACAAAGACCTGGTCAAACGCCTCTTTGAGATCGAGGTCCCCGAGATCTTCGACGGCACCGTCGAGGTGAAATCGATCTCCCGCGAGGCGGGTTCAAGAACAAAAATTGCCGTCTACTCCAAGGATGAGAACGTCGACCCGATCGGCGCCTGCATCGGCCCGAAGGGAATGCGGGTGGGCAACATCATCGACGAGCTCGGGGGCGAAAAGATCGACGTGGTCAAATACAGCGAAGATCCGGAGAAATTCATCGCCGAGGCGCTCTCCCCTGCAACAGTGGTGGAAGTCCAGCTCAGCGACGACGGGGAAAAGATCGCATTTGTGAGCGTTCCTGATCACCAGCTCTCGCTGGCAATCGGCAACAAGGGCCAAAATGCAAAGCTTGCGGCCCGCCTGACCGGTTACAAGATCGACATCAGCCCTGAGAGCGGCTTCTATGGCGAGGAAAAACGACTTGCCGCCAAACAGCAGCCAGAGGAAGATGCTGAAGAAGTGGAAGAGCAGCAGGGGCTGTCCGAGGGCGAAGTGGTATCCGATCTGGAGCAGCCTGAGGTGCAATCAGAAGAAAACATTCTCGGCGAAGATGCCGCGGATGATGAGATAGAGAGTCAAGAAGAGGAACAGCTGATTCAGGAGTAAAGGAGGTGCAACGTGCAGACGAAAAAGATACCGATGAGAATGTGCACCGGCTGCGGGGAGATGAAGCCCAAACGGGAGCTTGTGCGCGTAGTTAAAAACAGCGAAGGCGAAATTTCACTCGACCTGACCGGAAAAGCACAGGGCCGCGGCGCTTACGTTTGCAGGAGCATCGACTGCCTCAAAAAGGCACGCAAATCCCGCCGCATTGAGCGGAGTTTCAAGTGCCGCATCCCGGATGAGCTTTATGATAAAATGGAAACGGAGATGATCGCCGGTGAATAACATGGTGTGCAGCATCGGACTGTGCAAACGAGCGGGAAAGCTCGTCGCCGGCTTTGACGGCGTAAAGGAAGCTTTGGCGAATCACACCGCGCTGCTTGTGCTTCTGGCGAGCGACCTCTCGGAAAAGACCAAGAAGGAATGCAGATTCCTCGCTGAAAAATACGATGCGCCCATCCTCGAGCTCGATTCGACGATGGAGGAGCTCTCCGAGATGCTCCGCAAGCGCACCGGCGTGCTCGCCACCACCGACGCGGGCTTTGCCAGAATGCTCAGCTCCAAACGCCCGTAACGAACAACGATCAATGGAGGGATACCGAATCTATGACGATTAAATACAGATTGCACGAGGTCGCCAAGGACCTGAACGTAGACACCAAAGAGGTCATCGATCTGCTGGCCAAGCATTTCGACACCCCCAAAAAACATATGACCGCCCTGACAGGGGAAGAGCTGGACGTGGTGTTCGACCACTTCTCTCAGAACAATCAGGTCGCGAATTTCAACGAATACTTTGCGTCGGGCATCCGCAAGAAGGAAGAGCTCAAAAAGCAGGAGACAGCCGCAAAACAACAGGCAGCCAAGCAGCCCAAGGCTCCTGCGCCCCAGCCGGCAAAAAAAGACGCCAAGCAAGAAGCCAAGCCGCAGCCGTCCGCGCCCAAGCAGCCGCTCAACAAGCCGGCCCCCAAGGCGGTGGACAAATTCGCGCAGCGCCCGGTTGCCAAGCAGCCGCAGCGCCCGGCCGCAAAGCCTGCGCCCAAGCCACAGAAGCCGGCAAATCCCCTCGTGGGCAAGGCGGCGGACACCAAGACCACCATCCAGCAGTCGCAGGAACAGCAGAACAACAACGTGCGTCACATCGACACCCGTTCGGCACAGGTGGAGCTCGACAAATACAACCCTCGCTATGAGCAGATCGCCCCGCAGAACAAGCTCACCCGCAAGGACAATTTCCCCCGCAAGCAGAAGCTCAACCAGCGCAGCGCACAGCGCGGCCGCCAGCAGTACAACCGACAGCGGGAGACCGAGGCCCAGAAGCTGCAGCGCCTCGCCCTCGAGCGCGCGAGAAAACAGCAGCTCAAGGTGCTGATCCCGGATGAGATCGTCGTTTCCGAGCTCGCCTCCCGCCTCAAGGTCACCGCGAGCCAGGTCATCAAAAAGCTGATTCCGCTCGGCATTATGGCGAGCCTGAGCGAGACGATTGACTTTGATACCGCGAGCCTTGTCGCCGAAGAACTCGGTGCAAAGGTCGAGAAAGAGGTCGTCGTCACCATCGAGGAGAGCCTGTTCCAGGAGGAAGAGGACGATGAGAAAGACCTCATCACCCGCGACCCCGTTGTCGTGGTCATGGGTCATGTTGACCACGGAAAAACCTCACTGCTCGATAAAATCCGCAACTCCAACGTCACATCGGGCGAGGCGGGCGGCATCACCCAGCACATCGGCGCTTACAAGGTAAGTGTGGGCGACAAAAAGATCACCTTCCTCGACACCCCGGGTCATGAGGCGTTCACCGCAATGCGCGCCCGCGGCGCCTTGGCGACCGACATCGCCATCCTCGTCGTCGCAGCGGACGACGGCATCATGCCGCAGACCGTCGAGGCGATCAACCACGCCCGTGCAGCTGAGATTTCAATTATCGTCGCGATCAACAAGATGGATAAACCGACCGCGAATCCCGACAAGGTCAAGCAGGAAATGACCGAGTACGGCCTTGTCCCCGAGGAATGGGGCGGCGACATCATCTGCGTTCCGGTATCGGCTCACACCGGCCAGGGCATCGAAGAGCTGCTCGAAATGGTCAACCTCGTCGCAGAGGTCAAGGAGCTTAAGGCGAACCCCAATCGTTTGGCAAAGGGCACTGTCATCGAGGCGTACCTCGACAAGGGCCGCGGTCCGGTCGCGACCATGCTCGTGCAGAACGGAACCCTCCACGTCGGCGATTCGATCATCGCCGGCACCGCAGTCGGCCGCGTCCGTGCCATGCTCAACGACCGCGGGGAAAACACCGACAATGCAGGCCCTTCCACTCCGGTAGAGATCACCGGCCTCGCCGAAGTCCCAGCCGCAGGCGATACCTTCAACGCGGTTGAAAACGAAAAGCTCGCCCGCGAACTCGTCGAGAAGAGAAAGACTGAGGAGAAGGAAGAGCAGTTCAAGGCCTACCGCAAGGTGACCCTTGACAACCTGTTCAGTCAAATCGAAGAAGGCGAGATGAAGGTGCTTGACATCGTCGTCAAGGCAGACGTGCAGGGTTCTGCTGAGGCTGTCAAGCAGTCGCTGGAGAAGCTCTCCAACGGAGAGGTCAACGTCCGCGTCATCCACAGCGCGGTCGGCGCGATCTCCAAATCCGACGTGATGCTCGCCAACGCGTCCAACGCGATCATCATCGGCTTTAACGTCCGTCCCGACCCGGTTGCCAAAGAGGAAGCTGAAGCCAACGACGTCGAGCTGCGGATGTACCGCGTCATCTACGACGCAATTGAGGACGTGGAGCAGGCCATGAAGGGCATGCTCGCGCCCAAGACCCGCGAGGTCCAGCTTGGACGCGCAGAGGTGCGCCAGGTTTACAAGATCTCCAATGTCGGCACCATCGCGGGCTGTTACGTGCTCGAGGGCAAGGTTGCTCGTTCGGCGCAGATCCGCCTGGTCCGCGACGGCATCGTCATCGCCGAGGACCAGATCGACTCTCTCAAACGCTTTAAGGACGACGCCAAAGAAGTGGCCAAGGGCTACGAGTGCGGCATCGGCCTGGATAAATACAACGACATCAAAGAAGGGGATATCTTCGAATCCTTCATCCTCGAAGAATACCGCGACTAATTTCGTCTATACTGGTACTGGCGGGAGATTGTTGGGGCTCTGCCCCAGACCCCGGTTAAGGAGCTTCTTGAAAGAAGCCCCTTAACAATCCCCAAGAACTTTAGATTACGCCCACCTTCAGGTGAGCGTAATCTAAAGTTTTCGGGGGTTCTTAGGGGGCCTTTTTCAAAAGGCTCCCTAAGCAGGGTTCGGGACGGAGTCCCGGCAATCTCCCCTGGACAAGCAAAGGAGGTGCCCGCATGGGCGGTTATAAAGTGGCCAGGCTGGCTGAGGACATCAAGAGGGAACTGAGCGTGCTGGTTCGCGATCTCAAGGACCCGAGGATCAAAGGCAAAATGCTGAGTTTTGTCCGTGTGGAAGTCACCAATGACCAGTCGTTTGCCAAGGTGTATGTGAGCTCGATGGAGGGCATGGAAGCGGCCAAAGAGGCTGTGGAAGGGCTCAAGAGCGCGTCCGGCTTTGTTAAGCGGGAGCTGTCCAACACGCTGCACATGCGCAAATGTCCGGACATCAAGTTTATTCCGGATGATTCGATCGAGTACAGTGCACATCTGAACAAGCTTTTGCTCGACATTGAAACTGAATAATTGAGGGAACAGGGCGGGACCGTTTGGCTTGCAGCCGTCTCCCAATTGCTTTCATTACGCTCATCTCCAGGATGGGCGTAATGTTTGGTTTTAGAGCTGTGAGCAGACAGATAGCTGCCTGTAAATCTTCTACAAGAGGTGTTTGCATGAAAATTGAACTGGAACTAGCAGCACAGCGGCTGCGGGAGCATGACAAGATTTTGATCTTGACACATAAGAATCCGGACGGGGACACGCTTGGCTCGGGGTTCGGGCTGTATTACGGGCTCAAACAGCTTGGCAAGCAGGTATTCCTGCGCAACTCGGACGAGCTACCGGCCAAATTCAGCTATTTTTACGACAGCGAAATGACTGCTGCGTTTGAGCCGGAGTACATTGTGTCGGTCGATGT
>CBCSOX010000012.1:0-28340 GCA_965141735.1 uncultured Oscillospiraceae bacterium | reverse complement strand
AATTCCACCTTTCATTTTATCCTCACTCTGCGTTTCTTCACGGGCTTGTGACCGTCCGCCGGGGCGGGCCGCATTAAGGGGAGGGCTGCCGCCCTCCTAATATCCGACCGGATAGCCATGCCGCCGAAGCCAGTAGGCTGACTCCCGGCGGGCGCTTTCCGGCAGGGTAGGTGTATGTAATCGTGCCTTGTGGACGTTGCGCCAGAACACCGCTTCATCCGGATACGACAGGTGTACATTGTACCTTCGGCAGTACGTAAGTATTTGATCGCGATCGAGAGACAGCAGCGCCGCGTCCCGGGCTCGTTCAGCCTTGGTTTGAGTCTTCACCCTGTTGTCCCTCCTCAAAATATGGCTTCCATACGTGTCTGCAATTAACAGGCTTAAACAGCTGGTCTTTGACGGCTTGTGCTCCTCTGTTATATCCTCGACGATAGTACCGTTTACACTCTCTGTCCCTGCCGTCCGTGCCGATACAATACCCAAAGTACACCAGTAGCAGGATCATCGGCAGAATCAGCAGCTCGCCGCCTGGTGACGATGGACGGGTTCCGATCATCGTGACCCCTAAACGGATCAACACCCCAACCGCTATTCCGGATACAAAACTCAGTGCCATTCTAAAAAACTGTTTCTTCATCACGCAGTCTCCTCTTGTCTTACTTTGTTTTTTATCTTAATCAACCTTAAACTGATACACGCTCGGGTAACTCCGAAACGCTCTCCGATCTCTCTCATGCTGTACCCGGAATACATCAATGACAGCAGCTCACGTTCCTTCGCTGATAATTTTCCGATAGCTTCTTGGTAGTACGCCTTTCCAGTCAGCCACGACTCGTCAGCATCCGATTCATCTGGCAGCAACTCCTCCAAGCGATATCCTTGACCGCCTAAAGTCTTCTCGTCAATTGATACTTGTGTGCAGGTACGTTTCTTACAGATGGCACTGGCATGGGATTTGATGATTTGATGATTCATGCACAGGTATGCATAGGTTCCAAAAGACCCCTTGGACGGATCATAGTGCTGGGCAGCGTAGCAAAGGGCGAGCGCGCAGTCGCTGTAGTATTCCTCTCTGTCCAACTTGTGTTTTAAGCAATACCCATAGATCAAATTGTGATTATCCGCAACAAGCTGTTGCTGTTCTGATGTCAACGGTTTCATATGGATACTCCCTAAATCAATCGTGCTCCGGTGCTACTAACAGCCTGCATCAGAGATTTTAGACTCACATCATCCCGCGTGACAGCCGAGTTGTATGCAATCACAGCACCACGCAGTCCACATTCACTCTTGCTTACCTTATATAAAAAATTTAGTTCTTTCTCCATCTGCCGTTCAACTAGATAGGGAAAGATCTTTCGGATATCTTCCATCTTGGTTTGCGTCGTTTTGTATTCCTCGTCATACACGACCCGGTTTCTGAACTGACGCATCTTCTCTTTGTTTGCCCCATTCAAATAGTCCATGATGCAGGTGTTGCCCACCAATACAATGCTCGCGCATTCGTCACTCGTGTCCTCATTGGGTTCGGCGAGCTCTTTGAGCGAGTCCACCGCTCGCCTGGTCAGATAGTGCGCTTCATCGATGATAATGATGTTGTTTTTACCTTCGAGTCGGTTCCTGATCTGTTCAATCCGCTCCTTTTTGTTCCGATAGTTTACGATACCCAGCATATCGGCAATTTTTTCAAAAATCTCATTGGGGGTTTTGATCCCTTCCTTGGCCCGAAAATAGAGCACAGAGCCCTCGTTATCCTTTCGATATTTGAGCACTGCTCGGGTTTTCCCGATACCAGCATCTCCATGTAGGATACCGATGCCCCCGGTCAGTCGTATGTATTCGATCGCCATGTAAATCCTTTCGGAGATTGTGGTAGGTACATATTCAGTGCGGCTGATCAGTCTGAGGCCGCCCTTGTCCCGCTCAAAATTCTGCTTTCGGCCCTGGAAGTCAAAGTAGTTTGTAATCGCCTTTTCCAGCTTGTTTACATCCCCTTTATACGCCCCGGAAAGATACTGGGAAATGATCGATCCGGTCGAGTAGCCGATTGCCCGCCCAAAGGCCGCCTGGGACATCTGCCCGGTTTCCGGGTCGATCAGCTTTCGGACTCGCTCCTGCAGCTCAGCATTGTACACTTTATCCATCGTTCTGGTCTCCTTTGTATTTTTTTAGATTTGCAATCATGGTATCAAGCGGCGCCGCCTGGTTGACCGCTGTCGGCAGTTCCTTTCGCTCCGGAACCTCGGCCGCTACAATTTCGATCACCTTGGGGCTTGCCATGGTGTAATTAGGCGGATTCTGGATGTTCTGCTGCGCCCGGATCCGCATCAAATCAAGCGCTGTGATCTTCTCGTCCGGGCTCAGCGCGTGGCCCTGCCGCCACTGCTTGACCATCTTGTTGTAGCTGTTGATCCGCCTCATGCCGCCCTTGATCTCATCAGTACTGGCTCCGTATTCCATGACGGTGTCGTTGTCCACCGGCAGGGTATCGATGTATTTGTTGCTCTCGTCATAGACATGGACAACAGTCAGGTCCTGCGGGTCGTAACGGTAATACACTTTTTTATTCTGGTGATGCAGCAGGAATTCATCCGTCCAATAAAACAGCTTGTAGCCTGCGATGTCGAGGGAAACGCCTTTTCGGCCCACCTTGACCGGTCTGGAACTGCGCATCAGCATTAATCTCAAATCCTCCTTTGATTTTGGCCGCTTCACATGATAGAGATGCTCCGTGTACACCTGCATCTTCGGCTTGCCCCTGTCTGCCGCAACAGCGCCGTTGTATGGCAGATGGTTGTAATATCCCTCTACAAATTCGTTGACCACCTGGATCATTTCGTCGTCTGCTGGGATGTCCCGCCGCTTGAGCATTCGATTGAGATTTTCAGGGCGTTCCGAGATTGTTCCGCCACAATAACTGGACACCAGCTTAGAGAGCATATTCTTGACGTCCAAAAAGATGCGCTCGATGATCTTTGCCTCCGGGTTTCCGGGGATTGCGTTGACCATGTTGATTCCGAGCCGGGTGAGGACGTCTGGAGGATGGAAATCCTCTTCTTTTTTGGGCTTCTTTTTCGTCCGGTGCCCGTTTCCTCCGATGTCGTGCACCAAAAACTCGGTGCCGTTGTCCACGTAGATGTTTTTGGGTACGCTGTTGGTGCGCAGGATCGCATCCCGCAGCGCGATCAGCGTCGCGTCCCCGCAGGGGGCATAGGTTACGCACCAGCCGACAAAGGCGGTAGAACGAGCATCCAAAAAAGCGGTCAGGTAGAGCCTGTGCGGCCTGCCGTTGCTGCCGAGCGTCATGAAATCAAAAGTGTGGTTGTCTGCGATCCAGTAGTCGTTTGGCTCCATGTGATCGTACAGCCGGGTCATGTAGGGGGCACAGCGGTCGTGCATTGCCTTTCCTCCTTCGCGTTCATATACCAGGACGGCGGGAGGGACTTCCCGCTGTATCTTTCGTCGGAAGGTCGTCGGGTGCGGCAACGGGAGGCTTTCCGGATGTTTGATCTGCAGCCAGTCCCAGGTGCTGCGGTAGCAACTGTCAACCGTGGGCTGTCTCAGATCGAGGTAGTAGGACAAGAAGACATCCCACACCTTGTCCTCAATACAGCTTTTCCCCCGTCTGGACTTGCCGCGCATGTCCACCAGTCCATCCAGGTTGTCCTTCCGAATTGCCTCCCAGCGCCGGTACAGGGTGGTCACCGATAAATGCGGCAGGTCGTATTCCAGCTGTGCCCACAGCACAAATTTGTGATCCGTCTCCGCCTTGCTCTCCGAGCTCCGCTCCTGACGGTATGTCTGCCACTTCTCCACAAGATTCATCCAAAAGGTGATCTCTTTTCGTTCCTCTTCGGTAAAGGAATCAAGGGGTTTCGATGATTTTTCCTCTATCGGAACGATATCGTTTCGCCTGCGCCGTTGGTAGTACCTGCGCTGCAAATTGTCTGGCAACGCAGACAGAGGGAGGAGGTATTTTTTACGGTTCTTTTCGTTGGTTGTCTCTACACATACTAGCTTATTCTCAGCTACAAGTTTTTTTATGTATTGCTCACTGCAGCCTTTGAGTTCAGCGGTTTCCTTGACCGTGAGCATGATTTCCTGCATTCGTTCACCTTCTTTCGGTGGTTTGACCTGCCATCGTCAGTTGCGGGCGGTCAGATCCGCAAGACGGGGCTTGTGCCCCGTTTCGGCTATGTGGTATACTGTGGATATATATGAGAGGGGGTGACAAGATGACTGATAAAGACGCTTTAGTTGAGTCTATTATCGATAAGCAGTTTGATAACGAGCCGTTGGCGCAGGCGATTATGTTCTATCTAAACGAGGACAACCCCGGGGCATATTCAAAGATAGTTGCTTTATTTGAGCAAATCATGAAGCGTAAAATAGAGTGCTCAATCAAAGACGAACAAGAGAATGACGATGCCTCCCGTGAACATGCGATCGACTTCGTTGGGCCTAATGAAGATTGAAATTTGCGATTGGTTCTAATTTTTGACAGGTTCTATTCAATGAAAAGATTTTCACAGTTTTATCCTCAATTTTGTAGTACACCGTTTCGCCGCAACGCATCATGATTTCCGGGTTGATATAACTGGTTCCTGAAATGGTTACTCCGTTTCTGTTTATCTTCCGCTTCACATAAGGATTATGGTGCGGTTCCCTCACTCGTAATAGCCGGTTTTGTACTTCCGATACAAGATCGGCTATTTCTTTTGTGGTTCCTTCGATTGTTATTTGCATTGTATCCAGCTCCTCCATTTACATTCCGTTGTATACTCTGATTTCAGAGCCGCACTTTGGACAAGCCACTGCAGCCTCGCCAAACAAGTATCCGAGCTCAGCGCCGCATTTTTTACATGTAGTCTCAACCAGTATCCCTCTGAGCCTCAAATGCTCATCGCTTTCTGTTTCTACAGTCACGAAAGGCAATTTCTCAGAATGAAAAGAAATCTCCATCTTGCTTACCCCATTCAACGCATACCTGCCGTCGAGGAGATATTTTTCGTTCACCGTATCGATCTCCAGTGTTCTAAGGCCCTGAAAAGCGGGATTATCTACATTGAAATCTGTCCATTCAGAGGCGCAGATCGATGTATCCGCCCAGCCGTAGCAAAGGTATGCAAAATACCGTTCGGCTGTTTCCTGCCGCTCGAAGCAGCTTCCTGAATATACATTTCCCTTGATATCCACATGCCAGACGGCCCACAATTTGCCCGTTACAGGATATGTTTGATATGCGAGGATGATTTTGTTGTTCCAGTTTGCCACAATTTTGTGGCCTGTGGAAAGGATGGTTCCTACTTGATTTCTGATTTTCATTTGACAATCGCCTCCTTACCGAAACATTGCTTTGGTATCAAAATGTTCAAACTTCCAAATTCGCTACTTTGAAATACTTTTAGTCAATTCATTTAGAGAGCTCCTTTTCGTTGATAATCTCTTTTATAATTTTTAATACTGCGTCTGGGGTGGGTCCTGTCTGATACCCGCTGATGATTCCAGAGAGATAGGATGCAGACATCGACTTGTAACCTCGTTTTTTGAGCTCTACAACAAGCTGACATTGTTTGATCCCGTGTTGTAGTAGCTTAATCCTTAATTCCTGTCCCAAAAACATCACATCCTTCCTTTATTTGAAATTGCGCAAAAGCCTTGAAAAATCAGGCGAAATAGTGTATTATGAAATCGTCAGATTACAATACCTTAACATAGCTCGCTAGAGATGATAACTCGGCGGGCCTAGTTTTTATTGCCTGATTTGCTGAAAAACTTTTACAAAATTATTATAGCATTAATAAACTGCGTTGTAAATAGATATTACGCAGTTTATTGATGTTTGTTTGAAATGCATAATTTCGGAGGAAAATATCTATGTTTTATGATAGACTTTGCTCTATTTGTAAAGAGAAAAATGTGAATATAACCGATCTAGTCAAACAAATAGGAATGAGTAGTGGAAATTTATCAAGCTGGAAAAGTGGTAAAATTCCTAGATCAAATACCATTCAAAAAATTGCTGATCATCTAGAAGTTTCAATCGATTATCTACTTGATAACGAAGACAACAAAAAAAGCCCGCCATCCTTAGATGACAGGCTTAAAAATTTATCTCCTGCTAAGAAAAAGATTTTGGAGCAGTTAGATCAATTGGAAGATGACTACTTGGACTTGGCAATTGCTCAGCTTGAGCTTTTAATAAATCAGCAAGGTAAGCAGAATAAGTAGTGCAACTATCATTGTTTAACTGCTCTAAAAGGGATAGTGCGTACTGTTTTTTGTCCGTGTTTTTCATTTCATGATTCATAGCGGTGGTTTTGATCTTGCGGTTCATTTCTTTTTGGATTGCCTTTTTCATTACAATTCCTCCTCGGCATCGCATTTTGCGAGCCTGTTTTATTCGAGCTTTTTCGACAAACTCTATATATAACAACCTTAAAATTTCTCTATTTGGGACAAATATGCTACATGAAAATTATGGCATTTTATGATTAAGATAACTTTGATTTTAATAGCAACCAATTTATATAGTAATAACTATTAGAATCTTTATTTTTCCCCGATAACTCTTAATGGCAACTTGGTTGCTATTAAAATCAAAATTGGTTGCCATTAAATTGATATTTTTTGGAAATATTTATATCGCAGATATCGTGTTTATAAAACACCTTTTAAGAAAATGAAAAAAGCCTTTAAACGCCGAGTTTTCGGCGCTCAAAGGCTTTTTCTATTCTCATTTTCGGTATGTTCTTAAACGTTTTTAAACGCTCCTTGGGTAATCTTCAGTTTTTTGTAAAACCTCAAAAAACACCCCAAAACAGCCATTTAAAAAATTGCAATCTTTTTTCTATTTCTCAAAAATCCACTCTACTTAACACCAAACAAACGCCGTAATTCCGGGATTTCTCTAATTCTAAGGCTTTCTAAGGCTTTTTACCACTTTTCTCATTCTATCTGTCATTCCACACCCGTGCTGTTGCCCATGACCGACCAGCCTGCGACATTCAGCAGCCGTTGCCCGCGAGGATCGAGAGAGCGACTGCATCCTGGTCTTTCAGATAGGGGGTGACGTCGTAGGTCTCGTACATGATGCTGACGTTTCCGTTGCCGTAACCGGGATTCATGTGGTGGTAAACCGTCTGGTCATCCTTGACTTTGCCGACCTGTTCCCCGTTGATGTACGCCTCATAGACGCCGCCGGCTGTGATGTACAGGCGGGCGGAATCCACTTTGCCGCCAATCTCCTGCTCCGTGCGGAAAATCGGTGCAGAGCCGCTCGCAGGGAGCTGGATAAACTCGGTGTCAAGCCAGTCCTGTTCGTCGGTAACTCCCGTTTCAAAGCGCGCGGGTTCAGAAGTGTATGTTTTGCCGTCTTTGTCCCATACTTTGACTGTCCAGAGATAGCCAGTCGCGTTGTCGAGCGGGTCGCCGTCGTAGTTGACGCCCACCGACAGGCCTCTCTCTACCTTTCCGGTGGACCAGATCGCGTTGTCCGGCTCCGCTTCTTTGTAGAGGGTCACCTCGTATGCTTGCTACATCTGTCCGATGAGATTCGACTACATGCGCCAGCCAAAACGGGGCGTATCTATGTCAATCCCAATGGGATTCTCAAGATACTCGGTTGTCAAATCGAGGATGCTTGTCTGCTTGTAGATGCATACATGCAACTCAAAAAAGACGGACACGTTCAGTTTTATACGAGGGATGAATGGGAAGAAATATGTGAAAGAGCCGGATTGAAGTTTGTGGACTTTTTTAATAGCTCAATTCGGTTTCCAAAGAAAAAAGAGGCAGCCTTTGGATTGGATGAATTATTAAAAGAGCACGATAAAAGTATTGTTGATGGTTATAATCTCCAAGTATCAGAGAGTGAGATCTATATAACGGAACAAGTCAATAATATACTACTGTGTAAGCAAGAGCAAAATATATTAAGGAACGTGTGATCATCCGCACCTTCTCTATGGTCGTTTTCAATCGTCACAAGCAGAATAGAACAGTACACGCCATTGTGGGTATACCTATTTTCCGCCACCTGAAATCTGTTTAAACCGCATGTTGAGAGCTGCCTCAATTCTAGGCAGCGGTGACACGACCTTGTGGGCACTGTAAGAACGGAAACCTTGTCCGGATTTTTGGAAAAGGGTATTCTCATGAATGTGCAGCGCGACTGTGGAGCTGACGCAGGCAGACCGGGGGTTGGGGACGGCTTTCGCAAGCAGGGCAGGTGTCTAGACACCTGCCCTGCTTGCCACCATAAAAGGTGCTCTATTCAGGCAGAATTGCCCGATTTTTATTCTGACGAGGTTTTGCAGGACAATGAATGCCCGCCTTTGGGGCGCAGAATCAATCATATTGCCCCTCAGTTTTGCGTCTGCAAACTCCCAATCAATCTGGCTTTTTGGGGCCGAAAGCGTGACGTCATTTCCTTTACTGACTTTCCGCGCTTGACACTCGCCAGCCCCCGCACACAAAGTCCGTTCTGTCTTTGCAGTTTGGGGAGAGGCGTGATAGTTTCAGCAGTCGGTAATTTGAACAAGGGCTTGCTGATTTTCTATTTTGTGGTGTCTGCCTTTACCAAATTACACTGTTACTGTTGTGCTGATTTATTTTCTGGATTTGCGGAAATGTCCATGTTATGCGGGTTTGCTGGGGCTACCAATAAAGCTCTCCGACTCCTTATGATACATCAACCAGCAACAGCGGAAATCAATTACAGCAGGCGGTGCAGTTGACTGCACCACCCGCTTTTCTAATAGATACAATTAATCATAAAGACCAAATCTATTTCAGGGCAAAAATAAAAACCCTGCGAAGCCCGAAAATTCGGTGCTTTACAAGGTTTTTATTTGGTGCGAGTGACGGGACTTGAACCCGTACGCCATAAGACACACGCCCCTCAAACGTGCCTGTCTGCCAGTTCCAGCACACTCGCATTTACCAGTATTTTTTACTGACCGGAGTCAGCTTTATTATTATACCAAGTGAATTTGTTTTTGTCAACACCTTTTTTAAAAAAAGTCGAAAAAAATCCCTTGTCACATTTTGCTTCAAAAGCAACTCCAAAGATGGAATATAAAAGGTTTATATATTGAGAATAGATCGCGTTTGCCTGCGAATACGGCTCAGGGAATGCCAGGATCAAATCGTTCCCAAGGCCTGCTTTGGTATGCGCTTGAAACGTTAAAACAGGCTTCCACCATTGGAAACTCTCTATAAATGCTGTGCAAGCGTCGCTTTTGCTGGCGTGTTACATTGAGCGTGGCAAAAGAATCAGTCATGGCAGGGATTTGGTTGCAAAAAGACATAGTTGAGAGCGGGAAAAAGAGGAATCCGACGATAGTTGCGGCAGACCACTTGACGATACATGAGGACTTCCAGAATTTGTGAGGATCGAAATGCCTCTTTTTTTCAAAAGAACCGACATTGCCGGCGCGCTCAAACGCCGGATGTTTTTTGGTATGAAGACCACCGGATGAGCCGGTAATAGAAAAGAGCATCAGCGAGGTGTATGAAATGAAAACTCTTTTCGATGGAAAAACAACGCTCCCTGCCAACTTGCGTGAAAAAAATCAAAAGTAGGAGCTGGAAAGATGAACGACACAGATGGTTTCACACAGAGACTGATCCTTTGAAGGTACCACATAGAACTGCGAATACCGGAGAAGGGTGTTTTGCGAAAATCAGCGGGGGAAATGTGTGACTGGAAACAAGTAAAAAGAATAGAAGCAGAGGGGTACCCGGATCATCTGCACATGTTGGTCGAAATACGACCTAAAATGAGTGTATAAAGTTTCGCAGGATATCTCAAGGAAAAAGTAGCTGATCGTCAATGAGCGGCATAGAAACAAATTTTTATAGTGAAGAGGGCGCACTATGGGGATATAGCCGGATAAAACGCCAAAAAGAGCGCAGGGCAGATTCAAAATCACGGAAAGAAGGATCAGGTTTTGGAACAGAAGACATTTTAAGAAAACCAAGACCTGATTACGGGCAGTAAGCAACAATCTCGACTCAGCAGCAGACGTCAAAATCGCCTGAAGGCGCTGCTTGCAACAGAGCCTTCAGGCGAATCTGAACGACCACCGGCTCTACCGGTGGATTTTTATTTTGTCGTTTTGGGTGGAGGCACCTGCCCAGATCTATGCTGTAAACCTGTGCCTAGCTTAAAGAGGTGGTGTTGATGTATTGAAATTGATCCGAATAGGTGATGGAAAATGCCTCAGAGATTTCATCGAGTAGTTTGTTTAGCTTTGCTTTTTTCACCGAAGAGGTCATTGTGTCAAGGTTTTCACTGATATAAGTTTCATCGAGAGGGAGGCGTTTGATGATGTGATAGCCATAGGTGGACTGTACCAATCCGCTGGTTTCCCCTTCCTGCAGGGCATAGGCGGCGTCCTCGAATTCCTGTACCATTTCGCCGTGTGTAAAGGTGTATCCCTCTTCTCCCATACCGCTGTCCTCGCTGTATTCGGCGACAAGAGAAGTAAAGTCTTCGCCGGCCTGCACCCGTCCCAGCGCCTCCTGGGCAGTCTCTTTGTCGCTGATCAGCATGTGGGAGACATGGACAAATTCCTGATGAATCGTGTCGGTGATATCCTGTTCGGAGAGCGCGTATTTGCCGCCTTCCTCAAACAGGGTTGAGAGCAGCTTGGAGTTGAGGGTGTCGAGTTCAAGCAATGTGTGATGAAAATCTGCTGTCATGTAGCTCTGTTCGAGCTGGGACTGATAGTCCTCTTGCGATCCCATGTTGGATACAGTTGTCTGGATACTCTGCTCAATCGTCGTGTTGTCGTCGGCGGTGAGGGTGATGCCCTCCTGTTCCGCAAGCTTTTTGAGGGCAAAATCGGTTTTGAGGTAGTCCATTGTCTCATCCATCACCTTTTGCTCGAGGTCGGTGGTGTCAGCTGCGCTGTAGGAATACTGATCGCGAATGTTGAGGTAGTAATAGCGAAAATGCTCAATTGGGACCTCATACTCGTCGAATTTCATCACAAAGGGAATGTCTACCGTCTCGCCATTCACTGTCAGATAGCCTGTTTTTTCTGTTGTGCTGCTCGTGGACGAGCTGGAAGGGGAAGAAGAAGACGCATTTTTACCGCAGCCGCTGAGCGCCCCAAATGTGAGAATTGCCGCAAGGGCAATACAAATAATTTTTTTCATATCGTCAGTCCTTTTTTCAATTTTAATTTTAAGGGATAAGCACAGTATAACAAGCGTTTGTGACGAATGTGTGATGGTGAGCGGAAAACGAATTCTTTTTTATAAAAAAAGCAAACATTTTTTGAGTGGCAGTACTCAGCGCTTTTCGTTTTTACCGCCACGCCACTGTGACTGCAGGGATTTTTTCTAAAACAGTATACGGGAAAAACGGCCTTCTTTCAGAAAAATCACAAAATGATAGCAATGCCCGTGGAAAAATGCTATACTGTATCCGATGTTATTTTATCATGGATCTTCAGGGGAGGAGTTGCACTTGCAACCGGTTGAATACCACCAGGTCATGTATCGCGTTTTGAAAACGCAAATACAATTCGGAGTCTACCGCTTTGGAGATCGGCTACCGAGGATGGAGGATGCCTGTCGGCTTTTTTGGGTTTCGCTCCCGACCGTTCGCGCGGCGTATCAATCTTTGCGCAAAGAGGGATTGGTGACAATTTCTAAAAATATTGGCGTCAAAGTCGCGGTAAACTACAGCGGCCAGGAAATCGAGAAGAACATACAGACCTTTTTTGCGTTTCGCAGAGAGGCGCTGACTGATTTGAGTCGTTCTGTGCGGCTGCTATTCAGCCGTGCGCAATGGGCGTGTTTTCGAAACGCCCCGCCGGAACTTTTGGATGACATGGAGCAGTCGCTCCGGCAAAAAGGAGTTCATCCTTCCTATCGGATGATTCAACTGCTCCAGCAGATTTACGGCGTGTTGAAAAATGACTTGCTGATGCGCCTTGTCTGGCAGGTCTTTATGTTTTATCAGGCCCCTTTTTTAAGTGTTCCAGAAAGTCCGGATGAGTTAAAATTGGATGTCGCCCCCCTTCTGCACATAATTGGTTGCTGTCGAGAAGAGAAATGGGATCAGCTGCGGGCGGCTGTGGATTCCTCCCAGGAAAAGTTCTCCCTGGCCTTGATCCGATTCTATGACAGCCGCATCGTGAAACCTTCCCCAAAATCGCAGACGGATTTTTTGTGGAGCGGTTACAAGAAAACTTCGCAAATCTGCTATTCCCTCGGTATGGAGCTGTTGATCCAAATCAGCCGTGGAAGTTACCCTGCCGGGACCTATTTGCCCCCGGCGGGAAAACTGGCAAAAGAAAAGGGGATCTGCGTCAGCACAGTCCGCCGCGCCCTTGCCGTCTTAAACGGTATCGGTGTGACGAAGTCGGTCAACGGAACTGGGACCCAGGTGCTGCCTTTGGAACAGATTGGGGAGAATTGTGACCTTACACAGCCTGCAGTGAGGAGAAGGCTGTTGGACTTTGCGCAGAGTCTGCAGCTGCTGGCGCTCTCCTGCAAAGAGGTTTCACAAGTCACGCTCTCCTCCATCGACCGGTCGGCCGTCGGGCAGTTTGTTGACCGCCTTTGTCTGCTCGAGCGGGTGCAGCAGTGCGGGCTGGCACCCTATGGCATCCTGGAACTGATTACCCACCTCGCCCCATACCAAGCGCTTCGCACCGTCTATGCGCAGCTGTTTCAGCAGCTCATGTGGGGATATCCTCTGCGGAGCATGTACAAAGAGCCGCAGGTGCGGCAAGCCCTCTACCGGTCCAGTTTTGAACGCCTCCTTCACTGTTTGGAGCGGTTGGATCCCGCAGGCTTTTCCTCAGAGCTTGAGGGGATACTGCTGCGCGAGCTAGATTATGCGGTAAAGTTGCTGGTATCTCTGGGAATCAAAGAGGCCGGGGCCCTATCCCTGGATCTCACTGTATTCAGGGGATAAACGCTGCCCCTCTTTGGATGCGACCGTCTGGCGGTTGGGGGAATCCGATACCGATAAAAAACTGTTGTGTGAGAAAGGGTTCTGGGGACTCTTTGAAAAGGGACGCATACGCCTCGAAACCAATGAATTGCACAGAGATGCAGACAGCATGCCCCGAAGCCCATCCTTCTAAGATATGGCAGCGGAAATTGTAACCATGCTTGGATCGAGGCTTTTCGCTTTGAAAGGCCTTCGCAACAGCGGGGATTGGGCCGTCAGCAGGTTGATTTTATGGACAAAATAAAGTATAATGTGAGCAAGGTTTACTGCTGCATCATGTGAGGAGAATCGATATGGCCCGCCAAAATACTGTACAGCCGGCGCAGGGCGCCGGAACATCTCAAACGCTCAGGGAATTCAGCCCGTCCATCGAGGATGCCGAAATCTGCATCCTCAGTTTTTTATTGGATGAAAAGCTGACAGTTTTTACGGCCACCGCCCCGTTTTATAAACATACGGGGTATTCGCAGCAAACGTTTCACAAAGCCTATTCGTCGCTGCTGCAATATTACAGCAATTACCCGGATGATTTTGCTTCCATTCAGACTGCGTTGACCGCCGCCCGGGAACGCGGAGAAAAATCTGTGCAGCTGACTGTGCGTCTCCCTCTGCTGCAGGGGGACTGCTCCTGGGTGCGTTTTTGCTGCACCCTATCCGAACTGCCCGCCTTGGACTGTCCGGTGTGCCATGCAGTGCTGACCGATGTCACCGAGCTAGTCTGTCAGAGGGAGAAAGAGCAACGCCTGCGCCAAAACAAGGAGCGCTGCTTTGAGTGGATGATGGAGGAATACAAGGGCAACGTTTATATCGCGGATACGGAAACGCATGAGCTTTTATATCTCAATCAGACCTCATTTGAAACGCTCGGCCGACTTCCGGAAGAAGTGATCGGGCACAAGTGCTATGAGATCATTCAGGGAAGGACTTCGCCCTGTCCCTTCTGCACCAACAGCAAGCTGACGGACCGTGAGTTCTACGAATGGGAATTTGACAATCCCATTTTGAATCGGACTTTCATGATCAAAAACAGGCTGGTCGACTGGAATGGACGCAAAGCCCGGATCGAGTTATCCCACGATATGTTCAGCCCGGAATACAAGCTTGCGAAAAAAGACCGCGAGCGGGACGCGATCATCCGGACAATTCCCGGCGGTTTTGCCCGGGTAGACGCCCGGGACATGAGCACAATTCTCTGGTACGGCGGCGGATTTTTGAACCTGATTGGCTATACAAAGGAACAATTTGAAACCGAGCTGCACGCCCAGTGCAGTTATGTGCATCCGGACGATATAGAGCGCGCTGTCGCCATTATGCGGAATTCACAAAAGACTGGGGAAGACACGGTTGCCGAGGCGCGCGTGGTCACCCATGACAAAGAGATAAAAATCCTGACCATGACCTTTAGCTACGTCAGCGGTGAGGACAGTTGGGACGGGATTCCCTCTTTTTACAGCGTAGGGCTTGATGTGACCAAGGACCGGGTGGAGCAGGAGAGGCAGCGCCAGGCATTGGAGGAGGCCTATCAGGCTGCCCGGGTGGCAAGTGCAGCCAAGACCAATTTTCTGTCCTCCATGTCACACGATATCCGCACCCCCATGAACGCCATCATGGGGATGACCGCCATTGCCAAGGCCAACCTGAATTTTCCTGAAAAAATGCAGGATTGTCTGGATAAAATAGAGGCGTCCAACCGGCATCTGCTCAGTCTCATCAACGAAGTTTTAGATATGTCAAAAATTGAGAGTGGAAAGATTGACCTAACGCTTGGCCAATTCAGTCTGTCGGACCTGGTTCAAAACGTCATGGATATTGCCCGTCCTTTGATCACCCAAAAACAGCAGCATTTTCAGGTGAGCATTGGAAAAATACAACATGAGAAAGTGTTGGCAGACGGTGACCGGCTCCAACAAATCCTGATGAACCTTCTCTCGAATGCGATCAAGTACACCCCGGAGGGCGGGGAGATTTCTTTGAGGATCAATGAGCTGTATTCACCCGCACCGAAACAGAGCCAATACGAGTTTATCTGTGCCGATAACGGCATCGGGATGTCAGGCGAGTTCCTGCCCCATCTCTTTGAACCGTTTTCGCGGGCCGAGGACACCCGCATCAGCAAGATCCAGGGAACGGGCCTGGGAATGGCAATCACTGAAAATATCGTACGGATGATGAACGGCACGATTAATGTGCAAAGCGAGCTGGGCAAGGGGAGCAAGTTCACGGTGTCAGTCCCGCTCGAACTGTGTATTGAACAGCAAGAGCCGAGCGATGAACTGACCGGCCTGCCGGTGCTGGTGGTGGATGACGACCAGGTCACCTGCGAAAACGCCACGGCTCTCCTCAACGAGTTGGGGATGCGGGGGTACTGGGTTCTGTCCGGCAAGGATGCTGTTGCCCGCATTGTGCAGGCGCACCAGGACAACGACGGATTTTTTGCCGTTATCTTGGACTGGATTATGCCGGAAATGGATGGACTTGAAACGGTCAAGGCCATTCGGGAGAAACTGGGTGACGACGTGCCTATCATCATTATTTCTGCCTACGATTATTCCGATATCGAAGAGGATTTCCTGCGTGCCGGCGCTGACGCCTTTATGACCAAACCTCTTTTTAAATCCAAAATGCTGCACGTTCTCCAGCTGTTTATCTCTGCAAAGCAGGACGATACAGCGGGCAGAGCGGCACAGGAGCAAAAAAACACCTCCCTGAACGGGAAACGGGTTTTGCTGGCAGAGGACCATGACATCAACCGCGAAATTGCCGTGGAGCTCCTCGGGATGCGTAAAATTAAAACGGACAGTGTGGAAAATGGCCTTCGGGCTGTGGAGGTGTTTGCAGCATCCGCGCCGGGAGATTACGATGCGATTCTCATGGATATTCAAATGCCGCTTATGAACGGCTATGATGCGGCAGCCGCCATTCGCGCACTCGACCGAGAGGATGCCCGGACCGTCCCAATCCTTGCGCTGACGGCGAATGCCTTTGCAAGCGACGTGGGGAAAGCCCGCAGTGTCGGCATGAACGATCACATTGCCAAACCGATTGATCCCAAGCATTTATTCGACGTGTTGCAGAGATGGATTGATTAACTGCCGGTACCAGGGCCGGTTACATTGCTGTGGCACTGCAAAACGGGATTCTGATTGAACGCCCAAAGCGGGAACTTTCCCGGCAGTGCGGGCGGGGCTTCTGCATGGTTGTAGGGTGTTTCAGCGGGGACTGCTGCAACAGGACGCCTCTACCAAACCGGAGGTGGGGGAATCGGCAAGAGAAAAGCTGAAACAAGACAGCCCAGAGAGTTTTCGTTTCTCAGATCAAAGATAGTGGGGGTGCGGCAGCAGCCAGCTGTTTATTCTGAGGGTGACAGTAGAGTTAAAACGGCAAAAAGGCCTTTGGTGCAGTTCACACCGAGGGCCTTTTTGTGGTATCCGGCTTGTTTGGTGCAGTAGTCATCCAAAGCATTAGAAAGACATTATGGCAACGGACAAATACTCGAGGAGGGGAGTCAGATTCCAACCATCATAGCGCTCTTAAGAGCAGGGGCTGAGCGCTTCGACGCGGACTTACCCGTTCGGCGGAGCGGACAAACCTTTGCTGAGGAGGCTTTGCTCCAGGTACTTATCAGTGCGACCCCCTCGCCCTCCCGTTGCACGGTTGGGAATTTTCTGAGCGGTAGGGGACCGGAAGGGATCCCTTCCGGTCTGAAAGAAGCAAAAGGGCTGACACCGTCCTGCAAAGGGCGGCAGGCTAAGCTAAATGTGTATGCCGCCCGGCGGCAGGATACGCGCAACCCACTGCGCTCAGAAATGAATCAACAATTGCAGTGAAAAAGCTTCTGGTCTCTGTGTTTCCTCTGCTGCAACAGTTTATTTTGAGCGTTTGCCCCCATACTATTAAAAACGGAGCAGAATGCGGGGATCATAGATGTACAAAACGATTGCAAAAGCGGTCACGGCTGTCGGACTTTTTTTGCTGGTCTTTCTCCTGTCGAATATATTGGGCAAAAATCTTTACCAATGGCTGGAGCAGGAACATATTGAGATTCTTTATCAATTTGCCACAGAGGGGCAGTTTTCCGACAATGTCTATTTTTCAGAAGAAACGGAGAACCGGTTCGGTGTTCCGAGCAGCCTGCCAGGGCTTACGGAGAAGAAAAGCTTGGCCGATATTGCGGATTATCTAACCAAAGATCAGTGGGAGACGGCAAAAATCTTGGAGGACAACACGGCGTATCTTGAGTATCTTCAGCAGCAGGGAACGAGCTTATCCGGCTTGTTCAACTTTAGCGAACGGTTTGCGGGACTGCGGGACGGCCTCACGTATGCATGCCGGTATCTGCTTTTTTTGCTGTGGTTGGTTGCGCTCCATCTTCTGATGCGGTGCCGCCCCGCGCTGTATTTTGCCATGGGATTGCTTTGCATTTTTGCCACCTGCATCAAACTGTCTGGAAAGCTGCCGTCGGTTGTCCTGCTGGGTTCCCCCATTCATCACCTGATTGCAGACGGATTGGTTCCCCCGCTGCTCGAATCCATGCTCACCTTTCTCATTTTTGACATCACCATCACCGCTCTGGAAAAGGTCCGCCTCAGCCGCAAGCTGGAGCCGCTGTACCAAGATCTGCCCGCCCTCCACTGTCTGGCCGTCCACCTGGCGCAGAACACGGACAGTGCCAGCCTCTACCGAAGCGACCTGTCCCAGCTACTGCCCCATTTCAGCGCCTATCTCCAGAGTGGGAAGCGGACGAGAAAAAAGGCGAGGCGACTGATTCAGGCAATTGAGAGCCTCTCCGGCCCCCACACCAACCACTCGTTTTTGGAGGCAGTGGTGGAATTGCAGACCATCCTCCCGGACAGATAGTCTCCCTGTTCAGGTTTGCGCGCGCGGTCGGGCAAATCCGTGCCCTTTTGTCTTTGCCCCGTCCGGGTAGTGCCGGGTCAGGAAGATCTGACAAAGCAGCATCGAGAGAAAGGAAGCGGCAGGCGCGGCAAAGCCGATGTGAAACATCGACGGATGCTCTGTGTGAATGAGCAGCCAGGAAACCGGAATGCGCACCAGAAATGTGGCGGCAAGGCTGTGGATCAGCGGGAAGAAGGTGTGCCCGCCGCCGCTAAAGAATGCGTTCATGCAAAAGACAAAGCAGACCAGCACGCAGTCAAGGCTGTAAGAGCGCAGATACAGCGCGCCCTGGGCGATAACCTGTGAATCAGCGGTAAACAAACCGACCAGGGCAGGGGCATTCCACTGCGCGAGCAGCAGGCAACCCATTCCGAACAAAAGGGACATGCCGATTGACAGGCGCAGGCAATGCCGCGCCCGGTTCATCAGGCCGGCGCCGTAGTGCTGGGCCGTCATGGCGGAAAGTGCGGCGGAAAAAGCCGTGGTGGGCAGCATGCTGAAAACAATGAGCTTTTCAACCACCCCGACCGACGCCGACGCGATCAGGCCCAGACTGTTAATCATGGCGGTGAGGACCAGGAAAGAGACATTGACCAGGCCCTCCTGCAGGGCGATGGGGAGCCCTGCCGCCATCACGCCTTTTGCCGCGTACAAGCGGAAACAGGGCTCGCTGCGGAAGTATTTTCCCAGCAGGCCTTTTGCCGCCAGGTACAATACAGCCAGCACAAGGCTGACGACCTGCGCGAGCACAGTGGAAACAGCCGCGCCGTAGGCACCCATGCGCAGCCCGCCCACAAAGAGCAGGTCGGTGGAGACGTTGACAACGCAGGCGACCGTGATGAGGATCAGCGGGGTGCGGGAATCGCCGAGTCCCCGCAGAATGCCGCTGACAACGTTGTAACCCACGATAAAGAGAGTGCCGCAGGCGCAGACAAACAGGTATTGCCGGGTGGTTTCCACTGCCTGGGACGGCACCCGCATCAGGGCGCAGATGGGGTCGAGCAGCAGGATGGTGGCGGCGGTGAGCAGCAGGGAAATCAATCCGAACACGATCACCATGGTCTTGATGGCGTGGGCGATATTCTGCTTTTGACGGGCGCCGAAATAGCGGCCGATGAGCACAGTGCCGCCCGCCGTCAGCCCGATCGACAGACCGGTGATGGTCTGCATCACCTGTCCGCCTGTTGCAACAGCGGAAACGCCGATGGAATCCGAAAAGCGTCCGACCATGAAAAGATCGGACGCTCCGTAGCAGGCCTGCAGGATGTTCGACAAAAGAAAGGGCAGGGAAAAGCGCAGCAGTGTGGGAAAAGGCCTCCCCTTTGTGAGCAGTCTGTCGTTGGTCATCTGTCTCCCTCCCTCTCACTCCGAAAGCGGACTTGTTTCGAACGAAACGGTCTGCTTTATCCATATGCGGGGGAAACAGGCTGTATGTCAAAAAAACAGGGAGAAGTGAAGCCCCAGTACCAGCAGTACGGCAGCTGCCACCAGGATGAACCAAACCCGATACTCCCGGTCCATGCGCTGTTTTTCTTCCGGGGCAGGCGGGGAGGGCAGTGGGGGAAGGGCGCTCCCGTCGCTGTCCCCCTTGCAGCGCCGCCTGCAAATGCCGAACAGCAGCAAGCCCAGGAGACACCAGACCATGCCGGCAATCACAGCGGTTTTGTCAAGCTGGGTCATCAAAAGCAGGTAGATGAGGATGCTGACCGGGGCGCCGATCCACAGCAAGGGCGCGCGGTACGGGCGTTCCAGCTCAGGGCGCTTCACCCGCAGCCCGCAGGCGGCAGCCATGCCGACGACGTAATACAGCAGCGTCGCAAAGAGCGAAAGGGACGCGATGATGGAGAGGGAATCGGTGGAAATGAGCGCCAGCATCAGCCCGCCCAGGATCAGGATTGCCGGCACCGGCGTTTTGTAGTGGGGATGGAGCCTTGCGAGAAAGCGGGGCAGCGCGCCATCCTTTGCCATGGAATACAGATACCGCGCCGGGGCGGATACGCTCGCGTTGAGGGTGGAAAAATCGCCGCCAAAGGCAATTCCGAGACAGAGCAGAACCAGTGGAAAGCCCACCACCCCCGCCAGTTTCATGCCTTCGGCATAGGGGGCCGCCGCAGTTGCCAAGGAGGCTAGGCTGTCGGCTGGAACGATGCACACCAGCGCCCATTGAAACAGGCCGTTGACGGCAAACACGAGAAAGGGGGCCAAAAACAGCGCGCGGGGCAGATTGATCTGGGGATGCTTGATTTCCTCCCCCATGGCGCAGCAGGTCTCAAAGCCGGCAAAGCACCACCAGATCATGGCGACACAGGGGAGAAATCCGGTGAGGCCGAGGCTGTCAGGATCGGGGACGGTGACACCTCCGCCAAACTGCATCGAGGGCAGCATCGAGAGAATCCAGACGATGGCGACACCCCAGAAGAAAAAGAGAAATCCGTTCTGCATCCGGCCGGTCATCTCCACCCCCCGCACCGCGAGAATCAGGAACCCCACCACCGCAAGGCAGGCGATCCACCGGTCATCGATGGGCAGAGAAATCCCCAGTGCTTCCAGCAGAGTTCGTATGTAAAAGCTGAAGGCCAGCGCTTCTCCGCTGGCGACCGATACCATCGAAATGACGAAGCACCAGCCGGACAGCATGCCAAAGGGCCGGCCTAAGCCGAGAGAGGCATATTGATAGGTGCCGCCGGAAACCGGAATGGCCGCCCCCATTTCCGCATAGAGCAAAGCGGGATAAATGCTGATCAGGAGGGCCGTCAGCGTGGCAAAAATCACAGCGGAGCCCAGCAGACCAACCACATTGGCGCCCACCGTGAACAGTCCCACCCCGATCACTGTACCGGTGGTGATGGTGATGGATTCCCGCAGGCCGAGACATCGTTTGAGAGAGGAAACTGGCTTTGCTTCCTTCATATGCATCGCTTCCTTTCGGTAAAAAACCAATTTAACCCATCGTATGCAAAACAATGTCCCGGTGATTTTCCGATCCAGTCTCTGCGCTAGAGGGATCGTTCACAGGGGCTGTGAAAATCAATTTAAGGGAAAATCGCGGTTGTAAAAATTAGAGCAATATAGGTGAAACAAAGACAGAGCGGTGGCCCAAGTCAGTTAAAGACCAGTCCTTTTCTGAGAGTTTCTAGGCGTTCCCGAATCGGTTGTCCACCAGCCGCAGCAGCTCAGTAAAGATATAAGATAGGCAACAGCAGGAAAAAACGCGTTTGCGTTCTACTGATGGAAAACAAAACAGCAAAGCGAAGGGTCTATTTAAAATAAATGGGATACATTAGCACGGTGTAAACGAAAAATGAACAACGTCTATTCCTCGATGTGATGCTTGATGGTGAAAGGTTATTTGCTCCAGCATCTTTTGCATTCTATAGTGAAAATCTTCGGGGATTTGAAGAAGCCTTGGAATACTACAGACACAATATCCCGAAAGGGGTACCAAAAAGATCTGCCGACTGCATTGCTTTTCCGGGTTTCCCCGGAAGGGGTATTCTTTCTGTCTCGAAACAAGTTGATGTACCCTTTTCGACTCATCTAGTCTGTTCTGTATTTTTGTATTTCTACTTGCGTCTCACCGTGTCCACATCTGATCCTCTTGCCCAGAAATGTTCATTGACCTCCATGTCAAATATCTTCAAGCTGCTCTTTCCTTTCAGATACCCCACATTTTGCGATATCCTTCAGACGGTATCCTCATGAGCATTCGGATAGGATCCGAACTCCCTTTCACTTCTATTGTCTCTTTCCCCTTTTTGTTCGCATCGTTTTCTGAGATGAAATCCTATATCTGCTTCACTTTATGATAGACCGCCTCTCTGCGATACTTTGGTATGGTATTGACACCTTTGTTCAGGCTCTGATCTACATTATCTCAATTTTTCAGGTTGGCAGACCTGAACGCGAAAGATTTTTTCTGTCCAGAGCGACAGCCTTTTGTTCACCAGCACAGCTGGCAGACTTGAAAAAACTGGAGACACAGTTTTTTGTATCTGCGGTTTTCATATTGTCCCATTCAAATAGAACATACAGTGTTCCCTTAAATAAGAAAAAGCCGCTTCAAATTAAAGCGGCTTTTTCGTGAACAAATCTTGATTTTATGCAGCTTTAGATGTTGCCAAGTCCCTGAGCAACCGCAACCGCACAGGCGACGGTCGCGCCGACCATGGGGTTGTTGCCCATGCCGATGAGGCCCATCATCTCGACGTGCGCCGGAACTGAGGAGGAGCCTGCGAACTGGGCGTCGCCGTGCATACGGCCCATCGAGTCGGTCAAGCCGTAGGAAGCAGGGCCTGCCGCCATGTTGTCGGGGTGCAGAGTACGGCCAGTGCCGCCGCCCGAAGCAACCGAGAAGTATTTTTTGCCGTTTTCGATTGCCCATTTCTTGTAGGTGCCTGCAACGAGGTGTTGGAAACGGGTCGGGTTGGTGGAGTTGCCGGTGATCGAAACGTCAACGCCTTCTTTTTTCATGATCGCAACGCCCTCGAGGACGTCGTTTGCGCCGTAGCATTTGACCTGTGCGCGCTCGCCGTCCGAGAAAGCGACGGAGCGGACTTCGTTGACAGTGCTGGTCGCAAAATCAAAATCGGTTTCCACATAGGTGAAGCCGTTGATTCTCGAGATAATGTAGGCCGCGTCTTTGCCCAGACCGTTGAGGATCACGCGCAGGGGCTCTTTGCGGGCCTTGTTTGCGGTTCTCGCGATGCCGATCGCGCCTTCCGCAGCAGCGAACGACTCGTGGCCTGCGAGGAAGCAGAAGCATTTGGTTTCGTCTCTGAGCAGCATTGCGCCGAGGTTGCCGTGGCCGAGGCCGACGTTTCTCTGCTCCGCGACAGAGCCGGGGATGCAGAAGGCTTCGAGGCCGATGCCGATTGCTTCGGCTGCCTCAGCAGCGGTTTTACAGCCTTTTTTAATCGCGATTGCGGAACCGAGGGTGTATGCCCAAACAGCGTTCTCAAATGCGATCGGCTGAATGCCCTTTACGATCTCGTCACATTTTACGCCTTTTTCGAGGCAGAGGGCCTGTGCGTCTTCGAGGGTAGCAAAGCCGTACTCAGCGAGACATTTCTCGATTTTCGGCATTCTTCTCTCTTTACTTTCAAAATTAGCCATGCTTGCGTTCCTCCTTCAATTATTCTTCACGCGGGTCGATGTACTGCTCCGCGTTGTCATAGCGTCCGTATGTAGCGATGTTTTTCTCATAAGCTTCCGCCGGGTTTACGCCGTGGCGGATGTCCTCCATCATCTTGCCGAGGCGGACGAATTTGTAGCCGGTCGGCTCGCCGCCGTTGATTGCAACATTGAGGATGTAGCCTTCTGCGAGGGAGAGGTAACGCACGCCTTTTGCACGGGTGCTGAAGGTTGTGCCGACCTGGGTGCAGAGGCCTTTGCCGAGGTCTTCGAGTGCCGCGCCGACCGGCAGGCCGCCCTCGGAGAATGCGGTCTGGCTGCGGCCGTAGGCGAGCTGTTTGAAGATCTCGCGCATCGCGACGTTGATTGCGTCGCACACGAGGTCGGTGTTGAGCGCTTCAAGGATGGTCTTGCCCGGAAGGATTTCGCCCGCCATCGCAGCCGAGTGGGTCATGCCGGAGCAGCCGAGGGTCTCGACGAGCGCTTCCTCGATGATGCCGTCTTTGACATTGAGGGTGAGCTTGCAGGCACCCTGCTGGGGAGCGCACCAGCCCACACCGTGGGACAGTCCGGAAATGTCTTTGATTTCGTAAGCTTTTACCCATTTTCCTTCTTCAGGAATCGGAGCGGGGCCGTGATTCGGGCCTTTTTTGAGAGTGCACATGTTTTCAACTTCATGTGAATAGTTCATAAAAGAGACTCCTTTCGGTTCGAATTCAAATTGACGCAGCGCCCGTTGGCGGCGCGTTATGAGGCGGAATCGCCCCAATCGATATTATTATAAACTGTTTTTCGACTTTTTACAAGAGCGAGTTGTTACATTCCTGACAATTCCCCAAAGCGGCGGTTGAAAACTATTTTTTTGGGAGAGTTTTGTATTGTTTGTTCAGTCTAACTGGACTGTCCGGCTGGGAAAAAGGAGAGATTCAGAATTGGACAGGGTCGCAGAGGGAAAACCCCGTGAGCCGAACCGCGGGCAGAAGCATAAGATGGGAATGAGCCCGATCGGGCTTGCGGCGGTTTTCACTGCCGGAACAGACACCTCTCTTATTCGAAAACCCGCAGGCGGGTGGGGAAAGTGGCGCTCGGCGCCCATCTGGGGAGCTTTCCCCGGCGGACTCAAACGGCCCGCACCCGCCTGCTTCACATAGACCGGAGACAGATGTCTCCGGCCGGCGGGTGGGGGAGGGGGAGATCCTCTCTCCAAATCGCCTGCGGGCTTCAGTAGTGGAGCCTGCATTCAGGCAGCCGGGCAGTGTGTCCGGCTGCCTTTTTCATCTCAGAGTACGTTCTCCGGGCCTGCTGGGGGATTTCAATTGTTTTGCATAGCTCGCTCAACGATAGCGGCCGCTAAAGGCGGAAAAAACAGGCAGACACAATGTTTCAAAAACAGGGCTGTTGTGATTTTTGGCAGTGTGCGATTCCGAGACTTTCATGCAGAGCCCCATGCCGCTGGGCTGGCCTGCCGGTTCGTTTCGTTTGTGTATCGGTGTGGAGATAGCCTATGATTTTTTGTCACATAAAGATTTTGCAGGATGACAGATATTTTTACAGATGTTTACGCCATACTAAAAGAGTACAATACCAAGAATGAAAATATAAACGCAGCTGAAAACGGGACAGGACTGAACAGCTGTGCACGAATTCCGGACAAGCCGGTGCGGCTGGTTCTGGTATAAAGTCAGTCCGCAGCAAGAGGAGGATTCTATGAAACGAAAGGTTATCCTATACCTTGGGATCAGCTTAGACGGTTACCTTGCAGACGCAAACGGCGGCGTGAACTGGCTTGAAGTTTATCATCCCGGAGGGGCGGAGGACGACGAGTACAGCGCCTTTTTTGAGGGCGTTGACACCATCTTGATGGGAATGAAAACCTATTTGCAGATCGTCGGGGAACTATCCCCCAACCGCTGGCCCTATCAGAAAAAGAAAAGCGTTGTGTTTACCCACCGGAAAATGCGCAGCACTGAGTTTGTTGAGTTCGCTTCGGGGGATGCGGGGGAGTTTGTCTCACAGCTCCGCAAACAGCAGGGCAAAGATATCTGGATTTGCGGCGGGGCGGAGCTGGTCAGCCAGCTGATTCAGGCGGATGCAATCGACGTTTATGATATTACGATTCTTCCAGTACTTCTCGGCAGTGGAATACCGTTGTTTCGGCAGGGCAATCCGCTGACCGAACTGCGCCTGGAACAGCTCAAGGCATGTGGAGGCTCGCTCCGTGCAATCTACACCCGGCGCAGATAACAAATTAATTCTTATAATATGACACACTGTTGTCTTATTTACTGTGTTATACTATAGAAAAAACAAAGGAGGTCCAAACGATGGATACAAAATTCTGCCAGTCCTGCGGTATGCCAATGGAAGGAACCGACGCGCCTTGGGGAACCAATGCAGATGGAAGCAAAAATGAGGAGTACTGTTCCTACTGTTACCAGAAAGGAAGCTTTACCTCTGACCTGTCGATGGAGGAAATGATCGAGTTCTGCGTGCCCCACATGACCGCTGGGAACGATGGCATGACGCAGGACAAGGCCCGCGAGATGATGCGGGAATTTTTCCCTGCGCTCAAACGTTGGAGCCAAAAATAACCGGTGTAATCGTCTATTATTTTCCGGTACTCTGGTGGCACTTTTTCGTTTTGAGCACTTTGCCCAGTTCGTTTATCCGGATTTTGTTTTAAAAAGAGAGGGTCTTTTGACTCTGTCTTTCACAATGCTTACAAAAGAGGTTGAAAGGTGCAAAAGAATGGGATAAAATTTGAGTTTCAAGCAAAAGTATATCAATATCCATCGTCTGTTGAGGCGGGTAATTGGACCATTGTTTCACTCCCGAAGGAACTGTCAGCTGAAATAAGAGATAATTTTAAATGGTTGGAACAAGGCTGGGGACGAATGAAAGTGACGGCGAGAATTGGTAGAACCCAATGGCAAACTGCCATCTGGTTTGACACAAAGTTGGATACGCACTTGCTCCCACTCAAAGCACAAATTCGAGAAAAAGAAAACATTGTACTTGATCAAAATGTGAAAATTGAAATTTGGGTTTGATTTCACAAAATTCTGCCCACCGGGCTGCGTGCATATCATCTTATTAAGCTGAGACGTCAGTAGGCGCAAACAGTGTTTTGCAGTGGTGGTACGGCGGAGTCTCTCCCGCTCGGCGACGCCACAGGCACCCTTATGGGTGCCGACGAGTATGTTCGACCTGAGCCCTCTTGTAGACTATATTTCAAATCCACGGCATCCTTGTGGGCACTGAAAGAGGGGGAATTTGGTGTTTGAGTACAAAGGCAATTATCCCGCCAATGCAAAACAGCATCCTTCAAAAAAACCTTCGGTTTCACAACCGGAGGTTTTTTAGCCCTCATACCTCGGAAGCCTTGAAAAACAAGGGGAGCCTGTGGAGAAATGCGCAGTTTTCTGCAGGTGTGATTTACAGAAAAAACGTGATTTGAACGAATGGGAAGGATCATATTTTTTAGCAGATGGAGCTAAAGGCGTTTCTGCCGCAACATTTGGCTGGCAGGAAAAGCTGTCCGCAGCCGGTGCAGTCAACTCTTGAACCCATCCGGCGCTGCCGTGGGGCTGTCTCCCGGTCTGATCCAGCTCTTTCCCCTGTGTGAAACGCCTCTTCCGTCTTGGAGGAACTGCCATTTCCTTGCAACAGAAAAAAGCCTCCGGTCCAGCCGGAGGCTTTTTTCTGTTGCGACTGTGACTGTTTGGGAGGGGACGATGCGCATTGCCCCCTCCCGAATAGCAAACTACCTTCTTAACGCAGATTGTAAGCGGCTTCAAAGTCTGCGATGGACATCGGCCGGGCAAAGTAATACCCCTGTCCAATGTCGCAGTTGATTTGGGCGAGAAAATCCACCTGTTCCTTGGTCTCCACCCCTTCGCACACCACCTGGGCGTCAAGCGCCTTCGCCATTTCGATGACACACTTGATAATGCGGTAGGAACGGTCCCCCTTGGAACTTTCCCGCAAAAACTGCTTGTCAATTTTAAGCACGTCAATCGGCAGGAGTTTGAGCAGATTGAGAGAGGAGTAGCCTGAACCAAAGTCGTCCATAGCGATGAGAAACCCCATCTCTTTCAGCCGTTCCAGGACTGAAAGAATTCCCTTTTGATTGCCGATGAACGCGCTCTCGGTCACTTCCAGTTCGATCCGGCTCGGCGGCATTTGGTAGCGCTCGACAATGCGGGTGAACCGTTCAAAAAAATCGTCCTGATAGAGGGTGACGCGGGAGAGGTTGATGGAAATGGAAAACGAATCGCTGAGCCGGTCGTCAATGACCTGTCTCATCTTGCGGCACACCCGGTCGAGGACATAAAAGTCAAGCTGGGCAATAAACCCGTTTTTTTCAAACAGCGGAATGAATTCATCGGGCGGAAGAAACCCGAATTCGGGGGAGACCCACCGCACAAGTGATTCCGCCCCAATCATCGTGTTGGTTGAAATCTCAACCTTTGGCTGGAGGTAGACAAGAAATTCGGCGTTTTGCAGTGCTGCCTGCATTTTGGTTTCGATGCGTCGTTCTCGCTGGAGCTTGTCAAACAGGGCGTCATTGTAGGAAACCGTCCGCATGTCCTTGCGGCTTTTTGCCTGTTTGAGGGCGATGTTTGCCTTGTCCATCATGCTGTTGACCGGCTCGGCGCGGTCCTCGATCCGATAGATGCCGAATGAGTAGGAGAGGGAGTCGGCGATGTTGAGCTCGATCCCACTGTTGACCGCCTGGTCAATACATTCCCGGATGCGCCTGGTCAGTGAAGTGTCACTGTCCCCGCCGTCAAAGGTGAGCACTGCAAAGTGGTCCGCATTGATGCGCGCGCACAGCTCGCTCTTGCTCAGGTGGCGGTCAAAATACTGCGCGATTGCCTGCAGCAATGCGTCCCCCGTTTCATAGCTGTAGGCATCGTTGACATATTTAAATTTGTTGATGTCAAAGTAAATCAGGGCGTAAGAAACCAGCGGATTGTCCCGCAGCAGATAGGGTGCTCTGTCCGCAAAGGCCGCCTGGTTTGCGATCCCAGTCAGAGGATCGGTGTAGAGCAGGCAGTTGAGCCTGACATTCTGCCGCCTGTTGAGAACGATTAGGCAGCAAAAGACGACGACCGTCAGCAGTGTGGTCAGCAGCAGGGAGAACGCCAATTTGTATTCGGAGGACTGCTCCGCCGCAAATACCGTCTCGTTGGCTAAGGTAAAATACGCCTCGCTTTTTTCAAGAAGTGCCGCGCGTTCCAGCGCACCTCCGGTGCTTCTCACCGCCCCGATACCCTGCTTGAGGTCTCCCCACATGGCGCTGAGCTCCTGCAGCTTTTCAGTAAAGGCACGA
>CBCSOX010000011.1:0-28565 GCA_965141735.1 uncultured Oscillospiraceae bacterium | reverse complement strand
CATCAAATTCCTCTACGACCACGGCGGAATGTACCTCAAGTGCAATGACAACCTGCTCTACCACGGCTGCATCCCCCTGACAGAGGAGGGGGCGTTTGTCAAGGTTGAACTCGATGGGAAACAGCTCAGCGGCCAGGCATACCTCGACGCAATTGACGCCAAGGTGCGCGCCGCCTATTTTGCTCCGATCGGCTCGCAGGAGAGGGGGGATGCGCTCGACTTTCTCTACTACCTCTGGTGCGGCAAACACTCTCCCCTGTTTGGGAAGAGCAAGATGGCCTCGTTTGAACGCACCTTTCTTGAGGACAAGGCAACCCACAAGGAGGAGATGAACCCCTACTACAGGCTGGTGGAACAGCGAGAGGTCTGCGAACGGGTGCTGCGGGAATTCGGCCTCGACCCAGCGCGCGCCCACATTGTCAACGGCCATGTGCCGGTGAAGATCAAGCAGGGGGAAAGCCCTGTCAAAGGGGACGGCCTCCTCTTTCTCATCGATGGCGGGATGTCCAAAGCCTACCGCTCCCAGACCGGAATCGGCGGCTATACCCTGATTTACAGCTCCCGCTATCTCGCTCTGGCGCAGCACAAGCCGTTTCTGCACGCGCCGGACGACACTCCAGTGGAGGTCGCCCCGTCGGTGCAAATCGTTGAGCTGATGAAACGGCGCATGTCGGTGTCCGACACCGACGAGGGAAAAGAACTTGCGCGGCAGATTCAAGAGCTGCAGGCGCTGCTCACCGCTTACCGAACTGGACAGATTAAGGAGAGACGCTCATGAATGTATTACTGAGAAAATTTCAAGCATCCGATGCACAAGCTGTCGCCAAATATGCGGACAACCAGAACATCGCCAAATGGCTGCGCAACATTTTTCCGCACCCCTACACCCTTGCGGATGCAGAGTGGTATGTCAACGACTGTGCTGCCAGCGACGAAACCCGGCAGTGCCTGCGCGCAATCGTCGTGGGCGGCGAAGTCGTGGGCAGCGTCGGGGTGTATCTGCAAAGCGATGTGGGCTGCAAAAACGCCGAACTCGGCTATTGGCTGGGCGAACCGCATTGGGGTCAGGGAATTGCAACCGCAGCGGTCAAAGAGCTCTGTGCCTCTGTTTTTCGCCACTACGACGTCGCTCGGATCTATGCGGAGCCGTTCGCGGACAACGCGGGCTCCCGCCGGGTGCTCGAAAAGGTGGGTTTTGTGCTGGAGGGCAAGTTGCGCAACAGTGTTTTCAAGAATGGGGAATTTCACGACTCCTGTATCTACGCGCTGCTGCGTTGCAACTGACCGCCCAATTCCAAAGCCGAAATGTCCAGCGGCAGGGCGGCAAGCGGGATTCTTTAAAAGTCTCTGGCTGCTGAGCCATGCAGCGGGCTTTGCGCTGGAGCAGACGCCGGGGAATCAGCACTGTACCACCGAAAGGCTATAAAATGTAAAATCCGGCGACAACCGTTGGATTTGCCGATGTGACAAAAACTGATTGCTTGAACAGACTTTTTGCTGACGCGCTGACGCATCGAAAAGAATTTCACCTGTAAAAAATACCCGCCAAACGCCGATGAACAAGCATTTGGCGGGTATCTTTACAAAACAGGCGAAAACACTTCAAAAAAGAAACATGCATTGCATCTCTTTGTGCTGTTTCTACCGAGGACGGGCTCTGAACAGGACGGAGGTTTTATGAAACGCCACCAGGAAAAGGATCGCCATCACAAAATACCCAACTGCCAGCAGCAAGGACAGGGCGGGGCCTAAGAACAAAAACACATAGATGCCCGCCAGCAAAAGGACCATCCAGATCCACCGGGTCTTGAGCCGTTGCGCCATCAGTGTGACGCCCAACCGGTATTCGATCTCAGCGATGCCGGCAAGGATGCGGTAGATGATCCAATAGCAGAGCACGGATTCGGCCAGAGCAATCACCAGGTCCAAAAGCGGCGTTGTTGCAGTCAATCCGAATAGGGCAGCCGCGTACTGGACACCGGTGCAGAGCCCCATGCCGATTACCCAGGGGCGGAGGCGAACCAACTGCCTGTTCTCCACGATCAGTTCGTTCAGACCTGCGAGAATGAGAAAATACCCAACAAAGCTGGGCAGCAGCCCAATGACAGCATCTCCGACACTGAGGTCGCAGCGAAAAAACAGAAATAAAAATCCAATCAAAATCATCGTCATATTGCAGGCTCCTACTCCAAAGCACCTTGTTTTTTCAACTTTCTTTTTATATTATAGCATATATTCCAGCAAAGTGCATCGTTTGGGTTCAATTTCTGCAATTCAAAAATGATCTGGCCGTCAGCGCAGGATAATGTACACCATGTAGGCAGCATACGCGGTGATCATCGCGATCCCCTCCGGCCGGTAAATTTTCTTTTTGCTCACTGCGAAGAAATACACTAGCAGGCTGGCTGCACCGAGGATCACCATGTCGTAGACCGAGGCCATGTCAAACGGAATCGGGCTGATGGTGGCCGACATGCCTAAAATGAAAAAGGCGTTAAAGATGTTCGAGCCGATTGCGTTGCCGAGCGCGAGGTCGCTCTCCCCCTTGCGCGCCGCCACAATTGAGGTGACAAGCTCGGGCAGCGAGGTGCCGATGGCGACGATGGTCAGGCCAATGAGTTTTTGACTGATGCCGAACGAGGCGGCGATGTCGCTCGCCCCGTCCACTGTGAGCTTGCCGCCGAGGATTACCCCCGCGATGCCGGCGAGGGAAAACAGAATGCTCTTGGAAATCGACATTGCCCCCTGTTCTGTCTCCTGTCCCGCGCTCTGTCTGCGGGAGTCGAGTGCAAACCGGATGAGGGAGTAGAGGAACATCGCAAAAAAGATCAGCAGAATGATGCCGTCCGCGCGGGAGAGCAGGTTTTTGACGCCCGGCCCCGACTGGCCCCCGAGCTGGGTATCGAGCGCCATCACAATGAGAATCAGGCAGGAAAGGATGGCAAAGGGGAACTCCTTGGCAATCATCGAGCGTTTGACCCGCACCCGGCGGATGACGGCGCACATGCCGACGACCACCAGCAGGTTAAACATATTCGAACCAATGACATTGCCCACCGCGATTTCGTTTTGCCCCTGAATGGATGCGGTGACGCTGACCGCAGCCTCGGGGGCACTGGTACCGAACGCAACGATGGTCAGACCGATGATGATGCTCGGCACCCGAAGGATTTTGGCAATGGACGAGCTTCCCTCGACAAACAGATCGGCGCCTTTGACCAAAAGGACAAGGCCGATGATGAGAAACAAATAAGGCAGCATAGGGACCTCCTTAATCAGATCGATGAAACGGGTTGAACTTCTTGTTTGAGGGACTGTTTGGCCTTGTAGCACGCCTCGGCAATGTTGAGGATGTGGTCGGAAACTCGCTCGATGTCAGTGATCATCTCGCTGTAAATAACGCAGGTTTCGGGGGCGCAGTCCCCAGTTTCAAGGCGTTTGATCTGGTTGGCGCGGTACTGCTCGCTGAAATCGTCAATCGCCTGCTCCTGCTGGGCGACGAAGAGGAGCGAGCTCTCGCTGCCGATGAGATCGTCTGTGGATAGTTTGTCCAACACATCAAAAATATTGTCCCGCATCTGCACCAGCTCTTCGAGCATTTCCGCCGTGAGTTCGAGCCGTTTCTCCCGGATCATCCGGGCATACTCGACCAAATTCATCGCGTGGTCGCCGATGCGCTCAATATCCCCGGTGATTTGGAACAGGGTGTTGGTAATCTCAGAATCGGGGTACTGCATGCTCGCGCCCGCCTTGGCGGTGTAGCGGGTGATCTCTTTATTGAGGTAATCAAGGTACTCCTCATTTCGGTTGATCATCTCCCAGTCGCTGTCGGTGCGGTTGACAACTGCGTAAAACGACAGGTGGACGTTTTCCTTGGCAATCGCATACATCCGGCTGACCTCCTGGCGGAGCTGCGAGATGGCGATCGCAGTCGATCCCACGCTGTGCTCCCCGACAAATTTGAGCGACATTTCCCCATTCGATTCCCCTGCTTTGACCGGGAGAATCCGGGTCGCAAGCTTGGCGAGATATTGTCCGAACGGGAGTAGGAGCAGCGTGGTGACAACGTTAAAGATGGTGTGCACATTTGCGATCTGCGCGGCCGGGTTGTCCGGCGTCCAGGAAGCCACCCAGCTGGTGAAGGGGCTGAGCAGGCAGATACAGACAAACAGAACCGTTCCAATGACATTAAAGAGCAGGTGGATGATGGTGGTGCGCTTTGCATTGCGGCTGGTGCCGATCGAGGCGATGACAGCGGTGATGCAGGTGCCGATGTTTTGCCCGAAGAGGACGAACGCCGCACTGTGCAGCCCGATGACGCCGCTCATCGCGAGCGCCTGCAAAATACCGACCGAGGCGGAGGAGCTTTGGATGATCGCTGTGAACAGCGCGCCCACCGCAATGCCGATGAGGGGATTCTGAAAGGTGGTCATCATGCTGACAAACGCCTCGGATTCCCGCAGCGGGGCCATGGAACTGCTCATAAATTCCATGCCGACAAAGAGAATACCAAGTCCGGCGATGATGGTGCCAATACAGTTGACCTTTTTCTGCTTAAAAAAGCTGACGAGCACAACCCCTACAAAGGCAATGAGGGGGGCGACCGCGCCGATATCGAGCGCGATGAGCTGGCCGGTGATGGTGGTGCCGATGTTCGCGCCCATGATGATCCACACCGCCTGGGAAAGGGTCATGAGCTTGGAATTGACAAACCCGACCACCATGACAGTGGTGGCCGACGAACTCTGAATCAGCGCGGTAATGCCCGCACCGACAAGAATGCCGACAAAGCGGTTGGATGTGAGTTTCTCGAGAATTGACTTGAGCCGATTGCCCGCCGCCTGCTCAAGGCCCTCGCTCATCATCTTCATTCCGTACAAAAAAAGTGCGAGCCCGCCGAGCAGGGAAAGAAAATCAGTTGGTTTCATAACCATCCTCCATCTTATTTGGGGCAGTAAAAAAGACTTTTATTGCAGCACAAATCTGCAATAAAAGTCTCGCTTTTTCATGGCGATACGGACTGGCCGCCTTCTGTTAGGCCGAACCAGTCGTCATGACGACACCGCACAACGCCAGTGGTTGCCGGCGCAAGCTACTCCCCTTTATTTCATTAAAATTATACGTTCTCACAACAAAAAAGTCAAGAATAATTCACAAATTTGGCAGTCAAAAAATCTGTTTTGATAAAAGAAATCGGGGATTCTAGGGCAAATGCGTCAAATCCGCCCGACAGCGAATACCGCAAAATCGACAGTTTGGGGGAAAAAGAGTCTCTTTCCCCAAACGGTCGATTCTTCCTGCGTGCTCATATTTCTATTCATTTGAGATTATTTCCATCATTCAAATCTTGTCTTCCCTTCAGAATGTGCTATAATGGAAAAAAACGATCCGGAGGAAGCTTATGAAACGGGAACAAACCATGCAAAAATGGACCTTAGAACTGACCCAGAACCGCATCAAATCCACCTGCGTCCTGCTCGCCCTGCTGCTCTCCTGCGCCCTTGCCGGGCTGCGGGCGCCGTTTCTCTCAACCATCCCGCTGCTCGTCCTTGTCCCGTTTTTTTGCCAGCTCTGTTTTGGCCATCCGCTGCGCATCCTGCTCTATACACTTCCCTGCGGAATCTTTGGCGGGCTGTTTGCAGGGAGTGTCGCCGGCGCTCTTTTCTTTGTTCTGCTCTCGCTGCTCGGCACAGCCTTTGGCGTCTTTTCCGCTCTGTTGCTCAAGCTCTCACACAGCCGCACAGAACTCCCGCTCAAAATCCTTCTCCCGGCTGCGGCAATCGCTCTGCTGCTCATTCCAGGCTATGCGAGCTTCAATCTGTTTGGCAATCCGGTGGGCTGGATCTCCGCTGCTGTCCGGGCAAATTCCTATGCGGCAGAGCACTACCCGAGTGACAGCCTCACCTTTCAGGGAGTGACTTACGATTCCAAAAATGGGCTGCACAAGGCGGTGTTTTCCACCCCTCTCGGCAGAGAGACGATCTCGTTCGGCCGCCAGGGCGGCGTACAGGACGGCTACCAGGACGCTCTCTCGGTCCAGCTCTGCGCCGGACAGGCGGAATTCATTCGCGGCTTGCTCCTCCCGGTGGGGAACCGTCCTCTGTGCGTATCAGCAGAGTCAGCCGAACCGCTCGGCATCACCCAACTGCAGCTTTCAAACGATCCAGCCCTGCCCGCAGATGAACGCAACGGAGCGGTGCAGCTTCGCCAGCAAGCACTCGGCAAACTCCGCTATACCCTCTCATTCGGCGAATGTTCAGATGAGCCGGCGGTTGTTCCAAAATCAGAGTTGATAGAAACTGCGCTCAGGTTTCAGCAGACCCTCGCAGAGCAGGGCGTCCCCTACCACGAACTGACCGTAACTGCGGCGGATGCGGCGGGCAATACCCAGCGGGTAAAAATTTCTCCCACTGCACAACGGGAAGAAATTGAATCCGGATATCGTTCCTACCGCCCCGATGAAAAATAGTTTATTTTCACACAGGCATCACACAGCGCTGGTAAACTGACATCAGAAAAGCCCCGCAAAAACATGAAAACGGGAGGGACTGTACAGTGCAGCACATTCACATTGTAGATGACGAAGAAAAACTTCGGGCGTTTATTCGCAAATACGCCGAATTTGAGGGATATCTGGTGGGTGAGGCGGCCGACGGCATGGAGGCGGTCAAGCTCTGCCGGGACCGGGAGTTCGACATCCTCATCCTCGACATCATGATGCCCGAGCTCGACGGGTTTTCCACCTGCCGGGAAATCCGCAAGTTCAAAAACACCCCGGTGCTCATGCTCTCGGCGCGGGGGGAGGAATACGACAAAATTCACGGCTTTGAGCTGGGGATCGACGACTATGTGGTCAAACCATTTTCCCCTCGCGAGCTGATGATGCGGGTCAAGGCGATTTTAAATCGCAGCCAGCCCCCGCAGGCGGAAAAGGAAATCGCCGTCTTTGACGGGCTGACAATCGACTTCACCGGCCGGATGGTGTACATCGACGATGTGCGCATCGATATGTCCCCCAAGGAATACGACCTGCTGTTTTACCTGGTCAAAAACAAAGGCATTGCGCTCACACGGGAAAAACTGATCTGTGATGTGTGGGGCTATGACTTTTACGGGGATGACCGCACGCTCGACACCCACATTAAGCTGCTGCGCGGAAGGCTCGGCGCCTACCGGCATTACATTGTGACACTGAGGGGGGTCGGCTACCGGTTTGAAGCGTAACCAACACAAAAAGCTGAGCATCAAGGTCAAAATTTTTCTCTATCTCTCAGTTTTTGTCGCCCTCATGCTGGTGCTGCTCTGGCTCTTTCAGGTGGTGTTTCTCGATACCTTTTACAAGGCGATTAAAACCAGTGAAATCAACCAGTCTGCCACTCAAATTCGCGCGCTGGTGGAAGAGGAGAGCTACAGCACCCTACTTGACGAGCTGTCCGCCAAAAAGGAGATCAGCATCCGGCTGTTTACATTGACAGAGGAAAATGGGGGCACCAGCGTCTCAAATTTTTATCAGACTGCTCAGACACGAAGCCAGGCGCTGCGGTGGATCGGAGGGGACCGGCTGCTTTTCCAACAGTTCTACCAGCAGGCAGTTGACAATGGGGGGAAGTTCCTCGAAAAGTTTTCTGAAAGCGAGCTGCTCAGCGCACTCAATCAACACGTCGGCTTCTCCGGCCGCCAGCCCATTCCGCCCGATGTCGGCCGGCAGATGCCCGAAAGCCTTCTCTATGGGGAGCTGTTTCAAGGGGCGGATGGGACGGAGTTTTTTCTGCTCATTGACTCGCAGATCACCCCGGTCGACGCGACTGTCTCCACCCTGCGCACCCAGTTTGTGTGGATTGCCCTGATCCTGCTCGCGTTTTCGGTCGTCCTCGCCCTGCTCATTGCCCGGAAAATATCAAAGCCAATCATCCAGATCAACGATTCGGCCAAGCTGCTCGCGGCGGGGGATTACTCCGCCCAGTTCACAAGCCAGGGCTATAAGGAAATTGCCGAACTCGGAGACACTCTCAACTTTGCCGCCGGGGAGCTCTCCAAGGTGGACGAACTTCGGCGGGAACTGATTGCCAACATCTCGCACGATCTGCGCACTCCGCTGACCATGATCACCGCCTACTCGGAGGTCATGCGCGATCTGCCGGGAGAAAACACACCGGAAAATGTCCAGGTAATCATCGACGAAGCGCGCCGGCTCACCACCCTGGTCAACGATCTGCTCGACATCTCCAAAATCCAGTCGGGCGCGCAGGAGCTCTGCCTGACCGAATACAACCTGACCGAGAGCATCCACTCCACCCTCCTGCGGTATTCCAAGCTGGTGGAAAACGACGGCTACCGCATCCGGTTCGCGAGTGATCAGGAGGTCTTTGTCCGGGCGGACGAGAGCAAGCTCTCCCAGGTAATTTATAACCTGATCAACAACGCGGTCACCTACACCGGGAAGGATAAATCAGTCACCATACGACAGATTGTGCTCGGCGGTGCAGTGCGCATCGAGGTCGCCGATACCGGGGAAGGTATTCCCGCCGATGAGCTCCCGTATATTTGGGACCGCTACTACAAGGTAGATAAGACCCACAAACGCGCCCGGATCGGCACAGGGCTAGGACTATCCATCGTCAAGGCGGTGCTCGAAATGCACGGCGCACGCTATGGGGTTTCAAGTATTCCCGGTCAAGGAAGCACCTTCTGGTTTGAGTTTCCCTCCCAATCTTAATTTTTACGAATATATCGCACAGCAAACCGGCCGCTCGTTGAGCGGCCGGTTTGCTGTTGTGTCAAAACGCCCACCAGCCTGCCGGCAGGGAAAAAGGAAAATGATAGCGGTTCTTTCTGCGATCCCTATTTGTCCGGCAACCAGGTTTTGCGATGCTGCGCAACCCCGCAGGGGCAGAGAGAACTTTTCCTGTCCCCATCCGTTTCCCAGCAGAATGAAAAGAGGTCCCTGTTCGCCCAGCTTTCAGTTTACAATCATCCAACCTTCACATAACAAAACTATAATAAAAGCGCAACAAAATCTGAAAGGGGACAAGTGGGATGAAACAAAATTTTCGGCACGAACTCAAGCACACCATAAATCTGAGCGATGCTATCAGCCTGCGCCAGCGGCTGCGCGCCGTTGCAGCGCGTGACTGCCACGCCAATGAACAGGGCAGCTATTTTATCCGCAGCTTATATTTCGACAACGTGGATAACAAGGTGCTTCGCGAAAAAATAGACGGGATCAGCAGAAGGGAAAAATTTCGCATCCGGTTTTACGACTACGATGATTCCTTCATCCGGCTGGAAAAAAAGGCAAAGGTAAATGGCCGGTGTTTTAAGGAATCCGCACCGGTGACCCGGGAGGAGTGCGAACGCCTTCTGGCAGGCGACATCGGGTGGCTACGCCTGTCAAACCACCCCCTGCTCAACGAGCTCTACGTCAAAATGCAGGCGCAGCAGCTCCGCCCCCAAACGGTTGTGGACTACACCCGAGAGGCATACGTTCACCCCGCGGGCAACACCCGGGTGACGTTTGACTCGAACATCCGCACCGGCATCCACTGCCGCGGGCTGTTTGAGCGGGAGCTTCCAACTATGTACGCCAGCCATCCCGGACAGGTGATTCTCGAAATAAAATACGACGCATTCCTCCCCGACATCATCCGGGACATCGTCCAGCTCTCCAACAGGCAAAACACCGCATTTTCCAAATACGCGGCCTGCCGCATCTACGGTTAAATCAGTACAAAAAAGCAAAGGAGTTTTTTTCTATGACATTTCAGGACGTTTTTAAATCAAGCTTTCTCGAAAAGGCGGCATCGTTTTCGGTGCTCGACACAGTCCTCGCGCTCGTACTCGCATTTGTGCTCGGGCTGTTTATCTTTCTGGTCTACAAAAAGACGTTTCACGGGGTGATGTATTCGGCGAGCTTCGGCGTCTCAATGCTCGCAATGACCATGGTGACCACCCTGATCATCCTCGCGGTCACGTCCAACGTCATCCTTTCGCTTGGCATGGTCGGCGCCCTTTCGATTGTCCGCTTCCGCAGTGCAATCAAGGAACCGCTCGACATCGCTTTCCTCTTCTGGTCGATTTCGGTGGGCATTGTGCTCGGTGCGGGTCTGATTCCCCTCGCAGTCATCGGCTCGCTCTTTATCGGTGTGATAATGGTGTTGTTTGTCAACAAAAAAACCACCGATACCCCCTATGTGCTGGTGCTTGACTACGACGAATCTCTCAACGAAAAGACGGTGCTCAACGCGGTCCAGCAGAGTGTGAAAAAGTACATGGTAAAGTCCAAGACGGTTTCCCCGAACGGCGTTGAACTCACCATTGAAGTTCGGCTTAAAGACCTCTCCACCCAGTTTGTCAATCAGATGGCGGCGATCAAAGGTGTGCGCAATGCGGTGCTCGTCAGCTACAATGGAGAGTACATGTCATGATTACCAGCAAACGCCTGACCGCACTGGTCGCGGTGCTCATGGCGGTTGCCCTTGCGCTGACCGGAGTCCTGGTCGTCTTCGCGCACACGGCGGGCTCGGTTTCGGTCCCGGCATCCACCTCTCTCACCTACGCCACCAGTTTATTTCACAAAGATTCCATCCTGACGGTGGACATCACGGTAGATCCCGAGGAATGGGAATCCATGCTTGAAAATGCATTGAATGAAGAATACATCTCCTGCGACATCACGATCAATGGAACCACCTACTCCCAGGTCGGCATCCGGCCCAAGGGCAACACCAGCCTCACCAGCATCGCGAACTCGGACAGCGACCGCTACAGCTTTAAGGTCGAATTTGACCACTATGTCAAGGGCCAGACCTGCGATGGACTGGACAAACTGGTGCTCAACAACAACATGTCGGATGCAACCTATATGAAGGAATACCTCTCCTACGACATGATGAACTTTATGGGGGTAACTTCCCCGCTGTACTCGTATGCAAACATCACAGTCAACGGGGAAATGTGGGGATGCTACCTCGCCATCGAAGCGTTGGAGGAATCCTTTGCCCTGCGCAACTACGGCACCTCCTACGGCCAGCTCTACAAGCCCGAAGGGATGGGAATGGGCGACGGAATGGACAGAGGGGAAATCCCCCAGATGGGTGGATTCCCCGAAGGCGGAAAAGAGAATACCCAAGGTAACACCGAATCAGGCTCCACCGAGGATACCCAAGCCGGTGACGCTCCACCCAATGGAATGAGCCCACCCGGCAAAGAACAGACGCCTGGTTCCTCCGACAGCTCGGCGCAGACGGAAGATTCTGTTCAGCCCCCCGGCGGGCAGGATTTCCCTCCCTCTATGGGCCAGATGCCTGGTTCCTCCGATAGCTCGGCGCAGACGGGGGACTCTGTTCAGCCCCCCGGTGGGCAGGACTTTCCTCCCTCTATGGGCCAGATGCCCGGCTCCTCCGACAGCTCGGCGCAGACGGGGGACTCTGTTCAGCCCCTCGGCGGGCAGGATTTCCCTCCCTCTATGGGCCAGATGCCGAACACGGATGATTCCAACGCACCCCAGTCACCGTCAGACGGCTCCCAACCGCAGGAAGACGGGACAAATATCTTTCCCGGCAAAGCAGGGGGCGGGTTTCCCGGGTCGATGTCGGGCGGTGGCGCAGACCTGTCCTACTCCGACGACAATGCCGACAGTTACTCCGACATTTTCGACAACGCGGTGTTTGACGCGGATGAGAGCGACTACCAACGGGTCATTGAAGCACTCGAAGCGCTCAACACAGGCTCCAACCTGGAGCGATACGTCAATGTGGATCAGGTACTGCGCTATTTTGCAGTCAACACGGTACTTGTCAACCTGGACAGCTACGTCGGCATCATGAAGCACAACTACTACCTCTATGAAAACAACGGCGAGATTTCAATTCTCCCCTGGGACTTTAACCTCGCGTTTGCGGGATTCCAAAGCAATTCGGCCAGCAGCGCGGTCAACTTTCCCATCGACACCCCGGTACAGGGGGTGAACCTCTCGGAGCGCCCCCTTCTCGCTAAACTGCTTGAGGTGGAGGAATACAGCCAGCTCTACCACGCGTATCTTCAGAAGATCGTCACCGAATACTTTGACAGCGGCGTGTTTGAAAACACGATCCGGTCGCTTGACTCATTGATCGGCAGTTCGGTCCAGAACGATCCGACTGCGCTGTACACCTATGAGGAGTATACCGATGCTGTGCAAAACCTCACCTTATTTGGAGCACTGCGCGCTCAAAGCATCCAGGGCCAACTCGATGGGACCATCCCTCCGACCAGTGAGGGACAGCAGCAGGATGCAAGCTCCCTCATCGATGCCTCTGACCTGAGCATCACGGCGATGGGCACCCAGGGTGGGGGAGAAATGGGCGGGTGGAACCGCGGCGACGAAACTACAGAGGGCATTCAAGGCGGTGAGCAAGGGGATGCACAAGTCCCGCTCGACATGGACGGCGCTGAAGCCCCAGGCGTCGATGCAGAGGGGGAGGACGGTCTCCCCGACCGCGCTACCATGGAACAGGTGATGCAGATCCTCGGCGGTTCCACCGACGGCGCCCTGACTGAGGAACAGCGCCAACAACTCGCTGCGCTCGGGATCACCGACGAGATGATCGAACAGTTCCAATCTCGCGCTTTCCCAGCGATGCAGGGTGGAATGCCCCAGGAGAACCGAATGGAAGGCACGTCGCCAGGTACCCAGCGAGCACAATCGTCGTCCGCCCCCTCCGCTGCATCGGTCCTAATCGTCTCAGGCTGCGCGGCAGCTGCCCTTGCAGGGGTGCTGTTCGCCCTGTTCTTCCCCAGAAAAAAACTGCACAAGGGCAGGTGAACCTTGTTTTATTACGAAATACCCCTGTTTTAGAACACAGGAAGGCTCTGGTTTAAAACGATCGCAGGGACAGAAGCTAGTGAGTTATTTTTAGGCGAATTGGCTTCTGTCTCTTTTTATTTACAAAAATCAATTCGCTAAATAAACAAATTTTTTATTGTAATATAGAAGAACGCACAAACATAAGTGAAAATACACTTTTTTTTGAAAAAACCGGTCACAAATCGTGATTTTTTAGGGTTTATTATAATAGGCAGTTTCCATGATGCTGTGCCGCCACCCAGCTGTGCAGCAATCATCCCCTTATACGCTTCTCTTTTTCATGTCAATACCCATCGAGAAGGAGACTGCCGAATCTGTACAGCATGCGGATTTTACAAATCAGCGTTTTCATCCGGTTGCGGGTTTCCCGCTATCATCCAAGCCGGATTTGCTGACGGGATCCTGGCCGATCCCGGTAAATCCGCACACCCATCAAACTCATTTTAAAATTTAAAGTTGATCGGTTACACACAAAGCCCATTCCAGCTCTGAACGGCAGAGATGGAATGGGCTTTGCTGTATTCCCCTGCATCTGAGGATACAAAAATGATACAAAATGCGGTATACTATACCTATCAAGACAAGGGGGAGAGCCAATGATCAAAATACTGATAGTGGAGGACGAAGCGGCAATTGCCAACCTGATCCGGGTGAGCCTGACCGACGCGGGCTATTCCTGCCAAAATGCCGCGGACGGCGTCACCGCCTCCAATTTGATCGAGCGCAACCGCTACGACCTGATTTTGCTCGACATCATGCTGCCCGAAATCAACGGCTATGAGTTGATGGAGTACATACGCCCCACCGGGACGCCGGTGATCTTTCTCACCGCCCGGTCGGAGGTCAAAGAACGGGTCAAGGGACTCCATCTCGGTGCAGAGGACTACATCACCAAGCCGTTTGAGATCATCGAGCTGCTCGCCCGCATCGAGGTGGTGCTGCGCCGTTACAGCAAATTCAGCCGGATGCTCACCGAGGGGGAGGTGCAGATTGACACCGAATCAAGGCTGGTCTACAAAAATGGGGAAAAGGTCGATCTGACTATCAAGGAATACGAGCTGCTGCTGCTGTTTGTGCGCAACAAAAACATCGCGCTGTTTCGCGAGGTGATCTTTGAGCGGGTGTGGGAGTCAGATTATCTCGGGGATTCCCGGACGATTGACCTGCATGTACAGCGTCTGCGCAAAAAACTCGGGTGGGAGAAAAAAATAAAATCGGTGTACAAAGTCGGCTACCGATTGGAGGGGGATGCATGAAACTCGCCTGGAAAATCTTCCTGAGTACCATCACCACCCTCGCTCTGGTCACTTCGCTTGGCGGGTATGCGCTCATCAGCTACAACTTTGATCAATCGTTTCAGCGGGAGGTCAGCCGCTCGTTTGAGGATCTGATCTATGTCCGGTTCTCGCTGGAAACCGCCATTGTCAACCTCTGGTCCTCCAATCCCGAGGTTTCGGACGAGCTGCTCATCTCGGTCGCCCGTCAGCTCGAGGAGAACGAACTCTACCGCAGCTACACCGTGTCGGTCAGCGACGAGGAGTACAATCTTGTGTATCAAAACAAGCAGGGGGATCCCATCAACGCTTTGGTTCAGGAGGTGCAGGGAAGCGACCGCATCTACCGCCTGACCCAGGACAGCGGCTACAAAATCAACAGCGCCTGTGCCATATCTGCGGGCAACCGCACAGTGTACCTGCAAATCAGCCGGGATATCACCGACCTATTCGCCCTCAAAGACCGCCAGGTCCGACTGCTGACTCTGTTTATCCTCGGGGTACTGGTCATCGGCGGCGCGGGGATCTTCGGGGTTTCGCTGCTGATTACCCGCCCGGTGCGCCGCCTCTCCGCCGCCGCCCGCGCCATTGCCGGCGGAGCCTACGAGCAGCGCATCCGCGCCGCGGGCAACGACGAGATCGCGGGCCTTGCCCGGGATTTCAACAGCATGGCCGACTCGGTGGAGCAAAATATCAACGCGCTCAAGGAGACCGCGCGCCGGCAGGAGGAGTTTGCCGCAAACTTTGCTCACGAGCTCAAGACGCCGCTGACCTCGCTCATCGGCTATTCCGACATGCTGCGCTCCCGCGAACTTCCCCCCGAGAGCATCTTCAGCTTCGCAAATTACATCCACAGCGAGGGCAGGCGGCTCGAGTCCCTCTCCCTCAAACTGATGGATTTGATTGTGCTCGGACATCAGCAGTTTGAGCTGCGCCCTGTCCACTGCGGGACGCTGCTCGAGGAGACGGCAGCGGTCTTTCTCCCCGCTGCCGGCCAGTCACAGGCAAAAATAGAGGTGGAAGCGGAACCCGGGGTGGTTCAGGCAGAGCCAGACCTGCTCAAAACAATGCTCTACAACCTGCTCGACAACGCCCGCAAAGCCTGCGAACAGGGGTGCATCCGGCTGGAGGGCCGATGGGATGGAGGGAAGTACCTCCTGACGGTAAGCGACAACGGCAGGGGCATCCCCTCTGAGGAAATTAATAAGATCACCGAACCGTTTTACATGGTGGACAAATCCCGGGCCCGCCGCCAAAACGGGGCGGGGTTAGGGCTCAGTTTGTGCAGTGAAATTGCCCGGCTGCACGGCTCGGAGCTTGAGATTCAAAGCGAGCCCGGGCAGGGTACCCGGATTTCTATCCGGCTTCAGAAGGGGGTGGGCAGATGAAACGGGTGCTGATCGTTTTTCTGACGCTCCTGCTTGCGTCCGCCGCGCTGCTGACCCCTCGCCTGCTCTCTGAAGCGCAAAACCGGCAGTATCTGAACAAGACCAACCGGGAAACGCTGCCCGAGGTGGTCGCAGTGCACCAACAGCTGAGCAATGAGGAAAAAATCGAACTGCTCGTCTCCTCCAGCTGGGCGTTTCTTTCAACTTCCACCGAAGCGACACCCGGCATTCAGCGGTTTACCCAGTACCCCCCGCAGGGGGAGGAAATGAACCTGACCGAGGCGGTGACCCGATCGCAGCAAGAGCTCAAAAAGCTGGAGGAAACCGGTGTCTGTCCCAACATTGGTCTCGATTTTTCAAGCGCCACGGTCAAAACTGAGTTCTCTAAAATCATCGACATCGCACAGCCTTCCCGCCAAATCTCGGTCTGGCAAATTGAATACCTCTGGGACGCAGCGTATTGCAGGCTGCTCCTCGACGCAAAGGATGGAGCGATCTACGAGTTCCTGCTCAAAGCGCCGTTCGAGGCGCAGTCGCAGCATTCGATTGACCAATCTTCCCAGCAGTTTGCCGCCTATCATGGCCTGACCCTATCGAATGCGGACAGCATCTATGAATACGACACCAACTCGGTACTGTTCAGTCCCGTTGACGGGGTGGAGGCAGAGATGTATGTGTCGATTGAATCCCAGCTGTTTCAGCTGGGTTTTCTCCCCTCATCGGGCAGGACTTATGCGATCACGGATGATACGGTCCAAAAACAAAGGGTAGTGGGACGGTAAAGAGAGAGGGCCTGTTATCTTGGGGGCGAGCCCGGTGTTCGAAAGAATTGCGCTGCCTCAGGATTGTTTTGATGCGACTACAAAGGAGCTGTTTTTCACCGCAGAAAAGTCCAGGTGCATTCGCTGTACCTGGATTTTCTGCACCCGTTGAGAGGAAACACCAGCTGGTTCAAAGGCCGCTCGTTTTTTGACGGTGCTCACTCCCCCATTGACCCTATGGTTTGTCCGCTGCCGCAACCTGTAGACAGGTGCCTTCTTGATGATGCCCGCTCGAACCGGTCGGGCATTCGAGCGCCACAGTGCAGATTGTCCCCTCACCGCACTGCCTGTCAGGGAGAACTGCGCCGGGCAGCCGCCGCTTTCAGCCAGTTTCTGCGGATGTTGAACATCCTGTTAATTTTGGGATTAACCTTGTATTTCCCCACCAATAATAGTATAATATACCCTGTGAATTTATGAGGAAAAATGCGTATACACGCCATCTTGCGGGCATGGCGGATGGAAAACGGAGGTTTGCAGAAAACTATGTGTGGATTTGTCGGATTTACCAACAGAATTGAAAACGCACAGGATACTTTAAATACCATGATGGACAAAATTGTTCACCGCGGCCCGGATTCGGCGGGCAGCTATGTGGATGACGATATTGCGCTCGGGTTCCGCCGCCTGAGCATCATCGACCTCGCCTGCGGCGACCAGCCGATGTTCAACGAGGACAAAAGCCTGGTACTCACCTTTAACGGCGAAATCTACAACTTCCAGTCGCTCAAGGAAGACTTAATTCAGGCGGGGCACACCTTTGCAAACCATTCGGACAGTGAGGTCCTCCTGCACTCCTACGAGGAGTACGGCCCCGAATTCGTCAAAAAGTTGCGGGGGATGTTTTCCTTTGTGATCTGGGACAAAAACAACCGCACCCTCTTCGGCGCGCGCGACCCGTTCGGCATCAAGCCGATGTACTACGCCCAGATGAACGGCTCGCTGCTGTTTGGATCGGAGATCAAGAGTTTCCTCCCCCACCCGCATTTTGAGAAGCAGCTCAACGAAGAGGCGCTCGAGCACTACCTCTCGTTTCAGTATTCAGTGACTGCCGAGACGTTTTTCAAAGACGTCTACAAACTCCCCCCCGCCCACTACTTTGTTTACAAGGACGGCAAGCTCGACATCACCCGGTACTGGGAACCCGCTTTCCACGCGGAGGAGGACAAAAGCCTCGACGAGTGGGTGGACGAAATTGAGCAGACATTCGACGACTCGGTCGCCGCGCACAAGATCAGCGACGTTGAGGTTGGCTCCTTCCTCTCGAGCGGCGTCGATTCAAGCTACGTCGCCTGTTCGGCCAATGTGGACAAGACGTTCACCGTCGGGTTTTCCGACCACAAATACAATGAAATCAGCTACGCGGAGGAACTCTCCAAGCTCATCGACGTCAAAAATATCAGCAAGGTAATCACCCCAGAGGAGTTCTGGGATACCTTCCCCAAAATCCAGTACCACATGGACGAGCCCCTCGCCGACCCGTCGGCGGTCGCGCTCTACTTTGTCTGCAACATCGCCTCACAAAACGTCAAAGTCGTGCTCTCGGGCGAGGGCGCGGACGAGATTTTCGGCGGCTACAACGTCTACAAAGAGCCGATCGAATACACCGGCTACAACAAAATCCCCTTTCCGATCCGCAAGCTCATCGGTAAGATTGCGGGCCTCTTTCCCGCCAAGCGCGGGCTCAACTTCCTCGTGCGGCGCGGCAAAAAGCTTGAGGACCGGTTTATTGGCAACGCCTATATGTTCACCAAAAAAGAGCGGGACAAACTGCTCAAAAAACCGCTCGGCACAGCGACCCCGGCTGAAATCGTCAAGCCCTGCTATGACAAGTCGCAGGGCAAAGACCCGGTCACCCGGATGCAGCTGATCGACCTCAACTACTGGCTGGTGGGCGACATCCTGCTCAAAGCGGACAAGATGAGCATGGCAAATTCCCTCGAGGTGCGGGTGCCGTTCCTCGACAAAAAGATCATGGCGCTCGGCGAGCGGATCCCGATGCGCTACCGCGTCAACGAGCAGAACACCAAATTTGCGATGCGCCAGGCCGCCCTGCGCCGAATGCCCAAACAGGTGGCGGACAAGAAAAAGCTCGGCTTCCCGGTGCCCACCCGCGTCTGGCTCAAAGAGGACAAGTATTATAACGTGGTGAAACAAAAATTCACCGGCGAAGTGGCCCAGGTGTATTTCAACACCGACCGTCTCGTCAAGCTGCTCGACCAGCACCGCGCCGGCAAGGCGGACAACAGCCGCAAGATCTGGACGGTGTACACCTTCCTGGTCTGGTACGATCAATTTTTCAAGGAGGAAGCGTAAACAATGGCACAGACAATCGATTTTCTCCCCGTCCTGCTCGGCAGCGACGTCAACGTCTACGGCATGGCGCGTTCCTTCCACGAGGAATACGGCATCGCTTCGGTCGCCATCGGAAAAGGGAGGCTGAATGCGACCTCCAACAGCAAGATCGTGTCGGTGGAAGTGGTGGAGCCCAACATTGAGGATGACAAGGTGTTCTGCAATACCCTCGTGAGCTTTGCCAAGCGGTACGCGGGCAGGAAACTGCTGCTCGTGCCCTGCGGCGACAACTACATCAAGCTTCTTGTCCGCAATCAGGACAAACTGCGGGACTACTATGAATTCGAGTGCATTGACGAGGATTTGCTGCTGCAGCTGAGCCTGAAGGAAAACTTCTACAAGGTGTGCACAGACCACGGGTTCGCCTTCCCCAAAACCGCCTCCTGCACCTTTGAAAACTACAAGACCATTGAACTGCCGTTTGATTTTCCCGTGATTATCAAGCCGTCGAACTCGGTGGCCTACTGGAACTGCTCGTTCCCGCACAAAAAGAAGGTGTTTGTCGCCTATAACAAACAGGAATTCGACGAGATTTTAAACGCCATCTACGGCTCCTCTTACAAGGACCACCTGATTTTGCAGGAATACATCCCGGGCGACGACTCCAACATGCGGGTGATGAACTGCTACTCCGGCAGGGACAAAAAGGTCAAATTGATTTCCCTGGGCAACGCGTTGCTCGAGGAGCACTCCCCCGAGGGCATCGGCAGCTATGCGGCGATCATCAACAGCACCGACGAGGAGCTCTCACAGCGGATGAAGGATTTTCTCGAGGACATCGGCTACATCGGGTTTGCAAACTTTGATATGAAATACGACAGCCGGGACGGCCAGTACAAGCTGTTTGAAATGAACCTGCGCCAGGGCCGCAGCAGCTTTTTTGTCACCGCAGGCGGCTACAACCTCGCCAAATGGCTGGTGGACGACATCATTTACCACAAGGAAATGGGCTGCACCGTGGCGACCAACAAGGCGCTGTGGACCATCATCCCCACGAGCATTATCTTCAAATACGTCCAGGACGAGGCAGTCAAGGCGGAGGCGCGGGCGCTCATCAAACAGGGCAAGGTCTGCCACTCCCTCTACTACAAGGGGGACCGGAGCTTCAAGCGGTGGCTCGGCTACCGCAAAAACCAGTTCCACTACCACCAGAAATACAAAAAATACTTTGGAAACAAGGGGTTGCACGAATGAGGAGCCTCGGAGTCATCGGCGGGCTCGGCCCCATGGCGACCGCCTATTTTCTCGAATTGATTGTTCAAATGACCGACGCGAAGACAGATCAGGAACACCTTGACGTCATCGTCTTTAACCGCCCCGACGTCCCCGACCGCACGGCGTACATCCTGGGAAAGAGCAAGGACTCTCCCTTTGAGCCCATGCTGCGCACCGCGCACACCCTCGAAACGCTCGGCGCCTCCTGTCTCGTCGCGCCCTGCATCACCTCCCACTGCTTTTATGAGGACTTTCAGGCCGCAGTGCGTCTGCCGTTCCTCAACATGGTGGCTGAGACAGTGGCCCACCTCAAACAAAACGGGGTCAAGCGCGCGGGCATTCTCGCGACCACCGGGACGATTCACACCCAGCTGTTCCAAAAAGAGCTGGAAAAGCAGGGCCTTGAGTGGGTCATCCCCTGCGAAACCGGGCAGGAACAGGTCATGCATCTGATTTACAACAACGTCAAGGCGGGCAGGCCGGTCGAGCTGGATCGGTTTGAACTCGTCTCGTCCAAACTGCGGGAGGCGGGTGCGCAGTGCCTGATTCTCGGCTGCACCGAGCTCTCCCTCATCAAGCGGGATTACCCGGTCGGCCCCGGCTGCCTCGACGCCCTTGAAGTGCTTGCCCAGCGCTCGATTCTCACCTGCGGCAAGCCGCTCAAACCGAATTATCAAACCCTGATCACACAGTGAGGGATGTGCTGTTGGGGCGCTGCCCCAAACCCCGGTTAAGGGCTTCTTGAAAGAAGCCCTTAACAATCCCAAGAACTTTTAGATTACGCCCATCCTGAGATGGGCGTAATCTAAAAGTTTTCGGGGTTCTTCGGGGCCTTTTTCAAAAGGCCCCTAAGTGGAGTCTGAGGCAAAGTCTCAGCAACACACCCCTCAAACGAGGAGGACTGTACATGTGTGGATTTGCTGGATATATCAACAGTGGAATATGCGACAACAATGAATTGGTCATCAAGAAAATGGCGGACCGGATCATCCACCGCGGGCCGGACGACGCAAGCTATTATGTGGATGAGGACATTGCGCTCGGGTTTCGGCGGCTGAGCATCATTGACCTGGAGGGCGGGCGCCAGCCGATCCTCAATGAGGACAAGAGCATGGTGCTCACCTTTAACGGGGAAATTTACAACTTTCAGGAGATCCGGGAGGATCTGCTTGCCAAAGGGCATGTGTTCACAACCAAAACAGACTCGGAAGTGCTGCTTCACGGGTATGAGGAGTACGGCGCGGAGCTGCTGCAAAAACTGCGGGGAATGTACGCGTTTGTTATGTGGGACAAGAAGGAAAAAAAGCTGTTCGGCGCGCGGGACATTTTTGGCATTAAGCCGTTTTACTATTACAAGGACGGCAAGGAGTTTTTGTTCGGGTCGGAGATTAAGAGCTTTCTCGACCACCCGGGATTTAAAAAAGAGGTCAACGAGGCGCGGCTGCCCGAATACCTCTGCTACGAATACATTCCGAATGAGGAAACAATGTTTAAAAACGTCTTTAAGCTGCTCGGCGGGCACTATTTTGAGTACCAGAACGGGACGCTGAGCATCAAAAAGTACTATGACATCACCTACAACATTGACGAGAGCAAGACGCTCGAGGAGTGGGAGCAGCGCATCACCGAGGAATTCACCGGGTCTGTGCGGGCGCACGAGATCAGTGACGTCGAAGTGGGCTGTTTCCTCTCGAGCGGGGTGGACTCAAGCTATGTGGTCAAAGAGGTGTCCAAGGTCACCAAGCAGGTCAAGACTTTTTCGGTGGGGTATGAGGAGGAAAAATACAGCGAACTGAGCTATGCGCAGGATTTTTCCAAGACGGTCGGGGTGCCCAACATCTCGAACAAAGTCTCAGCCGAGGAATACTTTGACCTGGCGGGCAAAATCCAGTACTACATGGACTACCCGCTCCCCAACCCCTCGGAAGTGCCGCTCTACTTTCTCGCGAACAACGCCGCTAAGCATGTAAAGGTCGTGCTGTCGGGCGAGGGCGCGGACGAGCTGTTCGGCGGGTATCCGCTCTACCTCGCGGGCGGACATTTTGAAAAATACAGCCGGCTGCCCAAGGGAATCCGGAAGGCCGCAAGCAAGCTCGCGTCCAAATGCCCTGAATTCAAAGGCAAGCATTTCCTCGTGCGGGGCGGGATGGAGCCGTACCAGCGCTACATGCGGGCAAACTATGTGTTCACCTGGCAGGAGCGGGGCAAATACCTCAAAAAGCCGATTCGGGCGAAAAATCCGGCGGAGTATGTGAAGCCCTATTTTGATAAGGTTGCACAGTACGACGAGCCGACTCAGCTGCAGTATGTGGACATGCACATCTGGATGGTGTACGACATCCTGCAAAAAGCGGACCGGATGAGCATGGCAAACTCGCTCGAGCTGCGGGTGCCGTTCCTGGACAAAAAAATGCTCGAACTCGCACTCCAGATTCCGACCCGCTACCGGGTGGATAACGAGGTGACCAAGGTCGCTCTGCGCTCGGCGGCGATCAAGCAGATTCCCGAGCGGACAGCGAACAAGAAAAAGCTCGGGTTCCCGGTGCCGCTCAACGACTGGATGCGGGAGGAGCGGTTTTACAACCGCATCAAGGAGGCGTTTGAGGGGGAGATCGCGGCGAAGTTCTTCAACCAGACCGAAATCATGAAGCTGCTCACCGACCACAAGGCAGGGGCGCAGAACATGAAGAAGGTGTGGACGATCTACACCTTTATCCTGTGGTACGAGCAGTTCTTTGTGTTGAATTAGCAGTTATCATATTACTTTAATAAAACAAAAAAAGAGCCGCGGAACTCATCGTTCCGCGGCTCTTTATGCAATATAGTTACAAGCCGTTCTAAAACATTGCTATTGATTCACCTGTTTTATATCTGTTCTTCCTACAAGATAATCCAGTGAAACATTGTAAAACTTTGCGATTCTGATCAGAATTTCCAACCTAGGCTCACGTGTCATCAGCTCGTAATTTTGGTAGGTATGTTCGGTAATATCACAATAGATAGCAACTTCACATTGTAAGAGTCCTTTTTCCTTCCTGCATTGTTTTAAACGTTTTGCCAAAATATCTCTCATATTCATCACCCACAATCGTTCTTGACAGAACTAGTGTATGGGATTAGAACAAATTATATACCAGCAATTGTTGGTATTAATACTTAAAATGATGAAAATGGTAGAGTTTTGGCTGGTCTGTTGGAACAAAACCAATGAACAAACGACCCTCCCGACAAATACATAATTTCAAAACATTTGGATTTGTGCAAGGGGTGTGGTCAAATGACCCATATGATCCTGATGGAACGCAGCTATTTCTATCGGAAAATACTCCGCATGGTTTTCTTCCCATTGAGAATTGTTTTCACCATTTTTACACCCTGTGGAGTTTTCTTTTCCTGCCCTATTCCATCTATAAATCAAATAATAGTTAGAACGGCTTAAGCCAACACTCCAAGCTGTCTGAGCAGCCAGACGCAGTCCCGAAACCCCTGACGATAAATGAGCTCTTCATCCCGCTTTGTGTACTCTCCGAGCTCGAGGAGAATCTCGTCCACGCACTGTTTTTCATCTTCAGTGAGGTTGTCCCGCAGTAACTGGGCGAGCTGTTTTTCCCGCCGGTGGCGGTAGGCGTATTCCTGGGTGCGGCGGTAGCGCTCCACCCCTCCCGCGAGGAGGTCGCTTAAAAATTGGTTCCAATTCTGATTATGCCTCATCTTTCAACTTCCTTTCAAATTTTCCGCACAACTGTTGAAAGAAATCGCGGCGCATGGTATACTATTTACGCAGTGATTGTCATTTCGACAGTTGTTGTGTGTGGGAAGCGACGGTATTCTTTGCTTGAGTGCGTCGCTTCCTGTTATTTTTTGAGGTCATCCTTTAACTTTTTAATCCCGCGCCGCACAGCCTCTGAATTTGAAACCGTTTCCTGCAAGCTGTAAGCGTCTAAAATATCTTTTGACTCCTGATCCAGCTTAACAGTCACTTTATGCGCTTTCGGATTATCCGTCGGACGACCCATCTTTTTAGCACCCAGACTCCTCACCTCCCACTTGGGTCTGACCTAAGTATACCACTTAAGTCCTACTAAAGTCAATAGCAATCCTTTATTTTGTCGATTATTTTAATCGTTTCTTTTGCACGAACGCCTTTCTCAAATGTTAGACTGCATTAAAATAAACAAAAAAATCTTGGTGCGGCTCTTATGAAGGAATCTCCCCGGAACAGCTTTCAAATGACAATATTCTTAGCAGACGTTCAAACCCTGTTCACATGCTGGTGGGTTCTAATGTGGTACAATAGAGACTATACTGAATTAAAAAGAGAGGTTTTCCCATGGATATTTTAGAAATCCTAAAGGCGATACTCTTCGGCATCATCCAGGGCATCACCGAGTGGCTCCCGATCTCGAGCACCGGCCATATGCTGCTCGCCGACGAGCTGATCCACCTCAACGTCTCCAAGGCGTTTATGGACCTGTTTATCGTCGTCATCCAGTTCGGCTCAATCCTCGCGGTGGTCACGCTGTATTTCCACAAATTAAACCCTTTCTCCCCCAAAAAATCTCCAGTCGAAAAGAAAAGCACCTGGTCGCTCTGGGGCAAAGTGGCTGTCGCGAGCATCCCGCTGGTGGTTATCGGGCTGCCGCTCGATGATTTTATCACCGACAAGCTCTACGGCCCGATCACCATTGCCGCCACCCTCATCATCTACGGCATCCTGTTCATCATGCTGGAAAACCGCCACAAAAAGCCGACGGTGAACAGCTTTGGCGAACTCAGCCTCAAGATGGCGTTCTGCATCGGGCTGTTCCAGGTGCTCGCGACGATTCCCGGCACCTCCCGCTCGGGCGCGACCATCCTCGGCGCGGTGTTCCTCGGGGCCTCCCGGGTGGTTTCGGCGGAATTCTCCTTTTTCCTCGCGATTCCCGCGATGTTCGGCGCGAGCGGCTACAAGCTGCTCAAGTTCTTCCTCGCCAACGACGCCGGTTTTTCCGGAGGCGAATGGGCTGTGCTGATCGTGGGCACCGTGGTCGCCTACCTCGTCTCGGTGGTTGCGATCAAGTTCCTGATGAGCTTTATCCAAAAGCACGATTTCAAACCGTTCGGCTGGTACCGGATTGTGCTCGGCGTGGTGGTGCTCATCGTGTTCCTCTTTGTTCTGCGGTAAACGCGCAGCGGCGGAGTGTTTCCAGGTTAGAGTGCTTTAAAGATGAATCTAACCCGGGCTTCACACCGGCACAAACATGCCCCTCTGCCTCACGGTCAATGCAGTGATCTCCGAATCGACTTTTACTCTGAGCCAAACGATTCTTGTCCTTTGCTCCTAATGCATGCGTTTCATTCTCACGGCATTGGCGGTGGTTTCTTTCCGAAAAGCGATAAAAAGAAGGTCCGGCGCGTAACGCGCCGGACCTTCTTTTGGCATTTGGCGGATTTTCTGCATATGCAGGCAATAGGGCGGCCCAACGGCTGAGATTTTCCGCCGCTTTTTGCTGTTGGGGGAGATGCGGCGAATTGTCACGCACCCTGCGTTTCAGTTCCAGCTATTGCGGGCGGCTGCCCCGGCAATGGCCTATTGCGTTTGAGCGCATAGAAAGATACTTTCATCCTTCCCTCTTTGCAGCTGTGGGTTCTATTCGCCCATTGCGGCTGCAAAAGTGAAAAAAAGATTGCAAAACCCCTTGACTTTTCTCTCCTACAGTTGTATGATGTAATTAACATACAACTGTAGGAGATGATTTTATGAGCCGTTCTTCCCATCGCTTGCCCGACACTGAACTTGAGGTCATGAAAGCGGTCTGGCAAAGCAACACCCCGGTCTCCACCTCAAACCTCAAAGCAGTGCTTGACCACGAGCGTCCCTGGAATGTATCCGCCCTGCAAACGCTGCTCAACCGGCTGATCGCCCGCGGGTTCCTGCGCTCAGAGAAGCGGGGGAAATGTCGTTATTACGAGCCGCTGGTACAGGAGGACGCCTACCTCGCCGCCGAAAACAAAGCCTTTTTAAAACGGCTCAACCACGGCTCCGTCTCCCGGCTCGTCGCCTCGCTCTACGACAGCAAGGCGATCTCAGATCAGGATTTGGAGGAGCTCGCCGCGTTTATCGCCCAAAAGACAAAGGAGGGGACGTGATGGTCACGCTGCTGCTGACAGGGCTCATCCGAATCACTCTACTCACCTCCCCGCTGATTCTGGCGCTCTATTTTCTCTCTCCCCTTCTGCGCAGGCGCTACAGCCCAAAGTGGCTCTGCACGGCCTGGACGGTGCTTGCGGTGCGGCTGCTCCTCCCCCTGTATTACGAATTTATGTTTCTCTTCCCCCAAATCGAGGAGGCCCCTCCCACTGTCTATTCCAACACCACCTTTACTTTTGGTACCCAAGTCCTACCCCATCTCGAGTCGAAAATTTGGGGTTCCTCAGGGATACTGCGGCATTTTTCCTGGATTTCCATCATCGTCATTGTGTGGGGCACTGGGTTTTTGCTGTATGTCCTTTACCATCTGTGGGGGATGCTGCGTTTCCGCCGGTCGCTGCGCCGCTGCGCCTCCCCTGTCGATGATCCGGAGATTCAATGCCTCTTACAGGAGCTGCTCACACAAACCGGAATCCGCCGGCGTGTTTCCCTCTTGCAATGCCCCTTTCTCACCAGCCCGATGGCCTATGGGCTGTTCCGGCCCGTCGTGCTGCTGCCCAGCACCGGCTGCGACCGAGAGCAGCTCCCCCTCATGCTCCGACATGAGCTGGTGCACATCCGGCGGGGGCACCTCCTGCTCAAGCTGCTGCTCACCGCCGCTTGCGCGGTGCACTGGTTCAACCCGTTTGTCCACCTGATGGTGCGCTGGGCACAGCGCGACATCGAGCTCGCCTGCGATGCCGAAGTGGTTCAGGGGGCGAACACAGAACTGCGCGGCCAATACAGCAGCGCCATCCTCACTGCGGCGGGCAGCGGGAGCGGCCCCAGGCTTTCCGTCCGGTTCCAGAGCCCCAAAAAAACGCTTAAACTGCGGTTCCAGACCATTTTTGACACCGCTTCCAAGCGCAGGGGGCGGGGCATCCTGCTGCTTCTGATCGCCTGCGCCGCCGCGTCGGGGGTGTTTGTCAGCTGCGGGGTGAACCACTCCCCCGCTGCTGACGGCCTCATTCCGCCGTCGAACAACACGACCTATCGCGCCACCAACGTCCAATGGCAACAACTGCTCGAGTGCAAAACAGACTATGTGGGGGACAACGCCAAGGTAGTGCGGGCCGTGGACCTGCTTCCCCTCCCGGGCGGGACGACAAGGGACTCGGTCTCCCTCCAGACAAAGGAGCAGCCCTACGGATTCACCATCCACTACTCCGCCAAACAGGACCTCAGTCAGCAGTCCGTCGCCGCGTTTCACCAGACCTGCTACAACAACGCCCTCGTGCTGTTCAGCCTGATCGGCAACGCGGACAGGATTGACGTCGAGCTGCGCAGCGGCTCCTATGTGTACCCATTTTCCTACACCCGCAAGACAGCGGAGCAGGTGTTCGGGCGGGATGTCCGGGAGCTGGCAAACTACGATAACTTTTCTGAACTCGTCTACCACGCGATCTTATTCCCGACCGAAATACAACCGCAGGATGCGGGAGAGGACGCAGAGGACCCGCTCCCTGTGTTCCGCCGCTACACCAATGATCCCGCCGAGGACCTACTCTTTCAGACCATCACCGCACTCTACGACGACGGGGACCCCTCCGTCACCCTGGCGGATTCCCCAAACTGGAGCGCTTCCACCACAAGGGAGGAGACCTACGCGGTGGCATATGTTGGGCAGTTCCGCCTGCGCGGCACCATGCTCGACCAGGTGGACGGCGGGTTTGTCTCCCTCAAGCTCACCGCACGGGACAACGGGGAGGGCGGGCTGGAGCTGCTCTCGGCCGAAGGCCCGCTGCCGGGAGAGAGCTGGCAGGACGCCATCGTACGGCTGTGCGGCGAGGGGGATGAAAATATTGCAGAGAATTTCCTTCACAACTGCGCCGACACCGACCCAGTCGCCCTCATGGAGCATGAAGTCGGGGAATACGCCCGCAAGTCGGAGCTGGACATCCAGTCCTACCGAATTGGCGAGCAGACCATGCCGCTGGTCAAACGCCGTTTTGAAAAAAGCTGAGACTTGAAAAGCCCCGTCCCGCCCTTCCGGCTGGACAGGGCTTTTTTCTGCGCGGTTATTTCTTTCAGCCTCTCAGGAACACGCTACCCGCCAGAAACAAGGGCCGCATGGCCTCGTTGCCACAACCATCCCTGTAGGAGCGCAGTAATTCCCTTTCCAAAGCAACGAGCTGATAATCTGTCAATTCCCATTGTTTGTGACTGCCCGTGTTTTCATCTAAGACGGGGCGCAGCCCTTTTAGAAGTTTCAAGGCCGCGGACTGTGCGAAGCACCCGCTTTTCCCCACACTTTTTGCGATTTATTCACAACTCAACCGTTGACACCTGCCGAGCGAAGTGATATAGTGAAAATACGCCTTTTCTTCGTCACAGCAATTCGTAAAACCTGATCAAAGCCGGCCTTTTGGCGGGCAGGTCTGCGGCGAGGCGGCCGCGGCAAGCAACACGCCGCTTCACCTGACAGTACAAAAGTCCCTGGCAGGGGGCTTTTCAGAGAATGACCTCAAACCTGTTCAAAAGGAGATCGGACATGGCAGA
>CBCSOX010000010.1:0-30239 GCA_965141735.1 uncultured Oscillospiraceae bacterium | reverse complement strand
CCCTTGAGCATGAATATATGGCTCGGGATGGACGCATCCGCAGGTTTTTCTTTGTAGCGTTCACCGAGCAGTTTGCTTAATAACATGGTTCCGTCATCCTTTAGCATTAAATTTCATTTGAGATAGATAGGTTTATTATAGCATTTAATCCGGCAAAGCTCAAGTTTATTTCGTTCCGCGAGTTTTTTCGACAAAATTTTCCACCAAACAATTGTATTTTTATTCCCGCTGGCATATAATAGAAGCAAAGGAAGTGATTGTGATGCGCGAAAATCCATTGATTCAACAGGTCTGCAACGAAATTGTCGACCAATTCCACCCCGAGAAGATCATTCTCTTCAGCTGCAAATTTGACCTCGAGGACGAGGTCACCAGTTTTAAGCTGGTTGTCGTCGCTGAAAACGAGGACGGCGGACTCGAACACGACATCTATTTGGCGGTAGACTGTGACATCCCCTACGACGTCGTGGTGTATACCCCTGAAAATTGGGCGCAGCTGCGGGAGATTCCCCACTCGTTTGCCAACCGGGTGAACCAAAGCGGAGTGGTTCTCTATGGGTAGGCGGGGAGAACGCAGCCGGGACAGCCGGCACTATTACGACTGGATCGAGGCCGCGCTGCAGGACAGGCTCGCCGCTGAGCTGCTCATCACCGACGAGCGGCTGTATGACAGCTGCGCCTTTCACTGCCAGCAGTGCGCGGAAAAGTCGCTCAAGGCGTACCTCCTGCTCAAAAACGGGCGGCTGGTCGACGGGCACAATCTAACTTGGCTGTGCAAGCAGGCGGTCAAGCTCGACCCCCATTTTGCCGAGTGGCTCGACGAGAGCGCCGCGCTCAACCATTACTACATTGAAACCCGCTATCCCAGCGACTTTGGGGTGGATATCACCGAAAAGAGAATCCGCCGGGTCCTCGAGATGGCGAGTGAGATGTATTTCTTTATCTGCGCGGAAATAGACGGCGCGCAGGACGAGCGGGGGTGACCGGGTGCTCTGCACGATACACAGCATGGGCCTGCTCGGCCTGAACGCCTATCCGGTCACCGTGGAGATCGACATGGCGGGCGGACTCCCCGCCTTTGATGTGGTCGGACTCCCCGACACGGCGGTCAAGGAGAGCCGGGACCGCGTCCGGGCGGCGCTCAAAAACTGCGGCTACGAATTCCCGGTGCAGCGGATCACCGCCAACCTCGCGCCGGCTGACGTCAAAAAATCCGGCCCGATCTACGACCTCCCCATCCTGCTCGGGATCCTCCGGGCGAGCGGACAGCTCAAAGCCTCTCTGGACAGCTCGGTCTTTCTCGGGGAGCTGTCGCTCGGCGGGGAGGTACGGCGGGTCAGCGGGGTGCTCCCCATGGTGCTGCGGGCAAAGCGGCTGGGCTATCAAAATATTTTTGTCCCCCAAGACAACGCGCTCGAAGGGAGCGTTGTGCGCGGCATCCGGGTCTACGGCGTATCCTGTCTCAGCGAGCTTCTTTCTTTTTTAACGGGCACGTCAAAGCTCGAACCAATCATCACCTCGGTGAGCAGTCTGCTCACTGACGATCCCCTCCCCGATTTTGCCGATGTGAAGGGCCAGCCGGTTGCCCGGCGCGCGCTCGAGATCGCGGCGGCCGGCGGGCACAACGCCCTGCTCATCGGGCCGCCCGGCTCGGGAAAAAGCATGCTCGCGAAGCGCTTCCCCTCCATTCTGCCCGGCCTGTCGTTTGAGGAGATGATCGAGACCACCAACATCCACTCGATTGCGGGCATCCTGCCGCCCGGGCGGCCGCTTGTCACCTCCCGGCCGTTCCGCGCGCCGCACCACTCGAGTTCCCCTGCAAGCCTCGCGGGCGGAGGGCTTCCGCCTCGCCCGGGGGAGATCAGTCTCGCGCACAACGGCGTGCTCTTTCTCGACGAGCTGCCCGAGTTCCGGCGGGACGCAAAGGAAATCCTGCGCCAGCCGATTGAGGACGGAAGGATCTCGATTTCCCGCGCCGGCTACACACTCTCCTATCCCTGCTCCATCCAGGTGATCGCCGCGATGAACCCCTGTCCCTGTGGCTACTACGGGCACCCCCTGCGGGAATGTATCTGCTCTCCCGGCAAGGTCTCCTCCTATCTCGCCAAGGTCTCTGGCCCCCTGCTCGACCGGCTCGACCTGCACATCGAGGTCGCGCCGGTGGAGTATGCGTCACTCTCCACCCCACAGCCATCTGAGGGTTCGGCCGAAATCCGCGCGCGGGTGATCGCAGCCCGCAGCGTTCAGCAGGAGCGGTATCAGGGGAGGGGTTACGCCTGCAACGCCCACCTGCCCTCTGGAGACTTGCAGCGGTTTTGCCGGATGACCGACGATGCAAACGCCCTGCTCGGCCAGGCGTTTGACAAGCTCGGGCTCTCCGCCCGCGCCTACGATCGGGTGCTCAAGGTCGCCCGCACCATTGCCGACCTCGCGGGGGAGGAATCGATCCATTCAGACGCCATCGGCGAGGCGGTGCAGTACCGCAGCCTTGACCGAAAATACTGGCATACCTAATCAGCTATTATATAGATAGAACAACCACATTGTGAGAGCCCATTCAAATGAACTACGCAATGATTGGATTGCTGTCCGTTCAAATTAATGTTCCCGGCTTTGGAGGCGGCAGCGTATCAAAAAGTAGAGGGTGTGCAAAAGCACACCCCCTACTTATAAATTTCAACCATATGATTCCTCAGCTGAAGCTGTCCTTTAAAAAGGGCTTGGCCTTGTTGACAAGCTGCTTGTCGTTGTCATAGGTGAGCAAGGTGTGCACCCGGCCGAGCTCGACCCATTTGATTTCGGAGATTTCCTCCTCCTGCGGCACGTAGTCATGGGTTTTTGCTTTGGCAATAAAATAAATGACGTCCTTCATAATCTCCCGCTTGGGCGAATAGGACACCACCTCGCGAAAGGTCGGGTCGACGATGACGTCGATTCCCGTCTCCTCCTTAATTTCACGCATCGCGGTTTCGACTTCGCTCTCCCCCTGTTCGACGTGCCCTTTGGGGAACGACCAATGGCCGCCGTTGGCGTGCTTGATCAGCAGCAGCTCGACATTGCCATGGAATTTTCGAAACACAATCGCACCGCATGATTTCTCGTAAACCATGCGATCACCTCCCAGTTTTACAGAATAGTTACCTTTATTATAGCAGACCCACTCGAAAATGTCTGCACTATTCGCAATTTCGCAAAAAAAATTCACGCATTCTACCAACGAATGCGTGACAAATGATCCGGAAACCCCATTTCAGGCGAAAAAACGAACCATCCGGCGACATGCGTTTTGGATGGCCCGACGGATAACTCAGCTTCCCTGAAATTTTATAAGAAAACAGCTGGAGATGCCCTGATGCAAAACGCCCTGAAAAAGACAGTCCACAACACAATGGCGCTTTCCGCTGGCTTTAAAAGCTGCGAAAAGCGCCATCCTGATCGATTGACGTGTTTTCTTTGCGCCATTCTCCATCACAAATTAAAATTGCCGCAGTCTCTGCCAACTTTGTGGACACGCTTTCCCCTCCTTTATGAAAAGACGAGGGAACAATGCGCTATTCCGGCTGGGAGACCCGGGGGGTTTTGACTGCGCGCACCTTGGCAATGTGGCGCTCCTCCACCACGAGAACGGTGAATTCCACTCCGTCCACCTTGACCACCGGATGCTCTCCCTCGTGAGGGATCCGGCCGAGCGAATCGATGAGGAAACCGCCCACCGTGTCATAGTCGGGATTTTCCTCCACCTCGAGGCCGAGAATCTCGGCGACGTCGTCCCAATCCGCGCTGCCCTCCATGGTGTAGGTGGTGTCGTTGATTTTGGTGATTTCATCCTCTTCGTCGTCGTACTCATCTTGGATGTTGCCGAGGATTGACTCGATGAGGTCCTCCATGGTGACGATGCCAGCGGTCCCGCCGTATTCGTCCACCACCACCGCGATGTGCAGCTTTTTCTCGGTAAACTGCTTGAACAGATCGCGGCACTTTGTTGTCTCGGGGACATAGAGCACCTCTCGGATAAACTGCTGGAGGCTGAAATCCTCAATTGCCTTGCAGCCGACCAGGCAGAGCAGATCTTTGACATAGATGATGCCAATGATGTTGTCGATGTCCTCTTTGTAAACTGGGATGCGGGAGAATCCGTCGTTGATCGCGTGGTACACCGCGTCGCTGATTTGGGCATCCTCTGCGACGGCGACAATGTCCACCCGGTGGGTCATGACATCCTCAACCGTCATATCGTCAAACTCAAAAATATTATTGATCATCGCCTTTTGGCTCTGCTCAATCACGCCCTCTTCCTCACCGGCGTCGACCATCATGAGGATTTCCTCTTCGGTGACGTTTTCGCGCGATTTGCCGAACCATTTTGCAAACAAGCCTTTCTGGGGCTTGGGACTGTGCCCGTCTGCGTCCATAAATCCTTCTCCTTTAAAACTGTAAATCTGTCGGGTTGATCCGTTGGTTTTCAGTACTATCATAATCAATTTTTCCCGGATTGTCAATTTGCATTTTCACATATTTCATAAGTTGACAAAGAATTGAACCGAATTCAAACAGGTTTACACAAATTCTCAGAAAATCGGCAAGATATCCCGAACTAACTATTTACACAGCGCAAAATAAGTGGTAGAATAATTCTTGTTGAGTAGAAATTGAATGTCTCTACTATCAGGATAATTTTAGGAGGACAAAACATGGCTAGAAAAATGAAAACCATGGATGGTAACACCGCCGCCGCGCACGTATCCTATGCGTACACCGACGTCGCTGCGATCTATCCGATCACCCCGTCGTCGACGATGGCTGAAGTTGCCGATAAGTGGGCTGCCGAGGGAAGAAAAAATATTTTTGGACACCCTGTCAAAATTGCTGAAATGCAGTCCGAGGCTGGCGCTGCCGGCGCTGTGCACGGCTCGCTGCTCGCAGGCGCACTGACCACTACCTTTACGGCTTCGCAGGGCCTGCTGCTCATGGTACCGAATATGTTCAAAATGGCTGGCGAAAAGCTGCCGGGCGTCATCAACGTCTCCGCCCGCGCCATTTCTACCCACGCCCTTTCGATTTTTGGAGACCACTCCGACGTCTACGCTTGCCGTCAGACAGGCTATGCGATGCTCGCTGAAGGCTCTGTTCAGGAAGTTATGGATTTAACCCCTGTCGCACACCTCGCTGCGCTCAAGGGCAAGGTTCCGTTCATCAACTTCTTCGACGGCTTCCGCACCTCCCACGAGCTTCAGAAAATCCAGATGTGGGATTACGAAGAGCTCAAGGAAATGGCGGATCTCGACATCATCGATGCATTCCGCAAAAATGCTCTGAATCCGGAGCACCCGGTTCTGCGCGGCTCCGCTCAGAACTCCGACATCTACTTCCAGAACGCCGAGGCGGGCAACCCCTACTACGACGCTCTGCCCGAAGTTGTCGAGGAGTACATGAACGAAGTCAACAAGAGAATCGGCACCGACTACAAGCCCTTTAACTACTACGGCGCACCCGATGCCGAGCAAATCATCATCGCGATGGGTTCGGTCACCGACACCATTGAAGAAACCGTTGACGCAATGCTCGCGGCCGGGGAAAAGGTCGGCGTGATCAAAGTTCGCCTTTATCGCCCGTTCAGCGTCAAGCACCTGCTTGCCGTGATGCCGGAAACCGTCAAAAAGATCTCTGTCCTTGACCGGACCAAAGAGCCCGGCTCGATCGGCGAACCCCTCTACCTCGATGTAATCACCGCCCTCAAAGGCACCCAGTTTGAGAACGTCCCGGTCTACGGCGGACGCTACGGCCTCGCATCCAAAGACACCACCCCGACCCAGATCAAGGCAGTATTCGACAACACCGACAAAAAACGCTTCACCATCGGCATTGTGGACGATGTCACCGACCTCTCCCTGCCGCTCGGCGAGCACTATGAAACTGCACCGGAGGGAACCACCAGCTGTAAGTTCTGGGGCCTCGGCGCAGACGGCACCGTTGGTGCGAACAAAAACTCCATCAAAATCATCGGCGACAACACCGATATGTATGCGCAGGCATACTTTGCATATGACTCCAAAAAGTCCGGCGGCGTCACCATTTCCCATCTCCGCTTTGGCGAGAAGCCGATCAAATCGACCTACCTCATCTCCAAAGCAGACTTTGTCGCCTGCCACAACCCGTCCTACATGAACAAATACGACATTGTTCAGGACGTCAAACCGGGCGGAACCTTTCTGCTCAACTGCTCCTGGGATGCAGACCAGCTCGAAACCCATCTCCCCGGCCAGGTCAAAGCCTACATCGCAAAGAACAACATCAAATTCTACACCATCGACGGTGTGAAAATCGGTAAAGAGATCGGCCTCGGCGGCCGCATCAACACCATCCTCCAGTCCGCGTTCTTCAAGCTCGCAAACATCATCCCGATCGACCGCGCTGTTCAGCTGATGAAAGACGCTGCGACCGCTTCTTACAGCAAGAAGGGCGACGCGATCGTCAAGATGAACCACGAGGCGATTGAAAAGGGTGTCAACGCGGTTGTGGAAGTCAAGGTTCCCGCTGAGTGGGCCAATGCGGAGGAGATCGACCTCTCGATCACCGCTGAAGGCGACGACAAGGCAAAGATTGCATACATCAACAGCATCCAGGCTGCGGTCAACGGCCAGCGCGGCGACAAGCTCCCTGTTTCGGCGTTCACCGAGTATGCTGACGGCTACATCCCGTCCGGCACTGCTGCTTATGAAAAACGCGGCATCGCAGTTGACGTTCCGACCTGGATTCCGGAAAACTGTATCCAGTGTAACTTCTGCTCCTATGTCTGCCCGCACGCGGTTATCCGTCCGGCTGCCATGACGGAAGAAGAAGCTGCCAACGTTCCGGAAGGCCAGCTCACCGCTCCGATGACCGGACTGCCCGGCATGAAGTTTGCCATGACCATTTCGGTGCTCGACTGCACAGGCTGCGGTTCCTGCGTCAATGTCTGCCCCGGCAAGAAGGGCGAAAAAGCGCTCGTCTTCAATCCGCTTGAAAGCCAGCTCGCCAAACAGAACGGCTTTGCGTACGGCGTGAGCCTCCCCGCGAAGGAAGAAGTTGCAGCGAAATTCAAAGAGACCACCGTCAAGGGCAGCCAGTTCAAACAGCCGCTGCTCGAATTCTCCGGCGCATGCGCAGGCTGCGGTGAGACACCGTATGCCAAGCTCGTCACCCAGCTCTACGGCGACAGAATGTACATCGCCAACGCGACTGGATGCTCCTCTATCTGGGGCGGTTCCTCTCCGGCAACTCCTTACACCACCAACAAAGAGGGCCACGGCCCTGCATGGGCGAACTCCCTGTTTGAGGACAACGCTGAGTTCGGCTACGGCATCAACCTCGCACAGGAATGCCTCAGAGATCGCCTGATTGACCAGGTCAAAGAGATCAACGAAAAGGCAGAGGGTGAGATCAAAACCGCTTCGGATGAATTCCTTGCAACCGTGACCGACAGCAAAACCAACAAGGTTGCGACCGACAAGCTCATCGCAGCGCTCGCCGGCACGGAGGAAGGCAAAGAGATCGTCGCGAACAAAGACTATCTCAACAAGAAATCCGTCTGGATCTTCGGCGGTGACGGATGGGCATACGACATCGGTTACGGCGGACTTGACCACGTCATCGCTTCGGGCGAAGACGTCAACATCCTTGTCTTTGACACCGAGGTGTACTCCAACACCGGCGGACAGTCGTCCAAATCCACCCCGACCGGCGCAGTCGCACAGTTCGCGGCAGCTGGTAAGGAAGTTAAGAAGAAAAACCTCGCTCAGATGGCAATCAGCTATGGCTATGTCTACGTAGCTCAGGTGGCTCAGGGCGCTGACTACAACCAGTGCATCAAAGCGGTCACCGAGGCGGAGAGCTATCACGGCCCCTCCCTCATCATCGCTTACGCCCCCTGCATCAACCACGGCATCAAGGGCGGCATGAGCAAAGCGCAGACCGAGGAAAAGAACGCGGTTCTCGCCGGCTACTGGCACCTGTTCCGCTACGATCCGCGCCTCAAGGCTGAGGGCAAGAATCCGTTCATGCTCGACAGCAAGGCACCGACCGCAAACTACAAAGACTTCATCATGAATGAAGTTCGTTACAGCGCGCTCGCCCGCCAGAACGCCGAGAGAGCGGAAGAACTCTTCGACAAAGCGGCAGCTGACGCAGCAGACAAGTACGATTATCTCGTTAAACTGCAGGAGCTGTACAAATAGAGAATACAATCCAAAGCCCCGCGGCTGATATGAATCAGCCGCGGGGCTTTTTTATACGACTAATTTTTCCATTTCACAAAAAATGTCCTTTTTTGATTTTTTTATGCGAAATTACTTACTAACAAAACACTACTTATAACAATTAAATAACTAAAAACTCTTTAGAAACTAAATATTTTATTATGTTTTTCAGTCGTTTTCACGCCAAAAAACGTCCGTTGATTTAAACAAAAAACTTTTTTGTATGAAAAGTATGTTGCAAAATATAACATATCGTGATACAATGAAAAGGTAAATTGTCGAATCCTGTTTATTCAGGAAATATGTAACAAAACCGTTGACGCAAAGGAGAATAAACATGAAAAGGAAATTGATTGCGTTATCCCTTGTACTTGCCATGATCTGTTCCATTGGGGCATCCACAATCAGCGTCCAGGGTGCAGACAGCCCTGCCGAAGGGGACGCCGCCGCCAGCACGGAGGAGATGTTTTCCGCCGACCGGGAGCAGTCTGCAACAGTTGAATCAGATGAAATAGCCGAAACAACAGACGATACGCCGCAAGTCACCCAACCCGCCCCGCCCCCAATTGGCGATGAGTCTCTGGAAGGGGGGAACGGCGGCCCGAATGTGGGCGGAGAAACCGGGGATCCCAATACAGGAGGAGAGTCCGAAAAACCCAGTGAAGGCGAGGGAGAAGTGGACAAATCCGAGCTTGATTGGCTGGTCCAACAATATGTTGAATCAGATTTCACAGAGGAATCCTGGCAGGAATTTAAGCCTGTCTATGACGCTGCGATTGCTTTGCTGGCCAACCCCGACGCGACAACAGAGCAGGTTCAGCAGATGATTCAGGACGTGCAAGACAAGTCAGAAGTCCTGGTTTACACCGAAGAAGCTGCAACCAAAGAAATTTACAAGGCGCTCAAACAACTGATCGATTTCTACGAGCCGATCTTTGTTCAGTCGGATTACACCGAAGACACCTGGGCGGATTATGCCAAGGCGCTGGATGCAGCCAAAGCGATCTACAACAAACCGGGCGAAAGCTACGACGTTGTGTGGGAAGCGGGTTACGCTCTTGACGAGGCGGCCCATCAGCTGGTGGTCAAAAACCCTGTCGCCCCGTCGCAGCACCTCGCCGACGCGCTCTCTTACGCCCAAAAACTGTCTGAGTCCGAAGCGTTTAACGGTCTCAACGAGTATCAGCAGGATGCGTTCCGTGAAACCCTCTGGCTGTACAAGCTGCTCAGTCAGGCTCCCAGTCTGACCCGCTTTCAGAAGGATTCGCTGTGGTTCAACGCTGTCTATATTGTTTACGAAACCGGGCTTGTCAATGGCAACGCCGATTTCCTCGCCCTGATCGCCAAAGACGCGGATAAAATGAATATCATCAAGGCGGACAAGAAAAAAATCAACGCCATAGTGGAAGAGGCGAACAAGCTCGGAGTCGACGCCACTCCGAATGAATTCGAAGAGATGGTCAACACCCTGATCAATGCAATTGCAAACACCTCGGTTGCTGCGGATACAGCCAAACTGCAGGAAGCCATGGACCGCGCAAACGCAGTTGATACCTCAAAATACACCGAAGCCTCGGTGGCAGAGCTGAACAAGGCAAAACAGGCTGCGCAGGAGCTGCTCGACGATGAATACCTTTACGACGACTATCAACAAGAAGTAGACGATGCCGCCGCCGCCCTGCTCAATGCCATCGACGCGCTCGTCTTAAAGGAAGATCCAAAGCCGGAAGAAACTCCCACTCCTGAGGATCCCAAGAAAGAGGAATCCCCTGAAACTCCGAAAAAAGATCCTGAAAAATCTGAAACGCCAAAAACCAGCGACGCAGGCACACTGCCCCTTGCAGCGGCTGGATTTGCAGCGCTTGCCCTCGGTGGAATCGTGTGGACAAAGCGCCGGAATATCGAGGATTAACCGGTTAAAACGAAAAAGGAACGGACTGAAAGTCCGTTCCTTTTTGTTTTTCCGCTGTTCGCTCTGGATTGATTGTTTGAATAACGCATCCATCTGGGAGGATCGACTTGCCAGAATCACCCAAAGATAACATGGATTCCGGCTACAGTCGGGTCAAAATGGTATTCCGGTTTTTGCCCTTCTCATAGGTGCTGTGCATGAAAGCAATTGAAACAGTCCGGCCACCCACTCTGTGTCGGCACTCCTGAACGCCCAATTATTCGGTAAAAAAATGCAGCCCGTAAATCGACTTTTTCAGTCAGAGTTCCAAACAATTTACCGCTGAATGAGGGAACCATATCTCCTTGAAACAGGCAACGCTGATATGAGCAAAGGCAGCGTTTTTCTTCGCTTAAGCGCACCTTTTCGTTACCCACATCTTCTGTGTGGACGGAATTCTTACCGCGAGTCAAAATCGATTCAAGCGCCGCGTTGTGAACCCGCTGATAGAATTTGTAGCGTTTGCCGCTGTATTCAGTATAAGCTGTCGAAAGCCTGTCCCCCAGCCAGTTCCACCTAGAAGCCAACTTATTTCCCGGCCTTATTGATCTTTGCAACCAGGACGGTCACGTCGTCGCTGTGGCCGTCAATTCGGCGCCGCTCCGCTTCACTGCACAGCCTCTTTGCGATCTCCTCTGCAGGGCGGTCGCGAAGCAGTTGGAGTTCCGACCCGAGCCAGTCCTCCCCTGTCGCCAACGCCCCGTCCGACACAAGCGCCACGATGTCCCCTGCACCGAGCTTAATGTGGTACCGGTCAAATCCGATCCCCTGAATAATGCCAATTGGCAGCGAACTGCTCTCCACCTTGGTCACCCGCTTGTCCCGGAGCACGAAGGAACTCGCCGCGCCCGCTTTGATAAACTCCGCCTCCCCAGTGTAGAGGTCGACGGAACAGACGTCCAGCGTGGCGAGGGATTCCTCCCGCGACTTGACTAGAAACGAAAGATTGATGAGCTTAAAGGCGGATTCAAACCCAAACCCCGCCTTGATCAGCCGGTGGACAATTGAACAGGTCATCGTGCTGTCGAGCGCCGCATGGGAACCGCTGCCCATCCCGTCGCTCAAGATTAAGTGGACAAATCCCTTGGAGTCCATAAACTGTTCAAAGCTGTCCCCGCAGTACTTATTGTTGTTGTTTGAAATCTGAGCCGCATGGAAATCAACGCTCAGATTCGCTTTTTCAAAAAAGCTGAGCTTCGTCCTGCCGTCCGCACGCATCCGGCTGGGCAGCTCGAACTCCCGGTCAAGCTGGTCGGTAATCTGGTTGCAAATCACCGGAAGATCGTTGTGCCGCGGCTCCTCGTCGAGATACACATCAATACACATCCGCCCATACCGGTCGAGCACGCAGCCCGCTTCTGTCATCCGGTAGCCGTTGTGGTCAAACACCTGGCGCACCGTTTCCCCGGCATGGCTGTCCACCGACGCGACTTCAGAGAGCTCGGTGCTCATCTCGCAGAGCATGTTCGCAATCCCCTCAAACTGCTCAATCGCCACCAGTCTTGCCTCGCTGATGCGCCGAGCCGCATTTTCCCGGGCAAGATAATCCTTGTAGTTGTGGTTGACTGACTGGATGTAGGTGTCGAGCTGACAGCACTTCTGCTGGAAAAAGAACGGGCTGGACTCCCGGGTCAGCTTGCCGTGGTTGCGCAGCTGCCGGGTCGCCGCATTGAGCGCATTCATCGCATCGCTGTAGGCAGTGACCCAGCAGAAGGTGTTGAGCCCGCAGTCTTTACAGACCTGGTTGCAGGTTTTAGAATACACTGTCGTGATGTCGTTGACTGAGATTTCCTCCATCCGGTCGGAGACTTCCTGCACTGATTCCTGTAAATCCACCAGCGTCTTTGCAGTAAACCGCAGCTTGTGGGAAAGCTGTTCCTTGATCCCGGAAATATCCGGATCAGCCTGCTGAACCGCCTTTCGGGTATCAAACTTTTGGTAGACCTTGTCTGGAATCAGCATAAAGAGGAGCACGCCGCCGAGCACCTCGAGCAGGTTTGCAGTCGACACCGCGTCGCTCCCCAGAACAATTCCGATAAAGGTGCTCGTGCTCAAAAATACTGCTGCCTGTCCCACTTTCCCAAACGGCTTGAATACCCCTGCCAGAAATGCGGAAATGATAAAGCTCCCCGCGCTCACCGCTGTTGAGGGTTCATAGAGCACCATGGCAATGGTAAATAGGATCGCCGCGACCGCCCCGCCGCTGTAACCCAGGCGGTAGACCGCGACCATGATACAGGCCGCGCCAATGAGCCGGGCGATGTTAAGTCCCCCCACCTGGATGCCGGAGAGAGCCATGAGCAGCAGAATGGAGAGAATCGCAAGGCTCGCGCGCTCCACAAAATTTAACTCGAGCTTTTTTTGGCCCACCGCGTCGAGCACAGCGCTGGACATATAGGCCAGGCAGCCGCAGAGCACGCTCTCCGCCACCCGGAGCAACAGCGTCGGAACGCTGACCGCGACCACCGCACTGTAAAAGATATTGACAACCATCAAAGAGGCGAACGCCACGATCGAGCGGAACCCGTACAAAAACCGGCTGCTCTTTCCTTTGGGGGTAAAGGCGAGCTTCACCGCGGCGCACAGCACAAGTCCGGCTATGTAAACTGCATTTTGCTGCACCCCGCCAAACACAATGTAGCCGAGGATACTCCCTAAAAAGGAAAAGATAGTGAGCGGCCCGGGCACCGCCATACAAAACGACAGCCCGAATGGTGAAAACGACCCCAGCACCTTTGCATTGGATACGAGAAATGAAAACACAGCAACCGCGATGGCGCTCAATACCGTCCGGTGAGCAAGGGATTGCTGGGTGTGCAACAGCTTGGTTCTCATTTTACTTCCTCCATTTCTGACAGGGAACAGCCTGTCCCCTGTTTAAATTTGATTTGCCTCCATTATATCCCTTTATTTGGGAATATACTGTCGAAACAGATTTGTTCCCAAATATTTTTTCAACCTCTTGATGAATTTGCACAAGTTTAACGGATTGAATTTGTCATTGATTTGTAATTGTAATCAAGGACTGTAGTTGTTATAATATCTGTGATAGGAGGAAATACTATGACGATTTATCTCATAGCGTGGGCTGTGCTGTTTGTGGTGTTCGCGATTTTGGAAGCTGTCACCACCCAGCTCGTGTCGATCTGGTTTGCCCTGGGCAGCCTCGGCGCGTTTATCGCCGCCGTGTTTGGCGCTCCAGCCGCGGCCCAGATTATGATTTTTATCATACTTTCGGTCATTCTGCTTTTGTTGACCCGTCCGCTCGCCAAAAAGCTGATGAACAAAACAATTATCCCCACCAACGCTGACAGCTTGATCGGCCAAATTGGCCAGGTCATCGAAAGCATTGACAATTTCAAATCACAGGGACGCGTGGCAATCGACGGGCTCGATTGGAGCGCGCGCAGCGACGACGGCGGCAAGATCGAAAAAGGCACCAATGTGGTCGTCAAAAAGATCACTGGCGTCCGGCTGATTGTACACGTCGCCGCACCTGAGGATTACAGCTAGGTCTTTCTCAGGTGCAGGCACACCGCCTGCACTCGCTGCGAAAATAGTTGCCACAGCAACGATCCCATCTGCACTACAAGTAAAGGAGTAAGATTATGGAGAATATCGGAATTTACGTCATTCTTGGAGTCATTGTCATTATCCTGATCATTTTGATCAGCAGCATTAAAATCGTTCCACAGGCGCAGGTATTCGTTATTGAACGGCTCGGTGCCTACTACGCGACCTGGTCGACCGGACTTCACCTCAAGCTCCCCTTTCTCGACAAGGTGCGCAAAAAGGTCTCTTTAAAAGAACATGTCATCGACTTTCCACCCCAGCCGGTCATCACCAAGGACAATGTCACGATGCAGATCGACACCGTCGTCTTTTTTCAGGTAACCGATGCAAAGCTCTACACCTATGGGGTGGAACGGCCGATTTCCGCTATCGAAAACTTGACGGCAACCACCCTGCGCAACATCATCGGCGATCTGGAGCTCGACCACACCCTGACTTCCCGCGACGTGATCAACACCAAGATCACCGCAATTCTCGACGAGGCGTCGGACAAATGGGGCATCAAGGTCAACCGCGTTGAACTCAAAAACATCATCCCCCCGCGCGAAATTCAGGACGCAATGGAAAAACAGATGAAAGCGGAGCGGGAGCGCCGCGAATCCATCCTCCAGGCAGAGGGCCGCAAGCGGAGCGAAATCCTCGTCGCAGAGGGAGAAAAGCAGTCGCAGATCCTCCGCGCCGAGGCGTCAAAGGAAGCTGAAATCCTCCGCGCTGAGGCGGAAAAACAGGCGCTCATTCTCCACGCGGACGCAGTGCGGGAGCAGAGCATCCGGGAAGCGGAAGGCCAGGCGCAGGCAATTGCCATGGTGCAAAAGGCGACTGCGGACAGCTTGAAACTGCTCACAGCTGCAAACCCCTCCGAACAAGTGCTCGCGCTCAAGTCTTTTGAGGCGTTTGCCAAAGCAGCGGACGGCAAGGCGACCAAAATTATTATCCCGAGTGAAATTCAGTCGCTCGCCGGGCTAGCTGCCTCCCTCAAGGAAATTGTATCCGAGGTGCCGGCTGCGGAAACGACTGACCAATAAAGAGCAAAAGGCAGCCGGAACAACATCCGGCTGCCTTTCTTTGTGTTTTAAGCTACCGGGCCTGCCAGCGTCAGCATCAACTATAATTGAAGCGAACGACAAATGCTCTATTTCCACTTGCAAATAGAGGGTCTTGATTGCTGTTTTCACAGGTACAGTGGGTGTGTGACACACCGACCATTTCGCGCCTCTTAAGGGCCGGCTGATGCATACCACTCATTCAACTGCTCTTATTGTATTGGCAAGCCAGTTTGCCTTTTACGCACCCAACAAAATTCCCAGTACACCGGGACTGAGGGAGTCGTTGCAATGCTGAGACTCCTCAAAACCACAATCGGTCCAGGATGTTTCTATGTAAACACGTCCGCAGGCTGTCGAAAAACCTCATCCCGGACTAAAAAATAAATGGTCCGGCGGTATATGTGTCGTATAGCTTGACGAAATGGATCGATTTTTCGAGGTTTTTGAGAGAAATTGGGGGAATCCTACTTTCCTGAACGTGTCGACTTTGCAACCCACTCAGACACGTGTGTAAACGCCCGCTCTCATCCCACTGCCATTAAACAAAGTCTTCCCAGCGAGTGGGCGTGGAATGCTCCAAGAGCGTCTCAGCGCCCCCAGATCAACGCAATATGTTAGAGGAGGTGTCCTATGGAGCGTTCTGACAAGGTTGTACTCTCCATCCTCTGCTCCATCGCCCTAGTCATGCTGTTTGCCATTGTGCTCTACAACGCAAAGGCGAGTCCTGCCTATGCAGATAACGCGATTCTCCTTGAATCGGTGCACCCGCCTTCAGCCAGCAGCGCCGTACCGGATGAGAAGGACGAGCAACCGGTGCCGGAGTCCTCTTCTGCAGTTGAATCATCTCCCGCCTCAGCCCAGCAGCAACAGCCGGACAGCCAGCCTGTCGAGCTGTGGTTCAATCTCAACACCGTCACCTATGAACAGCTGGTCCTCATCAACGGCATTGGCGATACCAGGGCGAACGCAATCCTCGCCTTTCGAGACCAAATCGGACGGTTTGATAGCGTGGAACAGCTTCAGCAAATAAAGGGAATCGGGGAGAAAACCTATCAAAAACTCATCCAGTACCTGTATGTCGACTGAATCCCAGGGTGCAGGAAGGGCAGTCGCCTCCCCGACGCATCGGGGCTCCCTCACACAATCTGTTCAGCATATTGAACAATCCCCCGCTCTCAGCGAACGAATTGAGGCTACAACCAAAACTGGCCGGTTTGCCCTTGATCTCTCCCCGAAAAGGCAGTAACACACCGGATTAAAACAAAACCACCCGTGAACGGGGACAGGCGCAGCCCCAAGAAGGCCCCCTCTTCAACACGCGCGGCAACCCGTATACGGGCCCATTGGTTTGCCAAGAATCATTCTTCAGATAGCTGTTGATTCTGCTTTTGCTTTGCAATAGCTTCCTTTTCTCCGGCAAGGCTTTCACTTTTCTCGTTACTCCTGTTACAGCCGGGGGCTATTCAGCGATAGCGTACAAGTTATCTCCCCTAAGAGGGATGGGATCGCATGGCGAGCGGTCTATACGGCCATGATAAAAGCCAGCGCCATTTAGGCGCTGGCTTTCACTTTGTTTAAACCATAGTGATATAATGTCTTGATCCCCTTGGAAGGGTCTCCCTATGCTTTCCGCCTCAGACGAACTGAGACGAGCACGGTATCCTGTTGCCGGCAAACCGATTATCCCCCGATAACACCCATGACAGCCATGATCCAAAAACCGATCAAAAAACCGTAGGTGGAGGAATGGCCCACATTTCCGCTCTGGGATTCGGGAATCAGTTCCTCAACAACGATAAACACCATCGCACCCGCTGCAACGCTGAGCAGGAGGGGCATGATAATCCCCCCCAGCCGAATCAGCAAAGAGGAGAGCAAAAGCCCGACGAGTGCGGCTGCTGGTTCCGCAAAGCTCGCCAGAGTTCCCAAACGGATGCATTTTTTGCGTGAAACCCCTGACTGGCGCAGCGGAAGAACCACAGCCGCCCCCTCAGGAAAGTTTTGCAGCGCGAGGCCGATGCCGAACATGAGAGCAGCCATCCAACTCATCCCCTGATCGGACATAGCGGAGGCGATGACCACACCGAGCGCCATTCCCTCGGGAATATTGTGCAGCGCAACCGCCGTCACCAGCAGCATGGGGCGGGACATGTGAGTGTGAATCCCTTCGGCTTCACTGTCGTCGTTGTGCTGGTGCGGAATCAGCTTGTCGAGCAGCAGCATGCCGAGGCAGCCGAGCACAAATCCTCCCGTGACCAGCGCCACACCAAACCATCCTGTGCCCGCCTCGTCAAACGCAGGCAGGATGAGCGACCAAATCGAAGCCGCAATCATGATGCCCGCGGCAAACCCAAGCAGGCTTCCCTGCTTGCGCTGGGTGTTAATCGAAATATAAACTGCGGTGATTGAACCTGCAAATGTCGCGACCCAAGGCACAATCATGAGGATCGAAAACAAATCAACTCTCAAAAGATTCCCTCCTTTTCTACCACTATACTAGTATAAACCAAAGTTTTTGTCAAATGCGTGGACAACTGGCGGGTTGTATGCTATCATAAAAGTATCCTACTTCTATGAAAGGAGTTCCCTATGCCCGATATCGTTACCTATAAATGTCCTGCCTGCGGCGCGCCGCTCGAATTTAGCGCAGGGACCCAGAGCTGGAAATGCGAATACTGCGCCAGCGAATTCAATGAGCAGCAGCTGCATCAGGCAGAACCGGAACAGGCCGTCCCGTACGATGTGCGGGAGGAGGAGCCGGAAAACGAAGAGTTCAACCAAAACGCGCGGGCGTACAGCTGCCCGAGCTGCGGAGCGCAGATCGTGACCGACGACACGACCGCGGCGACCTTCTGCATGTTCTGTCACAATCCCACCATTCTCGCTGACCGGCTCTCCGGCTCGTTCAAACCGAACCAGCTCATACCCTTTCGTGTTCAAAAGGAACAGGCGGTGGAATCCTTTCTCAAATGGTCCAAAAAGCCGCTTGTCCCCAAGGATTTCAGATCTAAGGCACAGCTTGAAAAGATCACCGGCATGTACATCCCCTTCTGGCTGTTCGACTGTGCGGTGGACCAAACCCTCAACGCGAAGGCAACCAGGGTGCGCAGCTGGCGCAGCGGCAACACACAGTACACTGAGACCAGCCACTTTGCAATCTCCCGTGAAGCGGAAATGGAGTTTGTCGGCGTTCCCGCCGACGGCTCCAGCAAGCTCGACGACCAGCTGATGGACCTGCTCGAACCATACGATTACAAGGATATCAAGGATTTTTCGATGTCCTATCTCTCGGGTTATTTCGCAGAAAAATATGACCAGGACCACAACCAGGTCTTTCCCCGCATCCGCAACCGGGTCGACCAGTACGGAGAGCGCCTGCTGCGGGACACGATCAACGGCTATAGCACCGTCACTGTCACCAACCGATCCACTCACTACCAAAAGGCGGACGCGCGCTATACCCTGCTCCCCCTCTTTCTGCTCACCTACAAATACAAGGACAAGGACTTCCTGTTCGCCATGAACGGACAGACCGGAAAGGTGGTCGGCAAGCTGCCGCTCTGCATCCCCAAGGCGCTCGCCTGGTTTGGTGCAATTGCCGCCGCTGTGTTTGTTATTTTGCTGATCGGAGGGATGTTCCTATGATCAAAAAGAGAATCCCCGCAGCCCTGGCCTGCATTGTGCTGATCCTCTCGGTGATCGGCGTGCTTCCGGCTGGGGCGGTGGATCAAAAGGTATACGACGGCGCGAACCTGTTGACAGCACAAGAGCTGCAAGAGCTGCAAAACGCCGCCGCTTCCCTCGCCGAGGAAGTTCAGATGGACATCGTGCTCGTGACCACCGACGACAACGAGGGCAAAGGAGCGCGGGACTATGCGGACGATTTTTACGATTACAACGGGTTTGGATACGGCGAGGACAATGCCGGTGTGCTGCTGCTCATCGACATGGAAGACCGCAAGGTGTGGATGTCCACAACAGGGGAAGCGATCCGTTATTTCACTGACGCCCGCATCAAAACAATCACCGACGAGGTGGCTAGTTTCCTCAAACGTCAGGACTATGTGGGCGGGTTTAAAACCTTTCTTAGAATGACAGAAGATTATATCAACCAGGGTATCCCTGCGAACCAGTACACCGTATCCGAGCGCCCCTCAACCTTTTCGGGGCGGCTCGCCTACAGCGCGCGCAACTGGCTGCTCTACCTCGGCGTTGCGGTTGCAGTCGGAGGAATCACTGTGGGAATCCTCGTGGCAATCAACAAAAAGCAGAACACTGTCACAAGTGCAACCTATCTGGACAGCAGCTCCTTCCGCCTCAAACAGCAGAGTGACCGGTTCATTACTACCACCATGACTCAGCACCGGATTGAATCCAGCAGCGGGGGTGGAGGCGGGGCGAGCACCACCCACACAGGCAGCAGCGGGACCAGCCATGGCGGCGGGGGCAGCAGCTTCTAAAAGACTCATCACCCCGGCAGTACTCAGCCTGCATCCGCCAATCTATTCAGACACTGGATCTTTCATCCCCCCATTGCTGGCCCCACTTTCCGCTGCGGGAGGTCCGCTTTCCAAAAAGCGGATTTTGCACATTGCAGAACTACCGCCGTCTATTCCCCCCAGCTGGCACAAACCACTCTACAGTGACATTCACTGGAACAACTCAGAGGATGACCCAGCCCTAAAAGGCAAAACACAAGCCAATACTCCGAAAAGGGATTCAAAAGCCTGCCGGCTGGATCGCGTTTGAATAACCCTTGAAAGGGGGTTGTTTTATGTCTCAATTTTCTCACTGGGCTATGGATTCCTATTCTTCTGGTCTAGTCCCACACCGTGCTTGTTGTACTTCTGTCGTTCCTGTTCGTTCTGTCGACTGTGTTAACATTTGCCTCAAGCCTTAGCTTTTATTCTCCATTGGTGAGCCAGTGGTTGACTCTTTTACCAAAAAATCTGCCTGATACCTTTTCAGGCGGATTTTTTATTTGACACTCCAATGTGATACCGAGCAAGCGTTTTGGGCAGTGCGCTGCCGGTGCTCCAAGTACAGCCAAAGGCCCTTTTCCCTCGTTTCAGAATCTTTGAATAACAACTGAAATCTGCAATTCTTTCATTCCTGAAATCATAATCCCCGATGAAGCGAGACCAAAAAGGATTGAACACCGGCTAGCCCCTCAAAGTGCCCTGCATCTGCCTTTCTATCCGTCACTCCCAGTTTCTGCTGCCAAGAAAGCTCTCTTTGTTCAGACTTTTGCGCAGGATGCCTGACGCGGCAATCTAGTAATTCCACGATATACCCAGCGATTTACGGCGCGAAAACAACAAAAAGGGAATGGAACTGCCCACTGTGACAGTTCCATTCCCAAATGGTTTCATTCAAAAAAAGCATTTGAACTCCGCTGCTCGTCTGACTGCTGACAGGCAGAGTTGGCTGACGGCAGTTCAAGCAAATCCGCTCCACCCCCAGCCAATTACGTTCCTTTTGAACTTCGCCATGCGCAGAAAGTGTGACCTCCCGAGTTAGGCCAGCCGATGGCTCCACCAAACATGCAGATTTCCTTTTTTCTGCACATCGTCAGCTGAGCAGCTTTTCCTCTAGGTCGGCAAGCAGGCTGTTGACTTCAATCACCGAAATCTGCTGGTGGAGCGCAAACAACAAGATGCTGTCCCGCCTGTCCCGCGGGTAGAGCTGTGCCTGTCCCGCTGCGCGCAGAAGCTTCTGTGCCTCCTCCACAGTCGCCTGCATCCCCAGGCAGAGCTGCAACAACTTGTCACGGGAAGGGGAGCGCATCCCGGAAAAGATTTGGTATGCATAGACGCGGTCCAGATCCCCTCGCTCAATAACCTTTGCCTTGGTCAGCTGTTTTTTGTCCAAAAGTTCTTCCAACAGCTGTTGCAAACTGTCGCTGAGCAGTTCCTTCTGGTTTTCCTCCAAATAGCTTCGGATGTCCTGTTTCGACTGCAGCGCTTTGAGAAGTTCCTGTGTGGATTTTTGCATATTTACCACCTCTTGCTTCTATGGTAAAATAAAATGAGGAAAAAATCAACCCATAGGAGACAGGTGCACCATGCAACAAATCACTCAACAATATCTCCTCTCCCAATACCGCGAGCTCAAACCATTGAGTGAGGGAGAGCAGAACTCCACTTATCTTGTGCGCAACGAACTCGACGGCAGCCTTGCGGTTAAAAAACAAATGGGACCGGGACAGGCGGAGATTTACCGCATCCTGCAAGACTCTCCCCTCGAAAGTATCCCAAAGGTGCACAGCGTCGTTGTGCTGGATGGGTGCTGCACTGTGATCGAGGAGTTTATACAGGGGGAAACCCTCGGGCAGGTGCTTGAACGGGAAAAAACCCTCTCCGATGAACGGCTAGTCAGCTGCTGCGTGCAGCTCTGCGACGCGCTTGAGTGGCTGCATCAGCACGGGATCATCCATCGGGACATCAACCCCTCCAACATTTTGATCGACATCCAGGGGAAGGCCAGGCTGATCGACTTTGATATTTCCCGGGCAGTTCGGCCTGACGCGAACTGCGACACTGCAATTTTGGGGACAGTTGGATACGCGGCGCCTGAACAGTTTGGGTTTTGCCAGAGCGACGGGCGCACCGACCTGTACGCCCTCGGCGTGCTCATCAATGTCATGGCAACCGGATTTCCCCCCAGCCAGCAGCGGGCGACCGGGGAACTTGGCGCGATCGTGGAGCGCTGCATCCGACTCGACCCAAACGACCGGATTCAGACTGCCGCACAACTCAAGCAGCAGCTCCAGAATACTCAGAGAAAGGGATACACCGCACAGTTACTCCGCAGGCGATGGAAGGCAGCGCTGCTTCTCTTAGCCTGTCTGGCCTGTGCCCTGCGCCTGATAATGCCCTTGGCCCGCCAAAGTACGGGGACTCAACTTGCTGCAAACCTGTTGTCCTCTCTCCTGTGCATTTTGCTTCCCCTCTTTTTGCTGCTTGATATATGTCACATCAGCCGCCGTCTCTTTTTTTTAAAAAAGGTACCGCCGCAGGATCAGAGGACAGTGCTCTTTGTGCTGGCTGGATGCAGCCTGACGCTCGGTCTGATCCTGTCGCTGCTGCTACGCGTCTGATGTTGTATGCGCCCAGCATACCACAAAACACAAAAGCTGATGTATACTCAATACATCAGCTTTTCATTTTCGCTAGTCATCTTCGCGAAAATGTTTAAAAATTTTGATTAGCTTGAGGACGTCCCGCTGCTGTCCGGGGGTCATGTCCGCAAGCTGAGCGAGAATCTTATTGGTAGTAACATTCTCTCTTTCCTGCTTAGGCAGATCAAATTGAAACAGCTGATCAACCGTGATTCCAAGCGCATCCGCTATGTGGCTGACAGTGTCAACCGTCGGGTTTTTGAGAGCCCGTTCGATCTGACCTAAGTGCGCTGCACTCAAAGACGCCTTAAATGCCAATTCTTCCTGGCTCATCCCTTTTTGCTGTCTCAACATGCGGATCCGGCTGCCCAGTATACGTGACAATTCGCTCATGCCATCCCCTCCATCCATTTTAGAATAAGTTAATCATATTCGCTGATAATCCATCTTGCAAACTATTATAAGTATTGCCCAACAGCCATACTTTTAGATAGTTTCTTTTTCTAGGCAAATTGTTGCGTTTATGCATAAAATACACGAGACTCATTATCAAAATTGAACAACGTCACCAGAATGGAGAACGAATTTAGTCGAGAAATCGTGGACCATTTCTTTTCGACAAAATCCGACTATCCGAGTCTGAATCAGGCTTTCTCACAGGAACTGTGCCGTTTTATCGGGCAGCTTTTCATTCAAAACATCTTTCCTGAACGCAAAAATGGAGCTTTCCATTTGGAAAGCTCCGTTCAATCTTTTTATAGAATTTCATTAGAATGAATTCAAAAAAGCGAGAGGCACTCAGGCAAAGAACTTGCTGATATATCCCTGCACGAAAACCGCAATGATGATCAGCGGTAAAACAAAGGTGACATAAATCCGAATCCATTTTGGAAAGCGAATCCCCTTTCCTGTGTTAGCCTCGGAGAGAAAGTTCTTCCACCCCCAGCCGTATCGCCTGGTGCAGAACAGCAGGTAGACCAGCGAACCGAGTGGAAGCAGGTTGTTGCTCACGATAAAATCCTCCAGGTCGAGAATGGTCGATCCAGCGCCAAGGGGCTGGATCCCGCTGAGCAGGTTAAATCCGAGCACGCAGGGCAGGGACAGAAGAATGATGACAAGGATGTTGACCACAACCGCTTTTTTGCGCGACCAGCCCCACAGGTCTATGCCAAACGAAACGATGTTTTCAAACACTGCGATGATGGTGGAAAGAGATGCGAACGACATAAAGATAAAAAAGAGGGAGCCCCACAGCTGTCCGCCTGCCATCGAGTTAAAAATGTTTGGAAGGGTGACAAATACGAGGTTGGGCCCGCTGTCCGGCTGGATGCCAAACGAAAAACAGGCGGGAAAGATGATAAGACCGGCAATGAGTGCGACCGAGGTGTCAAGCAGTGTGATGTTGACCGCCTCCCCGGTCAGAGAACGGTCTTTGCCGATGTAACTGCCGAATATTGCTATCGAGCCGATGCCGATGCTCAGCGTAAAGAATGCCTGTCCCATGGCGGCAAAAATCGTATCGGCAACACCTGCCTCAGCCATCTTGCTGAAATCGGGCATCAAATAAAATTTCAGCCCCTCCATTGCCCCGGGAAGCATCACCGCGCGCACGGCGAGGGCAATCATGATAAAAAACAGGCTGCACATCATAAACTTGGTGATCTTTTCCACCCCGTTCTGCAAACCGAGCGAGCAAACACCCATCCCGAGCAGCACGACCACAACCATCCAAAACACCATTGGGACCGGTTGGGCGGTCATCGAGTCAAAGACGCCCTTGACCTGTTCCGTCGAAAGCCCGACAAACGTTCCGCTCACCATTTTCACAAAATAAGAGAGCATCCAACCGCCGATGGTGGTGTAAAACATCATGAGCAAATAGTTGCCCGCTATGGCGACATAGCCGTGCAGATGCCATTTACTCCCCTTTGGTTCGAGAACCTGAAAGGAAGTCGCTACACTGCGCTGACTCGCCCGGCCGACTGCAAACTCCATGACCATAATGGGGAGACCGAGTGCCAGCAGGAAAAACAGGTAAATCAGTACAAACGCCGCGCCGCCGTATTGCCCGGTGACGTAGGGAAATCGCCAGACGTTTCCCAAGCCGATTGCACAGCCGGCGGAAATGAGCAAAAAGCCTAAACGGGAGGAAAATTTTTCTCTTTGTTGCAAAATTCAGCACCTCATTTTACTTTTTTCAAAAGATATATTGATCATACCCTGTTTAACCGGTAATGTCAACAACAATTCATAATTTCGACATTGTTGTAAAATACCAATCCTGCTGCGCTGGAATGCTGTGTAATATTCCTGACTCAAACTTCCACATCCTCAAAACCGCCGATGAAACACCCGTTTTCAACTATCCCTCCCATTTGATCTTGTTCAGTTCCAGTTTACCTCCTCTGGCACATCCAAAGGTTTTCATCCACAATGAAAAATGTCCCAGCCTAACGGCGGGGACATAAATGCCTTTTATAGAAAAGAGCAAGAGCATTTCGATTTTGGAAAGTTTGGAGAAGCGGTTGGCTTTGTTCGGAGGCGGTTTTACAACCTTATCGCCGAATTCTCCGCACTGGTTCAATGGTTTTTCCGGTGTTGCATGTGATAGGAAATCCGCAGCAGCATTTTCTCGGGGACAAACTTTTCCAGCATCCGCGCTGTTTTCATCATTCCACCCGGGATGATGAGCAGCTTTCCCTTCAGCGCCTGGTCAATTGCGTACTGCGCCACATAATAGCTGTTCAAGCCGCGAACGCTGAAGCGCACGTCGGCCACTGCGTCAAACTCGGTCTGCACCGGACCAGGGCAGAGCACGCTGATCGAGACGCCGCTTGCATCCCTCCGCAGTTCCTCATAAATCGCTTCACTGAGCCGGAGGACATACGCCTTGGATGCGTAATAGCTCGAGAGCAGCGGACCCGGCAGGAAGGCTGCAGAGGAGGAGACATTGAGGATTGCGCCCCGGTCCGCCTGTTTAAATTTACGGACAAACAGCTTGGTCAGGATGTGCACTGCACGGATGTTAAGGTCGATCATCTCAAGCTCGCGGTGGAGGTCGGTTTTGTCAAACGCTCCAAACACCCCAAAACCAGCGTTGTTGATCAGCAGGTCAATCTCTTGCTCCCGCACCTGCTCAAACAGTGCAAAACAGTTCTCCGTTCGGGCAAGGTCGAGCCCGATCACCTCCACTCCGGTGCCGAGTTCCTCTTTGAGCTGCTCGAGCCGATCGATCCGGCGGGCGACTAGAATCAGGTCGTATCCCCGTTTGCTCAGTACCCGGGCCATATCCCGGCCGATGCCCGAACTTGCCCCAGTGATTAACGCTTTCATAAAACCCCTCCTATTTACAGTGAATATAGTCAATGACTTCATCCCAGCGGACTGAAAATCCGGCGCCGTGGGAACAAAAGACCGAATCAGAGGTGTTGTCCACATCCCGCACCTTGTCGTATCCGATGCGTTCGATCACCTCCTGCGTGTTGTGACAGGGCTCGTAGCCATCAAACCTCATTTGCATTCTTCCCGTTCCGTGGGTATATGATACAAGCTCAGCGCTGTAATTCATAAATTCCGACACCGGACCGCGGCCTTGAATCACCGCCTGATCCCCACTGGCAAGCGGCGGTTCAAAGCTCCCGTGCAGCTTTTGGATATCCGCGAGCGCCCGCCCCATCAAATCGAGCGGCAATTCGAGTGTAAAGGCATACATCGGTTCGAGCAAAACCGACTCCGCCTGCTCAAGCCCCTGCCGGATCGCCCGGTAGACCGCCTGGCGGAAGTCGCCCCCTTCGGTGTGCTTGAGATGCGCCCGCCCAGTCAGCAGAGTGATCTGCACATCGGCGAGTGGGGAACCAGTGAGCACCCCCTTGTGCTGCCTTTCAAACACATGGGTGCGGATGAGCCGCTGATAGCTGCCATCGAGCAGGTCGGTGGAACAATCGCTGTCAAAGGTAATTCCGCTGCCGCGCGGGCCGGGAGACAGCCGCAAATGCACCTCTGCGTAGTGGCGCAGCGGCTCATAGTGCCCGTATCCCACCACCGGGGCGGCAATTGTCTCGTGGTAGAGAATTTCACACTCCCCAAAGGACACTGTAAGGGAAAACCGTTCCCACACCAGCTGCTGGAGCACCTCAAGCTGAATCGCCCCCATGACGTGGACGCGCAGCTCGTGCAGCGCTTCGTTCCACTCAACACCAAGCAAAGGGTCCTCATCCTCGAGTATGCGGAAATACCCGAGCACCGTCCGGGGATTGACCGTTTCGTCAAACACCACCTTGGAGATGAGCAGCGGCGCAGTGGCACACGCCTCGTGAAACAGCTCCTCTCCGATGCCATCCCCTGGAGTCACGGTGTCCAGGCCGGTCACCGCGCAGAGATCCCCCGCCTCCACCCGCTGTGCGGGGGTGAATTTGCTGCCGTTGTAGAGGCGGATCTCATCGACTTTCTGCCAAACCTCAGGGCGCACCTCGACCTCGTCCTTGACTCGCAGTTCGCCGCCGGTCAGCTTTAAAAAAACCAGGCGGCTGCCGCGCGGGTCGTGCCGCACCTTATAGGCACGGGCGGAAAACCCGCTTTGGTGCCCGCTGTCGGGCGCCAGGAGGTGCAACGCCTGCAGCAGCTCCTCCACCCCCTCGTCCAGCAAAGCGGAGCCGCACAGGCAGGGGAACAGCCGTCCCGCCGCCACTTCCCGCCGCAGCACGGCAAGCCAAGGTTCAAACGAATAGCCCTCTTCGAGGTATTGTTCTAAAAGGGGCTCGTCCAGCTCGGCGATCTGCTCCACCGCCTCCTCGGACAGTTCGCCCTGGGCAAAGCCGGTGGAAAGGGGGCAGACTGCCGCTGAAAGACGGGTTTTGAGCTGCCGGATCACTCTGTCCGGATCCGCCCCCTCCCGATCGGTTTTGTTGAGGAAGAAAAAGACCGGGACCCCGTACCGCCGCAGCAGCTGCCACACCGTTCCAGTGTGTCCCTGAACACCGGCAACCGCATCGACAACCACAATCGCTAGATCCATGATCTGAACCGCACGCTCCATTTCTCCTGAAAAATCGACATGGCCCGGCGTATCCACCAGGGTGTAGCGGGCTCCTTCTAAAGAGAATACCGCCTGGTCGGAAAAGATGGTGATCCCCCTCTCCCGTTCAAGGGGGTGGCAGTCGAGGAATGCATTCTGATGGTCCACTCGCCCGCGGGTGCGGATGGTTTGGGCGTGAAATAAAATCTGCTCAGAGAGGGTGGTTTTTCCCGCGTCCACATGCGCGAGGATTCCGATCGTCTTGTTCACTCTGCATTCCTCCGTTTCATGTTTTATTATACTCGCATCCCCGGGGAAGTGCAAGCCGGGCAGGAGATTCCTGCGCATCAAACCGCCTCTGCCGTCCGCGCCCCCCCTCTAATCGGCTCTCGCTGCACCCGCTCTCCCCATCCCCGCGCCAGGCCGGCAGTCCTCTCGGTCCAGTCGGCTGAGCCAATGGCCTACACTGCTATGGCATGCGTTTAAGCTGCCCTGTAATTTCTCCTTACGCATCGCTTGCCCCGGCGCCTGTGGATGTGCAAAGCTTCTCCCCCTTTTGCTCATTGGAGCACGCGTCGATTTCCAACTCACTTTGCTCGATGCTGACGGGGCGCCTCTGCCGGCAGAGACGATGATTCCCATCAAAAAGATCCGGCGGTTTCCTGCCGGATCTAGGAAGGTTTCGCAGCAAAAAGGCAATGCGGCCTGCCCTCAAGTGGCGACGGGAATCTGCTTGCCCGCATGGTCAATGGTGTAATTCTGTGTGAGCACCAGATCATCGAGCAGGACGCACTGATACTGTCCGGTCAGGGTCGGAAGAATCTGCTCGAGCGCTTTTGCAGTGTTCTTCGCCTTGGCATCGACGTGAAAAAGCAGGATAGAGCCTGGTTTTACATTCGTCGTCGCATTTTTGACAATGCTCTCCACCGTGGCGTCTGGTTTCCAGTCTCTGCTGTCCACATCCCACTGGATGACCTGGTAGTCTGAAAGCGTCTGCATCATCTCGTTGTCATATTCGCCATAGGGCGCGCGGTAATACCTTGGGGCGGTCCCAGTCAGCTTGAGCAGTTTGTCGGCACAGGCCTGGGTATCTGCGAGCAACTGGTCAGTCCCAATTTTCGCAACGTGCGGGTGTTTGTCAGAATGACTCTGCACATCATGTCCTCCGGCGAGCATCTTCTGGACGTCTTCTGGATAGCGGTCCACCCACTCCCCTGTGGTGAAAAACGTCGCCTTGGCTCCGTTTTTTTCCAGAATAGATAGAATTTCATCCACATCTGAATTCCCCCATGCCACGTCGAACGTCAGGCAGATCCTGTTTTCCTCTGTCTGGACACTGTAGATCGGCAGCAGCCGTTCCCCTTTGGCGGAGGAGGCAAGCGCCGCGTGCATTCCCACCCCCAGCCCCATGAGCATGGACAGGCAAATGGCAAGCCCCACACAGAGGCGGCGTTTGGTGACGATAAAAACGCGCATAAGTTCCACTCCCTTTCAGGATCAGCTTATGCGCGCAGAGGTTGTCTCTATGTTGTTTTATTTGCTGAATAGGCTCAGCTTTCCAAATTTGTCCGGATCCTGCATTGAGGGGGTGGAGTAGTAAAACAGCACATTGTCGTAGCGGTCAAAGTCAATTGAGTCGCGGTAGTATTCGGTCAAATAGCTCAGGTCGACAATTGTGATGTCGTCGTAGTGGATCGTCAGGAACTGGGACATGGCGCCGAGGTTGCCGTCGGTAAAGATCAGCAAGTTCTTTTTGGCCTGATTGTCAGTCTGGATATTGATGTACGGCTTGGTGCCGCCCAAAAAAATCGACAGCGGGTCAGACAGGGTGAGCCTGTCCCGAAAATAGATGTTGTCATGAAACGTCGTTTCGGTCCCGTTGCGGATGGTCACATAGGAGGAATACGACTTGGCTGCATAGTGGTACAGGTCAATGGTATCCGGCTTGACAAGGGAGTACTGTGTCTTTTTATAAAGCGATCCGTAAAAGCTGCCGTTGAGGTGCTCAATGCTGAAATCGCTCAGTTTGGCGGGCACCGATCCCATGGATTTGATGTTGTAATTGTAAATCGAATACGCCCCGTAGCTCGTCAGCCGGCGGTCGGTGCGGTAAAAGATTTCCCCCTCCTTGGAGTTGGTCAGCGGGGTGGCCGCATCGAGGGTGGTAATGCTCGAGTGAAGCTGGGAGTAGGTTTTGTTGATGAACGCGAGCTCATCCGCCTTGGGGGAATAAGCGGGCAGCGTCTCCTTGTAGATTTCTGCCGCGGTCGGTATGAGCAAAAAGTAGATCTGCTTGTCACTGCTCGCCGCAAACCGGTTGATGGATTCTATGCTTTTGCGCATGCTCTCATCGGTTGGGAGCGTCACCTTTTGCAGCAGCCTTGACTCGGAGAGATAAACATCGTTTGTCTCCTTCTTTCCCGACGCGACGTCGAGGGTGGTCTTGAGCCTGAGAAATTGATCCCGCTCCAAAAAATGTTGGGTAAGATAGGACTCCACTCCCAGCGCATAACTTTTGTCCGCCACTGCCTTAAACGACAGCTTGGGCCATGCAATGCCTGACCCGCTCGTTGCCCCAATGTCAAACGGCAGGGCAAAGCAGACCGCCGGCACGATCAGCAGCACCAAAAATGCAAGGACTGTCACCTTTTTTGAGTTCATCCGCTTCGCCTCCTGTCCTCAGCTAAACTTGAAACATGATAAACGGAATGTTGGGGGAATTGATCAGATATGCCGTGCTGATGGCCATCAGGACAATCTGGCATACCGGCGTAAGCCAAGCGCTTGTTTTGGGATAAAATTTCTGCATCTTTTCCACTCGGGACTTGAGGAAATTGTTGCTGCACAGCATGCAGAGCACCAGCACCACAAGGTAGGTGGTGAGGTAATACAGCGTCTCGGTGTTGTAAAACGGCCGGCCAACCAGACCGAACATCGCCTTGAGGTAGTTGTGCATCCCCAGATAGCTGTCATGCGTAAGGATCACAAAACCGAGAATTGTCACAAAGAAGGTGTAGAGGATGCAGACAAAATTGGGCAGCTTCTTGAGCCAGCGGCCCAACAGCACCCGTTCGAGGAGCAACACCGCAAAATAAAACAGAGCCGCCATCTGGAAATTAAGCCCCAGCCCGTGCCAAAACGCGACGGCAAGACAGAGGATCAGCCCGTTGAGCAGGGTGTACAGGTTTCCCTTTTTGCTGCCGCCCAGGGGTTTGTAGACATATTCCCGCATCCAGCTGACAAGGGAGATGTTCCACCGCTTCCAAAAGTCGGTGACGCTCGTTGCCATAAACGGGGTGCG
>CBCSOX010000009.1:0-30728 GCA_965141735.1 uncultured Oscillospiraceae bacterium | reverse complement strand
GGGAGAAATCGGGCCAACTGGGCTCACTGGCCCTCAGGGAGAGATCGGGCCGACTGGACCAACTGGCGCTCAAGGAGAAATTGGGCCGACCGGGCCCACGGGCGCTCAGGGAGAAATCGGGCCGACTGGGCCCACGGGCGCTCAGGGAGAGATCGGGCCGACCGGGCCCACGGGCGCTCAGGGAGAAATCGGCCCGACTGGGCCCACGGGCCTTCAGGGAGAGATTGGACCGACTGGGCCGTCCGGTGTTGTGGGCGGTATTCAGCTTGAATTAAAAAACCTGCCAGGAACGAATATTTTAGACAATGGTATCATTGCTTTTGACAGCGTGCTTACCAATCTAACGCCCGATATCACCAACACAGCTGGAGAGATTCAAATCACGGCAGACGGCATTTATCTCGTCGATTGGTGGATTAATTTGAACGGATCTGGAGACCTCGATTTTGTGAGGATTCATTTAATTGATGCAGCCACATCGGCGGTGATTGGTGAAAGTTATGCTCCTCCTTCCATTCCAGGCCAGTTTTACGGAAATTCGATTATTCAAGTGGTATCAGGCCAACTTCCATTTACTATGCAATTGATCAATGCATCTGGCGCCACGTTGACACTTTCCGACAGTGCCGTTCAAGGAAGCATTCGCATCGTCGAAGCGAAACTATGACCGGATGGGGTTTTGCTTAAATATTTAATAGAACGAGGTGAGCCGATGGCTGGATTGGGCTTGCAGTTGCAAAATACAATTCCCCTGATTCTGTCTGCTGATGATGCCGTTTTATTTAATGAAACCTTGGTGGAATCCGATCCCAATGTTGCATACAATTCATCAGATGGAACAATTACTTTTGCAGAACCGGGGCAATACTATGTCTCCTGGTTTGTCGTGGTAAAAACAGCGCTTGGCAGCTTTGGTCCGAGTTTTTCTGTTGTGACCAACGAGTCCACCCCCAGTTATTATACAGCTGGCAACGGCTTTAAAAATGGAGAAATTTTTGGCTCAGCACTTTTAACAGTCACTGCCGGATTTGGTATCTCACTCCGCAATCGGCTAGCAGGTCCGGTAAGCTTATCAGATGTTGTCCAGGTTAACGCGGGAATTAGCGTGCTCAACGCGGGAATTTCAGGGCCTACAGGCCCCACTGGACCCCAAGGTGCCGTTGGCCCCACCGGGCCTGCGGGCACACAAGGCATTGCTGGACCGACCGGTGCCCAAGGCATCACTGGCCCGACTGGGCCCACTGGACCCCAAGGCGCCGTTGGCCCCACCGGGCCTGCGGGCACCCAGGGCATTGCTGGACCGACCGGCGCACAGGGCGTCGCCGGACCCACTGGCCCCACTGGACCCCAAGGCTCCGTTGGTCCCACCGGGCCTGCGGGCACGCAGGGCATTGCTGGGCCCACTGGACCGACCGGGCCCACTGGGCCTGTGCTGACTGCGGAAGGGTTTTCTGCCACCCTCCCCTCAACTTCCGTCTCTGCCAGTGGCCAGTTGACAGGATGGTCAGTGGGAACTCCATATTTTAACGGTGGAAATTTCAATCCGTCAACCGGAAATTATACAGTCCCCACAACAGGCAGGTATCTCATCCAAGCGACGATCAACTATGCAACCACTGCAGTGATTAGCGCTGCATTGGGAACCGGCATCAACCCTGCATTTGTGGTACAGCGGACTTCGCCGACCATTACAAACCTGATCACTGGCCTTTTTCCGGTTCTAAATGTGAATATTGCCTTGATCCTATCTCTTCGGACGATTCTTGGCAGCGGCACGGTCACGCTGGCGGGAGAAGTCCGACTCAACGCCGGGGATGTAATTGGGCTTTTCTACGTGGCAAACGGGCTCACGATTGGATTAAACCTCGGCGGGGCATCAAACGGAACCATTTGGTCAATCAATCAAATTTATTAAGCTTCCGAGAATCGATCAGGTTGTATTCATTTTTCAGGGAACCAACCACACTGTTTTCCGACGCAAGAGGCCTGAAGGGAACCCCTTTGATCAGACTTTGATTGATGGCCTATCATTTATATGATTCGGTTCAAGCTTGACTCAGTATCCCTGCTGTACATTTTTACATCTTTATTTTGAGCCTGGACGCGCCTGCGTTTCGGGCTCTTTGGTTTTTGTACAAAATTTTCGGCATGCATTATGCCAGTCCCCCTCCCAAATGGATTCAAATTGACCTTTAGGTTGCGGTTGCACAATACGGTATGTTATGATAAACAGGAATACGAAACGACACCCACCGTGAAGTCATCGGCAGGAAGGGCAGTAACTGAATAGGCAAGGCAAGGTGTTAAGCAAGATTGATGTTGTCTTTGAGCGGTCAGACGATAACCTCCGTCGGTCATGGACTTTGAATTAGATTTCTCACCAATCTCCGCAGGTTTTATGCCGCAGAAAGTATCTTTGCAGACTTTGACAACTGGTTACCAGCCTTTGAAAATCGCAACACATCTTTTAAACATCAATCCTGCTTTTGAGGCAAGGATACTGCTGGGGGGTGCAGCGCCCTCTCGGATACAAGTGTGCAGACTGAGCTGCTGTTTTGACTTGTCACACCTTTTTGAGCGCACTTTTTAAAACAGGCGTTTCGATATCTCCACCTGAACAGCTGTCTTGTGTTTTACCGCTATCAAATGAAACCAATTCGTTTGGCGGACAGTATGCTACCAGGACGGGAATTTGAATCCGGTTTGTAATGGGACAAGTCAAAACCGTATACACTGTTCTCCCTCATTGAGATATTATGGAACGGATCGGTTCGGAACGTCTCACGGCATGCGGCCGCAGACCGAACTGCACCCGGCAGCTCCGCCCAGCCATATGCTTTGACGCAACTGTCTGTCACTGTGCCCTGTAATCCAAAACAGCAAAAATAGTCGAGCGATTTTCCTCTTCTTTTTGATATACTGAGCGTGTAAGGTGGTGTGAAAAAAATGAGTCAGCAGATTCGAGCGGTCCAGCGGATGCAGGACTATATTGAGGAGCATCTGTACGAAGAGATTACACCGGCGGATTTGGCAAAATCATCTCTGTATTCCCCGTGGTATTCCTATCGCCTGTTTACGCGCTTGCTCGGCACCACGCCGGCCGACTACATTCGCAGGCTGAGGCTCTCTAAATCCGCCCTGCGCCTGCGCGATGAACCGGTCCGAGTGACCGACGTCGCTTTTGAGGCAGGATTTAGCAGCGTGGACGGCTATCAACGGGCATTTTTTCGGGAATTTGGCTGCAATCCCCGGGAGTATGTAGAAAATCCCATCCCGATCTATCTCTTCACCCCTTACAGCATTGAATCAAGCAAACTGAGAAAGGAGAAAACAATGCAAGAAATTAAAAACATTTTCATTCAAAAGTTGGAGAAGCCGGCGCGCAAGGTGATTGTGAAGCGGGGCTTCAAGGCGACAGAGTATTTTGGATACTGCGGGGAGGTGGGCTGTGATGTCTGGGGCCTGCTTGTCAGCATCAAATCGATCGGCGGGGAACCGGTCTGCCTTTGGCTGCCCGAAAAATACCGCAAACCCTGCACATCGGAATACGTGCAGGGGGTTGAGGTGCCCATCAGCTACAATGGGGTAGTTCCGGAGGGATTTGATGTGATTGAACTCCCCGCCGCGGATTATTTGATGTTTCAGGGGGAACCGTTTGCAGAAGAGGAGTATGAGCAGGCCATTGAACAGGTGCAGTCTGCAATTGAAAAATACGATCCAACCGTGATTGGATGCCGATGGGACAAAGAAAATCCCCGTATCCAGCTAGAACCGATCGGATCCAGAGGTTACATTGAATTGTTAGCAGTCCAGCAGTGCACACTCTAAAGGAAGCGTTTTTTCAGACAGGCCGAGCAGCTACGCCTTGCTTGGCCTGTCTGCTTTTTTACTAGGCCCTGCTCTGGGTCTTTGTATTTTTGACAGGATTTTTTGTCTCTATTCTTCGGGACTCTGCTTTCCTCTCCGAGAGAATGCTGCCTTCCATTTGCTTTCATACATTTCACAAAATACCGCACATTGGATCAAAAACAAGTGTTTGCATTTCTGGCAAATGAACTACAGCTATTGTCAATAAAACACTTTTATAGTACAATAATAAATAACATTGCCGCTGACATTCTAATTTTATTTTACAATTGAAAGGAAAAGACAAATGGATAAAGTCACAACTACAGCTGCTTCTCCTGCCCCCAAAAAGGAACGCATGCTCTCGATCGATTTCATGCGCATTTTTAGCTGCATCTGCATTATCATGCTTCACGAGAGCGGCCACCTAGTGTGGGGCAGCCGCTACAGCCTGTTGATTCAGGCAATTGTCCGCCCCAGCCTCTGGTCGTTTGCAATGATATCAGGGTACTTTGTGCTAAACCGGCCGATCAAAAGCATCCGAAAATTTTATCTAAAGAATACGGTGCATATCATCATCCCGCTGTTTATCTACAGCGTGTTCTACCAATTGTATACCAACATAAATTCTATTGTCGACCTGCGTTCCGCGCTCAATGTAATTTCTCTAAAAGCGATTCTGGCAGGTGACATTTACGGCCATATGTGGTTTGTCTACACCTTAGTTGGCGTGTACCTGGCCGCCCCTTTTTTACAGATTCTTCTCACCAAACTGACCAAAGACCGTCTGCTGGGCTTGCTGGCGATCTGCTTTTTCTTCACCGCTGTTGTCCCGATCCTGTCCCAGCTGGGGCTGGAAATCGGGTTTGAATTCCCTCTTGCCGGCACCTTGTTGTTCTTTTTCCTCTTGGGCTATGCCTTAAAACAGTTCGATCTAAACCGCTACAGAATTCCCATTTTTATTCTTGGCATCATTAATATTCCTTTGATTTGCCTCACAGCGCTCAATCCCTACCTTGCCCCCTCGATGTTCACCTGCAGCATCAATATGCTCATCGGGGTAGTCTTCTATTTTACACTCTTCTCCCAATTTCGCTTTCAAGCGCCGCGATGGTTTTCTAAAATCACCTTATTTGTCAGCAAACGGACCTATGGCATCTATTTGATCCACATCATGGTGATGCAGGTTTTAGTCAGCAACTACTTTACCTATACCCCGGCCAACAAATTTTACCTACCGATTTTTTTAACCCTTCTCAATTTCTTTATCTCATTCCTTATCGCGACAGTTGTAGACTTGCTGCTGGTGACTCCCATCCTCTGGGTTTACGACAAGATCATCTCGTTGCTTGGCAAAGCAGTCAGTAGGATTCTGCCTGTTGACTAGCCTGCATCCGCGACAGTTTTCCACTCCCGCTTATCCAACCGTCCATCACAGGCAATGCTGTGTTCATCGACAGATCAGGACAAAATAGCTTTTCCACTCTCCCTGTTCAAAAAACAGCCCGGCGAATGCCGGGCTGTTTTTGTGTCGTAATTTTAGATGGAAGAAACCCCAAGCACAGCTGGGCATCAAGCCCGGGGAGACTTCTAGCGAAACTTTGCAATAAATCACAATCTTCTGCTCAGAGAGATTTCCACTTGCTACAAACCGGGTGCGGTATTTCAGCAAATGACAGTGCTTGTTCTCTTTTTCGGGATTTTTCTACTTCAATCGATCGGCGTGCAACCGCGAAACAATGCTGTCGTTGACCAGCTCGCCGCGCAGGAGCACTGGCCGGGCCTATCCGCTGTACCATGCGTATTCTAGACGGCAAGCTGTCGACAGGAGCGGACTATTTGAGTAAACGAGCAAGAGACTCAAAAACCATTTTCTCCTAATGGTGTTACTCTAATCAAAACAGGCTCATCTGCACACCTGTCGGGGAACTGTGCTTGCGCGCTGCCCGGCGCTGAACCGATTCGGCAGGGATCTCCTCCAAAAATAGAGAGGGGTCTTTGGAGGTCAGCAGAAGCAGTTCTTCCTTTGCCCTGGTCATGCCGACATAAAAAAGCCTGCGCTCCTCTTCAGTGTCAGCGTTGTTGCCCGCCGCTTCGTGGGGGATGCATCCCTTTCGCACACCGCACAAAAAGACAACCGGGAACTCGAGCCCCTTTGCGCCGTGCATTGTCATCAGCGAGACTGCACCGGAGGCATAATCCTTGCCCGAGCTGCGCATCAGGTCGGCTTCCTGCCCAAGCAGCAGCGCCTGGACAAACGAGGGCATGTCAGGGTGAAACGCCGCCATATTCGCCAACCGCTTGACTGGGTCAGACTCCTTGAGTCCCACTGTGACAGCCCACTGATCGATCAGCTCTGCGGGGGAATTTGTGCTGACAATGGGTAAAAATTGCTGGGCGAGCTGCGCCCACTCGGCCAGGCAATCGGTTGAGCCAACACCTGAAACCAGACGGTCGATGCGCTGCGGGAAACCCTCCTCATTGAGCTCTTCCCAAAACGTGCAGATCTGTTCGCAGTGTTCATTCGGGCAGTTCCAAATCAGTCTCAAACAGCTGCGCAACGAAAAACTGTCCGCTGGGTCGAGTAAAAAGCGGAAGAACCCAACTGTTCCCCGCACCCCGCTGTCCTGTAAAAAGTCCTCCCGTCCGCTGACCACATAGGGAATCCCCTCGGTGCGCAGGCATTTTTCGAGCACCGCCGCCTGGCGATGGGTGCGGTAAAGCAGTGCGATGTCGGAAAAGTCCCGGGTGCGACTCTCTCCGGGCAGCCGGTTCTGGGCATCGAGCATGTCGATGCCCCCGACCATTCGGTTGATTTCCTTGGCAATAAAAATACCCTCTGAGAGATCACTTTCCGCTGTGATCAACTCCACCGGTCCACCGGGTTCCCGCTGCGCTTCAAGCACGCGGTTGGGTCCGGGATTGTTGCCGATCACAGGCAGGGCGCAGCGGAGGATGTCAGGGGTGGAGCGGTAGTTGCGCACCAGCTTAATTTCCCGCAGGCCGCCGCGCTCCTCCCGCAGGCGGTCAAAGCAGCGGGCGTCCGAGCCGCGGAAGCCGTAAATCGACTGATCCGGGTCCCCGATGACGAACAAATTTTTGCCCTGCTCACTCCACGCCCGGACAAGCCGGTGCTGAATCCCGTTGATGTCCTGAAACTCATCCACAAGCAGATGGGAAAACCGGCGGTCCTGGGGGGATTCTTCCCCCTGTTCCCACCGCGCTAGGGCGCGCAGCAGGAGATCGTCGAAGTCGGCCGCGCCGAGCTCCTGATCCAGACGGGCGCAGTACTCCTCATAAGCTCCGTCGTCAAGGCTGTCCGGCAGCCCGTTTTTCCGTTTGGAAACCTCCTGCACAAACGCCCGGGGAGAGAGCTTGAGCCCCCTTTGCTGGAGAACCTCCTCTGCAAGGGCAAGGGTTTCCTCTTCATCCGCAAGTCTCACCTCCCCGCCCGATTCGGTGAGCAGGTTCAGGCAGATCGAATGAAACGTCCCAATCGTGAGCTTTGCAGCGCGGCTCCCCAGCGCGGCTTGCAGACGCTGACGCATCTCCCCCGCCGCCTTGTTGGTAAAGGTCACCGCGGTGATTTCTGCCGGGTCAACCCCTCTGCTCTCCACCAGATAGGCGATGCGGGAGACCAGCGTTTTAGTCTTGCCGGTTCCCGGCCCCGCAATGACTGCAACTGCTGGTTCTTCCGCCATGACCGCAGCCCGCTGTTCTTCGTTGAGTGAGTCGAGCGGACCGGAGGGAAGCAGCGACCCCTGTGCACTCTCCTCTTTCGGTTGTTTTGACTCAACGGATGGTTCCAGCTTTTTGGACACCCGTTTCTTTTTAGGGACAGCCTTTTCAAACCCCAGCAGGCAGATCTGTCCATTGAGTGCCTCAATTTCCGCCGGATCGAGCAGCTTGATTTTGCCGTACTCCCCGTCAAAGCCGGGCGTGCGTTCCACCTTGCCCTCCCGCAGGCGGCGGATCCCCTCAGCGACGCAGGGGCCGGCGACACGCTCAATGTCGGAGACAGGCACCTCTCTGAGAATTGAGAATTCCGGTCCCAATTCTCCGAGCATCTGCTCGTACTGCCGCTGCACCCGCACCCCGGTTCCCGACCGCCCGGTGGATGCGCCGATGACCTCGGGCAGCGGGACAAGGCTTTCAAACCGCGCCGCCCCTGCGGGAACAAAGCCCTCCGCTCGGTCAGCGAGCTGCTCCACCCGGTGCTGCACCCCAATGGTGATCTTTTTTCCGCAGACCGGACATTTTCCCCCGTACTTCACCGTCTCGGAGGGAGGGAGACAAAGCCCGCAGTTTCGATGCCCGTCAAAGTGGTATTTTCCCTCCTCGGGGAAAAACTCAATTGTACCGGCAAACCCACCGTCCCGTCCTCCCTGGATTGCCCGGGAAAGGCCGGGATAGGAGAGTTCCCCTTCAATGAGGTTCGCCTCCCGCCCCAGCTTGGCGGGCGAGTGGGCGTCTGAGTTGGAGACCAAGGTGAACCGGTCGAGCGCGGAGAGCCTCCAAATCATCGGCGGGTCGGAGGAGAGCCCGGTTTCGAGCGCATGGATGTGAGGGGTGAGGTCCTCAAAACACTCCTCAATCGTGTCAAACCCCGAAAATGCGCCGAAGAGAGAAAAGTGCGGCGTCCAGATGTGGGCGGGGATAAAGATCGCGTCCGGGCAGGCCTCGAGAGTGATCTCAAGCAGGTCGCGGCTGTCGAGCCCGAGAATTGGCCTGCCGTCCGAATGGATGTTACCGATCGCCTCGAGTCTGCGGGAAAGCTCTTCGGCCTGTGCAAGGCCAGGCAGCAGAATGACGTTGTGCACCTTGCGCACTCTTCCGTTTTTCTTGTAGATCGAACTGATTTCCCCCGAGAGGACGAAACGCGGATGCTCTCCCCCTGCGGTGGGGTCCTCCAGACGGAATTCCTCCCGCAGCACGTACAGCCCCTCCTCCGCGGGCTGCAACTTTTGCTTGAGTTCCTCCCGCCAGGCCGGGTGGGTGAAATCCCCCGTGCCGAGCAGTCCGATTCCCTTGCGGCGGGCCCAGAGGTCGAGGTGCTCGGGGGTGCAGTCCCGGCTGGTTGCGCGGCTGTATTTTGAATGAATGTGGAGATCGGCGATGTACATCGAAAAGTCCTCCCTAATACAAGATAGTTCTATTATAGCCTCTTTTCCCAGCAAAGACAAGATTTGCTTATTTCTGACAGCAAAATTGGGCAATATTTTTGCATGTTTGAGCAAGATTTTCTATTGAAAATTCTGGTAGAATTCGATACGATAAAAGAGAAATAAAACAATGTTGTAGAATGGAATATTTCTATCTATTCTGCACAACACTCGTTTCATCCAAGGAGGAGAGAAATGAAGAAGACCGGATTTTTCAAAAAGGGATTGGCCGCTGCCTTGGCGGCCGCTCTGCTTGCCTCTATGCTGCCCATTTCAGCGGCAGCGCGGGAGCAGCAACAGGCTGAGCCGCCGAACAACGCCGTGGCGGCCGTGGCGCGGGGGGACGATGCGTTCCAAAAGAGCAGCCACGCATTCCAGGCCAACTGGATCTGGAGCCCATCGGACGATGGGCAAGGCAACCGCTGGATGAGCTTTCGCAAGGATGTCCATCTCGATACGGTTCCAGAAAAAGTGACGGCAAAAATCGCGGCGGACACCAAGTACTGGCTCTACATCAACGGAGAGCTCGCGGTGTTTGAGGGCCAGCTCAAGCGGGGTGCCGCGCTGCTCGACAAGGACATCTATCTGCAGGGCACGACCGGGCAGCCGGACCTCAACCACATGCTCACCCAAGTCGCCACCTATTACGACGAGGTCGACCTCACCCCCTACCTCAAGGAAGGGGACAACTCAATCGTCGCGCTGGTGTGGTATTTCGGCAACGAGGGCCACTCCCACGTGGGCAGCGGCAAGGGGGGCTTCCTCTTTGAATCCCAGATGGGGGACCAGCTGGTGCTCTCGGACAGTTCCTGGAAGGTGAGCCGGCACAAGGGCTACCAGCCGTCGGGCGGCATCGGGGGATACGCCCAGGAATACCACATCAACTATGACGCGCGGCAGGGGTTTGACGGCTTTGCCCAGCCAAACTTTGACGTCTCGGGCTGGGAAGACGCCGCGGTGCTCGGCAAGGCGGGGGACAAGCCGTGGAACGAGCTTTGGCCCCGCACCATTCCCGAGTGGAAGGTGTGGGATCTCGTGACCGTTACGCCGGAAGATGAACAGGTCACCAAGGTCGACAGCACCCACTACAAGGTGGACCTGCCGACCAACATCCAGTTCACCCCTTATATCAAAGTCAACGCCCCGGCTGGTCGGACAATCAAGATGAGCTGTCCCAACGCGGGCAACACCTCGGTCACCTACACCACCAAGGAGGGGATGCAGGAGTACGAGTCCCCCTCCTGGATCAACTGGTGGTTTATCAACTATGAGGTGCCGCAGGACGTTGAGGTGCTCGAATTCGGCTACCGCCAGACCGGCTACAACACCGAGTTTGAAGGCTATTTCCACAGCGACGACGACTTTTTCAACACCCTCTGGACCAAGGCGCGGGACACCGCCTATGTCAACATCCGCGACACCTTCATGGACTGCCCCGACCGGGAGCGCGCCCCCTGGCTCGGCGACGCGGTCAATGAGATGATGATCGCCTACTACTCGATGTCCCCCACCGTCTACGACGCGGTGCGCAAGGACATCTCGGTGCGGGTCAACTGGCAGAACGCCGACGGGGTGGTCCCGACGAGCGCGCCCAGCACCTTCCGGGACAACGAGTACGCCGAACTCCCCGGCCAATCGCTCGCGGGGGTGATGTCCTGGTTTCAGTACTACCTCTGGTCAGGCGACCAGGTGACGCTCGAAAAAGCCTATCCCGCCCTTCAGAGCTATATGGAGCTGTTTGACCTCGAAGACCGGAATTACTCCGACCCGTTCGAGCGTGGCGCGGGCACCAACACGGTGCACCACAACTGGATTGACTGGGGTCCCAACATGGACCAGCACCTGAGCCTCAACATCTGGGCCTACATCGGGGTGCAGACGCTGTGCGACTTTGCCGAGGCGCTCGGGGACAACGAAAACCTCGCCCGCTACCAGGCGCTGCGCGACTCGATGAAGTCGCGGTTTGACGCGACGTTCTGGAACGGCAGCGAATACCGCTCCAAGTCGTACAAAGGCCCGGCGGACGACCGCGGCCAGGCGCTCGCAGTTTACGCGGGCCTCGCCTCACCCGACAAATACCCCATCCTGCGCGACCTGCTGCTCACCCACCAGTACGCCGACCCCTACATGGTGAAGTACTCCATCGAGGCGCTCTACCTCATGGGCTACACCGCAGAGGCGGAGCAGCGGATGAAGGAGAGCTATTCCCGCGACGTCCCGCTCGACGACCCGACCTTCTCAGAGGGCTGGGGCGGCGGAGGCACCAAAAACCACGGCTGGTCGGGCGGCGGGCTCATCTCCCTCTCCGGCTACGAGGCGGGGGTGCGTCCCACCAAGCCCGGGTTTGAACAGTTCACCGTGGCCCCGCAGATGTCTTCGGTCCACCACATCGAGGCGGGCGTCCCCACCCTCAAAGGGACCATCCAGGTTGTGGCGGACAAGGCGGAGAATCAATTTGACCTGAGCGTCAACGTGCCGGCCGGCAGTACCGCTCTCATCGGAGTCCCAAGGCTGGAAAATGAGACGACTATGGTGGTCTGCCAAAACAAACCGGTGTGGAACAACGGGTTTGTGACCGATGCAGTGGACGGCCTGGCGTTCTCCCACACCGACGAAAACTTTATCTACTTTGAGGCGCAGCCGGGCGACTGGTCGCTCAGCGCGCAGCCTTCCATCTCCGCGCCCAAAGAGCGCTACACCCTGACCATCCCCGCACTCTCGGGCGGCGGCGTGCTGGTGGACGGCCAGCCGGTGCAGACTCCCTATTCACAGGAATTTGAAGGCGGCGCCGAGGTGACAGTCGAGGCAGTGGCGGACGAAGGGTTTGTCTTTGACCTCTTCGGCGGCTCGATCGGATCGCGGGAAGCTGTCCAAACAGTGACGATGAACAGCGACCTGTTGCTTGCGCCGGAATTTGTCCGCGCCTGGACCTTTGAGGGGGCAAACCTCTCGCTGTCGAGCAAAACCGCCGATTGCAAGCTGTATGTGGACGGCCGCGCGGTGATGAACCCCTACAACAACCTCCTCGACCGTGGCAAGGAAGTCACAATTCGGGCAGAGGCTGGGGAGGAATTCCGGTTTATCGGCTGGCGCAGCGACACGGGGGACATCGTCTCAACCGACCCGGAATACACCCTCACGCTCGATCAAGACACCTCCCTCGAAGCGATATTTGTCTCGACTCTCGGCAAAAACCTCGCGCTCGGCAAGGCCTGCACCGCCTCGTCCAACATCACCAACAACATGTTTGACGTCAGCAAGCTCACCGACGGGGTGTATACCGTGACCGGCCAAAACGAAGGCTGGACCTCGCTCGAGACCTCTCCGACCCAGTGGTTCTACGTCGATCTGGGCGAAGTGACAAGCTTTGACACCGTCAAGCTCTACCCCCGCCACAACGGAACCGACAACGGCTACGGCATCCCGCTTGACCTGGAAATTCTCATTTCCAACGACGCGCAGACTTGGACTCCTGTCCTCGAGCTCAAGGACATCGAGCGGATTGTCTCAGGCGCCCACACCTTTGCATTTGACAGCCAGCAGGCGCGCTACATCAAGTTCAACGGCTCGCGGCTGCGCCAAAACCCGATGGACGGCAACCGCACCCGCTTCCAGGCATCCGAAGTCGAGGTGTACGACGGGACCGCAGCTCTCACCGCGCCGGTGATTGAGCGCCAGCCCGTCAACTGCGAGACACGCCCCGGCACTACGGCTAGCTTCAGGGTCAGCGCGCTGAGTGTTGCTGCTGCAACCTACCAGTGGGAATGCTCCACCGACAATGGAGTCAGCTGGCATGAGATCGAAGGCGCCAATTCCGCCACCTATTCGTTCGAGGCGACCCTCAAGGCGTCGGGCAGTCTCTACCGCTGCACCATCACCAACGAATACGGCAGCGTTATCACCGACGCCGTTTCCTACACCGCAGTCAGCGACAACTACGCGCTTAAAAAACCCTTTAAATTCTCGAGCAACCAGTCGGTGGGCAGCTATTTCCTGCCCGAGTACATCAACGACGGAGTGACCGACACCCTCGTGCTCGTCAACGAGGGTTGGACCTCTGCGGAAAACCACGGCGGCAGCGAGTGGGTGACCATCGATATCGGTGAAGAAACCGAAGTATCCCGCGTCAAGCTCTACCCCCGTTACGATGGCACCAACGATGGCTACGGCATCCCGCTCGACTACAATGTGCAGGTCTCATCCAACGGCACAGACTGGACCACCGTGCTCTCAGAAACCGATGTGGAGCGTCCGACCTCCGGCCCGCTCTACCTCGACTTTGATCCAGTGAGCGCCCGGTTTGTCAAATTTGAAGGCACCCGGCTCCGCCCCAACCCAATGGATGACAATCGTGTTCGGATGCAAATCGCGGAATTTGAGATCTACAACACTCACTTTGAGCCCCCCGTCACCGACAAGTCAATCCTGCAAACCGTTCTTTCTTACGCGCAGAGCGAACCGGTGCAGGCAGAGGCCACCCGCGCAATTGCGAGCGTACAGGCAAGCTTCCAGGCGGCGGTGGAGTACGCAGCCGCAGTCAACGGGGACGCCTACGCCGTACAGGGCGAGATCGACGCAGCCTGGATGTCCCTCATGATCGAAATTCACAAGCTCGGCCTGATCGCGGGCGACAAGGCAAACCTGGACACCCTGATCCGCGCAGGGGAAGCGATTGCGCTTGAAAACTACGTGCAGGCAGGTCAGCAGGCGTTTACCGACGCATTAACCGCTGCAAAAGTGATCTTTGCAGACGGCGACGCGATGCAGTCTGAGGTCAATCAGGCGGCGGACGCGCTGCTTGAGGCGATGCTCGCCCTCCGGCTCAAAGCGGACAAAACGCTGCTTGTGCGCACGATTGCACAGGCAAACGCCATTGACCTGACCGGTTTCACCCCCGCGTCGGTGGATATCTTTGAACGTGCAAAGGCGGCGGCCGAGCAGACTGCTGCCAACGACGCCCTCAGCAGCGATGACCAGGCAGTTGTGGATCGGGCGCAGAGGGACCTGGCAGATGCCATCTCCGGGCTGACTCTGTCTGTGCAGGCAGCTGTTACAGGGGATGCCGCAGCGGCAGCGTCCGCCTCAGCCCCCAAAACCGGCGACACCCTGCCGGTCACAGCGGCAGCGGCCCTGCTCGCAGCGGCGGCATTCCTCCTGCGAAAAAAGAAATAACGGATCGGATGCACACCGCCAGTGAACGGCTGGACCGCGCCAGGCCTGCCGGCTAATTCCCTCTGGGAGAACTGATCCCACATAAAAACGTGCTTCCGCCGACAGTTGCCGCGAAAAAAGAGCGGTTTGATCGGGACCCTTCCCTGCGGAAAGCCCAAAGGAAGCGCCCAGTTTCCCCGGCAGAGCCCGGAGTTTTGAACCGTGAAAGCGACAATTTTAAAAGGAGCAGCCCCGAGCGCATGTGCTCGGGGCTGCTCCTTTTTGTTGTCTTCACAAAAAAATCACCAGCTGAGCTGGTGATAACATAAGCTTCCCCAAAGGGTCTGGCTGAGACGGGCCAGCCGTTCATTGATCAAAGCGATGGACACCAATTGTTTTCGCAGACTACCTCTGTGATGCGGCGGATTCATTTTTTGTGTGTATCAAAAGTGATTCCAAAGGGGCTGTTATCGATCTGTCGGTTTATTCTGTGACCGTTGTAAAAGGCAGCTGCATACTGATTCATCCCCTGCCAACTGTCGTTTGTGTATTCCCCTGAAAAGGAACCACACAAATCCAAAATGCAAAGAGCCCGACATTTGGGATGTGTTTTCTCCTAATCACAAAAACAGTCCTGCGTCCTCACCTGCAAGGCACAGGCGCACGGTTTGTGGGCGAGCAATCCGGTGTGCCAAAATCAGCTGAGCAGCGGCAGAAAAAGGACCTTGGCCAACCGGATTACCCGATCTTTTTTGTTCGCCCTTTGGTTCTCTCCTTCAATTCTCCGATTAAAATATACTTTTCCTTTTCGGTGAGAAGATCCACATAGCGGAGAATCTCCCGCTCTTCCTCCGGCAGTTCATCGCAGGACTCTCCGGATTTCCCAGTAATGATATAATCCACCGAAACATTTAGAAAATTTGATAAAAGAACAATCTTATCCACCGAGGGGGAGCTCGTGGCAAACCGGCGTATCGCACCATTGCCAAAACCGAGCTCTTTCTCGACAGCATGGTTTGTCAGGCCCCGACACTTGATGAGATTGCTGATTCGATCCGCCATGTTCATAAAAATTTTACTCCGACAAAATTTAGAAAATATAAGCACTAACGATTGACATTTCTCATATTTGATAGTACAATAAATACAAAAAGCGACTTTTCTTCTTTATTGTACCACAACTATAAGGTAGAGTAAACTAAAAATCGTAACTTATCACGAATTGGCAAAGGCGGTATCCTATGGAATATCCCATCACAAATCAAAATGAATATACAGCCTGGGTCAAGGTACAGCTCGCTCTCCAGGGAAAAACACAAAAAGACCTCGCAGAACAACTCGGCGTGCCTGCGACCAGAATCAGCGAAGCTACCCACGCCAAACCGGGCGGAAAAAAATACATCATTCCGCTGATACAGGTGCTGGGAGGAGATCCCTACTACTTTGAGGAATTCTTAAAAACTGTATTGCGCAAACCGGTCAATTTCCCCGCCAAGGCTTGTGCCACGGATTGAAAGAGATTAAATTATGCCCTTTGAACATGTAAACCGGTTTCATCCGACAATTGAATCGGCATTTTCTGCCCTCTCACCTCAGCTGCGGGGACACTGCGAACGCGTCAGCGTTTACACCGAACTCTTGCTGCGCAAGGCGTATGAGAAAAACCTGTATCCCCAGAACCCGATGCTCACCCCCAGCCGCATCGCATTGGCAGGCTATGCCGCCCGCTACCATGACATCGGAGTTACTCGAATCCGGTCGGACGCTGCTCTCAATCAGCGGGGGGCATTTCGGATGCACCCTTGTCTCGGCGCTGAACTGATTTGCGGTGCCGTGCCGAGTGCAATCCCCGGGCGCCCTGGACAGTCTTTTTTGTGGCAGGCAGCCGCCCTGATTGCACAGCAGCATCACGAGCGCTGGAACGGCCAGGGGTATCCCCACAAACTGTGCGGAGAGGAAATCGACCTCTTTGCCCGGGCGTGCGGTATTGCGGACGTCTATGACACCTATACAACGCTGCACACCCCCTCTGATCTGTGCTGTCATCAAGCTGTTTTTAAGCAGCTTGTGCATTGCCCTGCGTTTGATCCGGTTCTGCTCAAAGCGCTCGCCTACTGTGAAGAGCAGTTTCGCTGTGCCTGCGAGCTGTATCAGCGTCTTAAATGATCTTTTTATTTGCAGCTGAAAATTTTTCTTTATTCCCTTTTCCCCGGTGTGCTAGGCCCGCCCGATCGGCGGGCCCCTTTTTTCGCCTTGCTCAATTTCTATAAGTATAGTATAATACTGGATATGACCCTTTACCAGACAACTAGGTGCGGCTGAGAATATGGTGTATCGCCATATTCTTTTTTATTCGGGTAAAATGATGGGGCCGTCCCTTCCGGTCGGATATCCAGCAGGTCTCAAAGCCATACCCGGCTGATATTTTCTCGGCGGGTTTTGACAAACAGCAATTGCCCGATTTCCCCCTCAAACTGATTCCACCAACAGGAGAGAACTCACTGTGCAACTCAAAAAAAACCGGTCCGGTTATCTCACCATCTTTCTCATCGCAGTGCTCACAATCACCCTGATCCTACTCCCGTTTCTGATCTATGACCACGGGGCGCTGCTCCTCTATCGCGATTTTAACCACCAGCAGATTCCATTTACCCGCCTCGCACACGACGCCATCCGAAACGGCAACATTTTTTGGAACTGGAATACCGACCTCGGCGCCAACTTCATCGGTTCCTACTCCTTTTATCTGCTTGGCAGTCCGTTTTTCTGGCTGACACTCCCCTTCCCCACCAGTTGGATCCCCTACCTGATGGGGCCGCTTGTCATCTTGAAATACGGAGTGGCCGCGGTGACGAGCTTCGCGTTTATCAAACGGTTTACCCGCACCCAGTCGTTTGCAATGGTCGGGGCGCTGCTCTTTACCTTCTCGAGTTTTATGATCTCAAACACCTTTTACAATCATTTTCTTGACGTCGTGGCCTTTTTCCCGCTGCTACTTATCGGCATGGAGGAACTGGTGCTCAATCGGCGCAAAGGGGTGTTTGCCCTCGCGGTGGCGCTCAATCTCATCGTCAACTACTGGTTCTTTGTCGGGGAGGCTGTGTTTACCTGCCTATACTTTTTCATGCGCTGCCTGGACCCGGCGTTCCAGATGTCACTGCGCAAATTTGGGACGCTGTTTTTTGAGGCGGTGCTCGGCCTTTGCCTCGGCATGTTTCTTCTGCTCCCCTCCGCCCTCGCGCTGGAGGGAAGCACCCGCCTTGACGAAATGATGACACTCAAGACGGCGTTTGCCTATCAATACCCCGAGCTCTACGGCTTTTTGGTGCAGGGATTCACCATGCCCGCTGACATCCAGGGATTCCCAAATCTATTCCCCACGATGAACCAGGGCTATACCTGGCGTTCGGTGGCCGCGTGGCTGCCCCTCTTCGGGATGTGCGGAGTCTTCTCTTTCCTCCAGCACAAACGCCAGCACTGGCTCAAATATTTGCTCATCCTTTGCTTTGTGTTTGCATTCGTCCCCATCCTCAACAGTTCATTTGTACTCTTTAACGGCACATACTACGCGCGGTGGTTTTACATGTTCCTGCTGATGATGGCGCTTGCAACCGCGCTGATCCTCGAGCAGCGCCGGTATGAAATGAAATCCGGGCTTAAATTCTGCGGCATTTTTATCACCGCCTTTGTGCTGCTCGGTATTCTTCCGCGAATCAGCGACGGATCATTCACCTTTTTTGGACTTCCCAGCAGCCCGGCCATGTATTGGTGCAATATCCTGCTCGCCGTGGCTTCCCTGTTCCTCGCCGCCCGGCTCATCAAAAAATTCCGCCGCAGCCCCCGCCAGCTGGCCGTGTATTCGATGGCTGGAATCTGCTGCATTTCCATCCTGTACGGGATGACCTCAATCGCTTTTTGTAAAATTGATGGGGAGTCCTACGAACAGATTTTTGACCGCAGTCTCAACGCGGAATTTGAGCTGGAGGGGGATGAGTTTTACCGGGTGGATGTCTACAACGGGATGAACAACCAGGCAATGTACTGGGGTCTCCCCACCATCCAGGCGTTTCACAGCATCGTCCCCGCTTCGGTGATGGAACTGTATCCCCAGATCGGGGTGGAGCGGTTTGTCATGTCAACGCCTGACATTGAAAAGCAGGGGGTGCGGGGATTCACCTCGGTCAAATACCTCTTTGTCAAGGAGGAACAGAGAGGGTTTTCTCCGCCTGCTGGATACAAATTTTACGACACTCAGAATGGATTTGACATCTACCTCAACGAAAACTATGTCCCCATGGGCTACACCTATGACTACTACCTCGATGAGACCCAGTTCAAGACGATGAACCAGCAGCACCGCGACCGCCTCCTCCTCAAAGGAATGCTGCTCAACGACGAACAGATTGAAGCCTACAAAGAGCTGCTCAAACCGATCTCGGAAAACAAAAACCGGTGGGACTACACGATCACCGGCCTCAAGACCGACTGCGACGCGCTCAAAAATGAGACCGCAGAGAGTTTTGAGATCGACAACCGGGGTTTCACCTCCAAAATCACATTGGAAAGAGACAACCTCGTCTATTTTTCAGTGCCCTATGACCGGGGATGGAAAGCCTATGTCAACGGGATGGAAACCAAGATTGAAAAGGTAAACGTCGGGTTTATGGCGGTTGCCGCGGCTGAGGGGGAAAACGACATCCGCTTTGAATACACCACGCCTGGGCTCAAAGCCGGGCTCGCCGTCTCAGGGGTCGGGTGGATTGTGTTTGCCGCCTATCTCATCCTCTGCCGGGTGGAGAGGAAAAAACAGGACCATAAAAGCAAGGCGTAGGGGACGCAGCATCCCCACCTGACAGTTTTCTCCCGACAGCCCCGAAACTGACTGCTCCTCTTGACCATTCTACAACCTGGGAAGCACAACTCACTGGATGACTTGTGTTTTGCAAAACGGAAAAAGCAATTGAAAAGAGCAGAAACCCAGCGTTGACCTGCAAGACTTCTGCTCTTCTTTTTGACACATCAGATCGCGATTCTATTGGGACAGTTCTCCGAGCAAGTGGGGGGACATCTGTTTTCCCATCACAAATGGCGCAATGCGCCCTCAGTTCACACAGCAGCCCCACAGTTACCGTTTAAACCGATAGTGGCCCGCTATCGGCGTTTGCCTGTGGTAGCTTTGCAGAGCGTCCTCCTCCCGCTTGAGCTGCCCTGCATTGTGGATGAGATAGGGGACGCCGTCCCGGTTGCGTTTATCCGAAATGATCCCGATGTGGCTTTCCCCGAAAATCACAATATCCCCCGGCTGCCACTGAGAAATCTCTCCGGGATCGTTGGTGAGCACCGTCGCGTTTCGCTCAAAATAGACTCTGAGATTTTTGACCCGCCGAAAGTCGATGTTCGGATCCGGGCGGCCCTCAACCCGGGAATATTCTCCGATATTGGCGGCAATATCCGCATCCACCAGATCCTTGAGGGAGTAGCCTGCGCGGGCAAACGCCCGCCAGATGACATCGGTGCACACCCCCTCGTCTTCCGGCGGGTAGCCCCCGGCGTAATAGGCGCTGTGGTAACGGGGGTGGCGGTGAGCGTCCTCCCGCGCACCGAGCAGGATGTCGGTGTAGTCGTCCACCCCGTTTTGGTTGCAGTCGGTGGGGCTCACTATCCGTTCAATGCCGAAATCCTCTGCGGTGTAGGTCTTCTCCGGCAGCAAACCGAGCCTTCCGCACAAGGCGAATACAGCCAAACCCGCAGCGAGAATGCAAATACCACACACCAGCCATCGTTTACCGTTCATACAAACCGCCTCCTCTCCCCTATTATACGGGATTTCAAGGATGAAAAAAAGGCTTTGGAAAAGATTCTTTTGCTTGTAGCTTACGTGCAACTAAATCACCGGCTAAGCCGGTGAGAATCATAATCTTTCATGTAAAAACCTGCAACTTTTGTTTAGAATCGGTGCAGGTTCGGCGACTTCATTACAGGGTAAACCGAGAAGTTGTCAATGACTGACACAAACAGTTTCGCAAAGAGCCTGCCCCTTAGGGTATTCAAAGCAGAAATGCCAGTACCACGCCGAAATATCGCAGGCAGGAAATGTACGGGAAGCGTAAGGCAGACATCGGGCAGAAATTGCGAAAATTGTGCGAGCAAAAGAGTGCAGAGGTCATAGAGGCGCAAGCCTGCCCAGACCACATTCATATGCTCGTAAGCATGCCACCGAATTTAAGTTATGGGATACCTGAACGAGAAAAGTAGTTGATGATCGTCGACAGATACGCAAACCAAAAGTACGAATATGGAAATCGGCACTTCTGGTGCAGGGGATAACGTGGAGATCGTTGCACAGCTTTCCCACAGAATCTTAGATATGCAATCCATGTAAAGGTGAAATGGAGGAAACAAAATGTCCGAATTAGGTCTTTCTCTCCAGATGCGGATAACTGTCCGGTTGAGAGAGAATAAAGTATGATTCGAAACAATCAATTTTAGACATATTTTAACAAGCTGGATAAAACCGAGCCATAAGTTTCGCACGGCTGCAATCTATCTGGTTTTAACCATTACCTAATATTTTAATGTATAAGGAGAATTTTGAAATGTACGACATGATTATTATTGGCGCAGGACCGGCTGGCATTAGCGCAGCTATTTATGGGAAAAGCAGAGGGAAAAAAGTTTTGGTGTTGGAAAAGAAACAGGTGGGTGGTTTGATTGGAACGGTATCTACTGTTACACACTATACAGCAATTGTGCAAGAAGAATCTGGCACCACATTTGCTGAACGAATGAAGGAGCAGGCGCTCGGTGCCGATGTGGAGATTCGTTATGAAACTGTGACAGAGACAACGCTTACAGGCGAAATCAAGAAAGTCGTTACGGATCAAAATAGTTACGAGTCCAAAACTCTAATTCTGGCAAATGGCGGTTCCGGCCGTATGCTAGGCATTCCCGGGGAAAATCTGAAAGGCATCAGATTAAATGCACCAAAAGATGGTTTGAATTACAAGGGAAAGACTGTTTATGTAATCGGCGGAGCAGATGGAGCAGTAAAGGAAGCTCTTTATCTGGCTGAAATAGCAGCGAAGGTAATTATTGTATGTGTGGAAGATGAACTCGCCTGTATACAGGAATTCAAAGATAAAGTTTGTACCCATGATACTATCCAAATCATGCCACATTCAAGTCTTACTGCAGTATACGGCAACGAAGCGGTGGAAGAACTTGAATTTACAGATAACAAAACAGGAAAGAAGCAGATTGTAAAAGATGCAGAGTGTGGAGTATTTGTATACGCAGGGATTGTTCCGAATACGCAGATGTACACAGAGCTGAAGTTAGAGGGCGGTTATATTCCGGTTGATGGCTCCATGCAGACAGAAATCCCGGGAGTATTTGCGGCAGGAGATATCTGTGTGAAAAAGGTGAGACAGGTGGCTACAGCCGTCGCCGATGGTGCAATCGCAGGGATTCAGGCGGCAGCAATGTGCTGATATGAAACGCACTCTAGGGCGATGGTGGATGCCGCACTTTACCAAGCACTGAATTTGGTACGCCAAATTCGTCTGTCGTGGAAAAGAGGGAATGCCATTGATACAATCGGACGCGGCAAAAAAGCGATTGCAGAATACATCAAAAGTGTGTTGGCAGAAGAGCAGATCCCTTTCAAAAGTATAGGCGGGTGGTTAAAAATAATAAGGCATTCATGGCCTCTTTGCAGTGGGAAAGCAGCCAAAGATGGAAGCCACAGGTGGCTTCCATCACAATTCTTATTTCACCTATGGTCTTTGATACGAAGTGCCAACGCACTGGTTTCAAGCCCTGTGTGCAGGATTTGGCATGGTAAAGCAACCACTTCGCCATACGGTCTTAGGATACAGACGATGCTCTTGCCCTTTGATACGTCAATCCCTACGCTTGTCATATGCAATCCTCCTGGATTTTTCTTGTAATTCCATCTGCACTGATTGCGATTCAACTTGGTTCGGTCCTTACGGGTTTTAATCTGCTGAACCGAACCTTTGCGACAAGGGATAACTGTTTTTATATCGCAGACTTTGCTCCAAAAGCTGCACACCAGGTCAATTGCTCCCTGATTGTAAAAAATAAGCGTAAATGTGAAACGCCCGTCGGTGTCTTACATTTACGCTTTTATAGTACCAAACAGGCCGCTTAAACAGCGGCCTGTAATTGTAATGCGGGGCTAAACTGTCAACCCCTTGAGATATGCCCTTTCAGGGCGTGCGCATACCACCAGTTCAACTGGTGGTTTTAATATTTCTGCTATCCTCTGCGGCTGGTGCGCGGTTTGCGGTTGTTTCTCGGACGATACCCGCGGTTTGCACCCGGACGGTAATCAGGGCGCTTTGCTGTGTCCCCGCCTTTGAGGGCAACTGTGACAGTGGGCTTCCCGCAGATCTTGCAGCCGTCCATTGCCTTGACGGTGCTCTCAATCTGGCTGTCTGGAATCGCTACAATCGTCTTGTCGTCATAAATCTCAATTTTTCCGATGTCCCGGCCGGAGAGGTCGGAGCGCTCCGTGATGGCACCGACAATGTGGTTGGGTGCAATATGGTTTTCCCGCCCAATGTTGATTTCAATTTTACGGAAGCTCCCACGCGGCCCTTGAAGCCCCGCTTTGGGGCGGAACTGCTTGATCTCAGGAAAGTCGGTCTTGGGCTTTCCAAACGCCATCTCGAGTGCCACAGCGGCGATGGTAGTCGGATTGTACCCTTTTTGGACGAGCTCCTCAGCCACCTCTTTGTAATAAAGCTCTTCAGCCACAGCGAGCTTTTGCTCCATCCGCGCGACCACCCCTTCATTGCTGCGGCGCTCGATGTCCTGCCCGCTCGGAAGGCTCTCCCGCTTAATGGTGGATTTGGTCATGCGCACAATCTGATAGAGCTCGTCAACCTGGCGGCGGCCGCTGCAAATTGTGACAGCCTTGCCCTCCTTGCCCGCCCGTCCGGTACGCCCGATGCGGTGGACATAGTATTCCTGATTCTGCGGGACGTCATAGTTGATGACATAGTCAACGTTGTTGACGTCAATTCCCCGAGCCGCCACGTCGGTTGCCACGAGGATTTTGGTTCTGCCGCGCTTAAAGCTGTCCATCACCTTGGTGCGCTGGGACTGCTTCATGTCCCCGTGCAGCCCTTCCGCGGAGTACCCGCTGCGGTCGAGAAACGCGGTGACTTCGTCCACCATTCGTTTAGTGTTGCAGAAGATAATTGAAAGGGCGGGATCGTGGTACTGCAGGATGATCCCGAGCGCGTCCATCTTGCGCCCCATCGGCACCTCGTAAAACTGCTGCTCAATGTTGTCAAGAGTGACCTGTTTGCGGTTGATCTCGATGAGCTGGGGATCGTTCTGATACTGCTTGGTGAGTGCGAGGATCGCCGGGGGCATGGTCGCGGAGAACAGGATGGTCTGGCGCTCGTCGGGGGTCTGCTTGAGGATGGTCTCCACGTCCTCCCGGAAGCCCATGTTAAGCATTTCGTCCGCCTCATCGAGAATGATCATTTTGAGATGGTCGAGCTTGAGGGTGCGGCGTCGGAGATGGTCCATCACCCTACCCGGGGTGCCGACGACGATGTTCGCCCCTCGTTTGAGCCGCATAATCTGTCGGTCCATCGGCGCGCCGCCGTAAATGTCGACTGCCCGGACCCCTCGTTTGTATTTTGCAATTTTTTCAATTTCAGAACAGGCCTGCACCGCAAGCTCCCTGGTGGGGCAGAGGATGAGCACCTGGGTTTTGTTGCGCAACTCCCCTGTGTCGATCAGCTCCACGGCTGGGACACCGAATGCGACGGTTTTTCCCGTCCCGGTCTGGGAACGGCCGATCACGTCGTAACCCGCGCGGATGAGGGGAATCGACTGCGCCTGAATGTCGGTAGCGTTGTCAAAGCCCATGGCCTCGATCGCCTGCCCGGTTTCATCGGATAAATTGAGCTGTGCAAATGGGATAGAATTCATTGAGTTCCTCTTTTCAAATAATATTTTGGAAGTATTATACGACAGCTGTTTAACTCGCCGCCGAGTGGCGCGACAGGCGCTGTCCCAGAGGGAACACAATGCAGGCAAGTTAAAAAAACGGGGAATTGCTTCCCCGTTACTCATCTTTTCGATTCGAAGTACGCTGAACATAGAACGTCTTATTTTACCACAGATTTTTGCATTTGTCAATTCCAGGTTTTGCTGTGCTGCTTGGCTGCGCCGCAAAAGCTCGGTTTTCGTCTCTAGTCTGGTTGTCTTGCTGGATCACTTTTCAGCTTTGAACAATAAAAATTCAATATAGTCGTTGGCTTTTTGGCGGTCTAGCTTGCTCAGCCTCTGCGCCTTCCTGATAAAATCTCCAACGGATACTTCGGGACAAAACGGTTTATTGAAGTTCGTATCCTCGATTCTATGCCGAATCCTGCTGCGGCCCAATAGAAAATCTGTTGATACTTCAAACAGCTCCGCCACGCCCAGGATCACATGCAAAGGAAATTCCACCTTGCCTGACTCGTAATTTGAAAAAGTTTGCTGGGCGATTCCAAGCTTCGCCGCCAACTCCTTCTGGCTGAATTGATTTGCAATCCGAATATCTCTGACAATTTCATTTATTTCTTTCATCCGTATAACCCTTATGCTTTGTTAAGACGAGGATACTATACAATCATTTCGTTGTCTTGATTTAACCTATATTCTATGTTATAACACCACTATTATACAAATATTATGAGTAAATTCTAAAATAAGGTGTTTTGCAAACCGCCCCTGCCCCGGCATCTATGGGATGATTACGCGTAGGAAACACTGTAACTGATCATTACGATACCAGCTCTGATGCGCAGGGACGGTTCGCAGAGCGCCTTACAGTGCACAAAACTGTATCCCTACTCACTAGGATGCTCAGGATGCATCCGGGCAGCGCAGACAAAGCCCCTGGTCACCAGCCGCTTGACTGGTGACCAGGAGCTTTGTCCGCGTTGAGCACAGTAGACCGTAATCCGGTTCCCGTCCCCCACCCAACCGCAGCGGGGAACTGCTCAACAAGCGATCAGATTACTCAAAGTCGAACCGGAAGCCCCACTGTCTGCGACACTCGTCGAGCACCCGCATCGTCGCCAGAGTCTCCTCCAGCGGAACTAGAGGACTCTCCAGTCTGCCCTCAAGCAGACAGCGAGTCGCCTCTTGCGCCTCGTATTCATAGCCGTTGATTTCATAGGGAATATCGACCTCGGCGATGATTTCGTTGTTGAGGTCGCGCAGCTGCGCCGAAGTCGCACTCAAAAAATTGTGGTCAATCGTAATCTTGCCTTTGGAGCCGATGAGCACAGCGGGATTTTCCTGGGCGACATTAAACCCACAGCAGATGTGTGCAAATGCGCCGCTGTCCCAGCGCAGAACAATGGAGTCGTCCACATCCACATTGGTCTCGCCGATGTAGGCTGTCGAATCCACCCGGTCGGGCGCCCCGAGCAGCGAGCAGATATAGGCGACGGGATAGACACTGAGATCGAGCAGCGCCCCGCCCCCGATGCTGTGGTTGTAAAGCCGGTGAGGGGGATCAAATTTTCCCGGCGTAAAAAACTCCGCTTTAAACATCTTGATTTCCCCGATGCGCCCCTCCTGCACCCATTGCTTGACCTGCAGGTATACCGGAAGGCATTTGCTCCACATTGCCTCCATCAAAAACAGCTGTTTCTCCCGCGCCAACTGAATCACTTCTTCCGCTTGGGCAGCGTTGATGGTGAATGATTTTTCGCACACCACCGATTTCCCGGCGCGCAGGCAGCGCAGGATGTTTTCGTAATGGTAGCGGGTGTGCACGCCGATGTAGACTACATCGATTTCCGGATCGGCAACCAGGTCGTCATATCCCTCGTATACCCGCTCAACACCAAAGCGGGAGGCAAATTCCTCCCCTTTCTCTCTGGTGCGCGAACCCACCGCCAAAATCCTGGCCCCTTCTACAGAGCGCAGGGCAGTGCAAAACCAGCCGGAAATCCTTCCGGCCGCTAAAATTCCCCAATTGATTTGTTTCATTCCACCGGCCTCCTATTCTGTATAGCGGGAAAGTGTGTAGACCTCACCCGAAGCCGGGCTGTAGCCGATGACATAACGGTACTCGATCCCGCCCTGAGGAAACTCTGACAGGTAGCAGATGTACTCATTCTGCCCCTCCACATTGAGCACCCCTTCCACGCTGATCGATGCGATATCCTCGGGGAGAACCTCGGGAAAAGCGGTGCGATAAGCCTTTACTGCCGCAGCCTGAATCTCCGGCTCGGTCTGTCCGTCCTGCTCAAGGGCGTTTTCAACTGTGAGATAAGTCTGATTCACCCTGTCATAAGCCACACAAAACATTTCTCCATCGCTGAGCACCTCTTGTGTGGGTGTCTGTAGAATCATCAAGTTGATCAAATCCCCATTTGGGACAACATAGGGGATCACCTCATACGGCTCATCTGTGGTGGGAGAAAATTCTCCCTCAACCAATGTTTTTGCCTCATCGTAAAACATTGTCTTAATTCTTAAATTAATTTCCGAGGCCTCGGAGCTGTCGCCGTTCACCTGTGGAATTGCCAGGCGATAGGTATCTGTTTCCTCCATCATGAGCCAGGACAGGGCGCTGTAACGCTCATCCTGAAAAAGATCTGCAAATGTTTTCTCCTGCGAGCTCAACGGTGCACTGACCGAGGAAGGAGCGTCTGGAACCGAGCTTGTTTGCGGCTTGTCCCAGCAGCCTGTAAGTCCACTGCACAACAACGTGCAGAGCAGAATCAGAGCAAATCGTTTCATAGCTTTCGCCTCCATCTATGGTTACACCATTAGTCTATCGGATTCGAGTCTGTTTGTCAACAAAAGTCTGTTGAAAGAGCCGGTCAACGGCAAAGTTGCAAAGTGATTTTTATTGCGTTAGACAAAAAATACCGCCTGCTCTGTTTTGAACAGAGTCAGACGATAAAACAAATGTCTTGAGGCTAATCCGATAGTTTTAACCTATTTTATTTGTGAGGAACAGGAGAGCTTTCGATCAGACAAGCAAACAGGAGATATGCAAAATCCTGCAATTATCTACCAAGAAAATGTTCCTTTCCTCTACGAACAGCAAAAATACCAAAGACTATCGCCTGTATCACGGAAGACAGTATCAACGTTAAATTGACACCATTCATATCAAACGCCTTGACGACAAAAGGTGATAGCAGCAAACAGGCAATTAAACTGACAATGTTCCCCACAAGAAGCCCCTTAAACTCCCGCATAATTGTCAGCAGTATTTGAATAAACCAAGCACATACATAAAGCGTAGAATAAATAACAACTGGAACCAGTAAATAAAAATATGGTAAAATATCTTTGCCAAAAAGAATCCAAAGACCCAATTTCCCCAAAACAGCAGCACCGGCAATTGCAATAAGCGAAAGAGAAATTAAAATTAGACAGCTCTTTTTTAGTCTTTTGACAAAATCGTCTCTGTTGTAGTCCGCATAATCGTTTGCAAATAATGTGATCAATGGATTAAAAATAAGTGTGGCTGCTGTTTGAACGATCACTGTCGGCGCTGCGATGGAAGAATAAATTCCAAGCATTTCATTCCCATAATACCCCTCCAAAAATAGTCTGGGTATGGTTACTAAACCGGTGGTAATGAACGTATTAATCGTCAGGGGAAGGCAGGCCAATAGCAGCCTTCGAATCGGTTTCGCCGAAAAGACTGGCCGGACAGAGTCCAATTTTCTGGACTGAGGAATGTCAAATAAGCAGATTACGACAAAAGATGAGATGACCATAGCCAAAATGGCAAGTATCAAATTGTGTAAGACCAACAATATCAGGGTAAAGGACACAATCGAGACACTACCACGCAGAAGAAATGATTTTCCAATCAAATCCATCTTCCAAGCTTTTTGTTCAATTCCTTGGAAAACATCGACAACCGCTTCCACCACACGAAAAAGCATAAATGCAATGATACATCCGACAATCTCTGGTGTGTAATGCTGGATTCCTAAAAAAACTACACAAGCCAAAATAGATCCTGTGCAGGTGATGATACGCGTCGATATATATTCACCTGATGTATACTCATTTTGAATGTCGGATACCTGAAACGATTTTGTCCCATATAAAGCGATGCTGGAAAAGGAATTGGACAGCGACATTGCTAAAGAGAGATTACCAGCATCACCGTATCCATTGATCCTTACTACAATAATTGTTGTAAGCCATTGACAAAACAGGTAAAACACCATTCCTATCGTGTAATACCCCATGCTCTTTTTTGATAACCTTTGGTCTTTCACTTCGATATGAACACCTTCTGTTCCTATTTCTTGCTTTTTTTTGTTCTAGAATTAATAATTCGCATACCAAACATTCGATTAACAGCTTTTCTTAAAAATGGAACAATAGGAGTCAAAATATTTAGAATATGGTAACCAAGCAAATACATCTCCATCCCCGTTTCTTTCGGAGAGTCTTTCCAAGGCGTTTTGTCAAGATATTTCTCATAGTAATTACGATAAGGGTTGTAATTCCCATTTTTCCAGGGCCGTTCATCCCCAAGATAATGAATAACAACAGGATTCTTTTGCGCATTCTGGTACTCTTCTTTAGTAAACTGGGCGTAATCAGGTACCATTCTAGTTAACTGACCATATCTAAAATATTTGAAATTAGTAAAGAAATTATAGCAAGGAGGCAAAGATTTAATTTCGTTTCTCAACGCACCATTAATTGTATCCTGATCACACGCAAACAACTTTCCTCCCTTGCTTTTATAGTAATCAAGCAAACGTTTCTCTGTATTTTCTCTGCGCCATTTTGCCACATCGATTAATAGGACACCTGCATTATAATAGCTTTCCTTCTTAGCAACACCGATTTCTTGCTTTATCTGTAATGGCACTGTGGGTTCCATAACCATCGCTACAGAGCATTCCCCTAGATCTTGATTCCACATTCCGAGCAGATCACCTGCTATCACAGTATCACAGTCAAGATAAATGGCTCTGTCTACTTGTTCTGGCATGATGCTAGCAATAAAAAGGCGCGATAAAGTACTGATATCAAACCCACCGGTGTCGACGTTAAAACCTAATTTTTGCTTTAAATCACTCATGTCGCAGACAACAAGTTCCCGCTTAAATTGATCCGCAATCCCTTTGAGCTTCGATATATTCTCATTAGAAATATTAACCGATAGAATATAGACCGTGATTTGCTCAGCGTGTTGATTGTTATCAAAAAGTGAACACATTGACACTGCGAGGTGTTTTACATAGCAATCATTCGATGCATATACAATATTCATTCTTTTCTCCTAAATTCATACTTGCCCAGATCCTAAATCTAAGAAATAAGGGCAATGATTTCTTCTTTGATCATCTGGCGGTAGCTGCATATAATCACCATACAAGTCTATCAAAATATCCTTATATAGATTTGGCGCTTTAACAACTGTATCCTCATAGATTAAATCAGTAAGCGGATACAATTTGTTGAACTCCATCGGCTTCATGTTTGCAGTTAGTTCTGCAAAAGTGATTACTCTGCTTGTCTTTTGTTGATTATATCGTTTACAAACAGATAAATATTTCTGGTTAAGAAAGTTTCTAGATACAAGCTTTAGAAGGATATGGGCAAATGCTGTCACAACATGTATGGCCTTTCCCTTAAACCCTGAAGCATTCAACACAGGGAACGGCAACGCTTGTATAACCAAGAGCTTATTCCAAAACAATGCCTGCTGAAACTGTTTATTCGCTTCAATTTCATTGTCGCTGAGATTATCCAAAATAAAAATATCGATAAAGACTCCCAGAGGGTGTTTGACAAAACAATAGCTTTTATCGGCAAAACGCGTTCCTTTTTTTTGCACCTTAACAATTGGAATTGGATAGCTCAAATCACGGTCCAAAGTTGCAATTTCATATTGCGGATCCAACTCTGTGGGGCAGAGTTCTAAAAAACTTTCATAGTCTTTGCGCAGCATACAAATATCAATATCATCATCCCACGGAATTGTCCCCTTATGACGAACAGCTCCTAACAAAGTCCCATAAATGATGAAATAATCAATCTTATGTTCATCGCAAATTCGTTTCACTTCTTTTAAGATCTCCAATTGCATGGATTGAATCGATTTTAAAACCTCAGGATCATACTGTTTATACATCTCCCCAATAACTCCCTTAATTCTTATTCAAATCTCCATTATCATGACATAGGCGCAACAAGTAACAATCGACTTCATAAAAGCCAACGTAGTTATAGACAGAGAACACTTGTCCATTCTCGCTGAACCTGAGACAAACTTATACATCCTATAAATATCAAGAATATCCAACTCATATGCTCAAAATAAGCGTGCTCAATAACGATACATATTTTATAAACTGACAAAAAAACAGCACATTGATAACTCAAGGTGCTGTTTCAAATGGAGCGGATTACGAGGCTCGAACTCGCTACCTCCACCTTGGCAAGGTGGCGCTCTACCAGATGAGCTAAATCCGCAAAACATGACGGCATCGAACTATCTTCCCAGGCCGTCGCCAGCCAAGTATTGTCGACGCG